>CAZXXL010000008.1:0-31824 GCA_964644635.1 uncultured Thermoanaerobaculia bacterium | reverse complement strand
TCACTCACCCGGCCGTCGCCCCCCGAGGCCCCCCCCCGCCGCTCCGCGGGCAGCGTCCGTGGGGCATAAGGGACCTCACCGAAGGCGCCGTTGAGGTAGGCCAGGTCCCGGCACAGGTTCTCGCGGCCGGACCGGCAGGCGGTGCAGCACCCGCAAGGCGCCGAGTTGGCGACCACCACGCGATCGCCCTCCCGCCAGGTGGGCGTCCCCGGTCCCACCGCCGCCACCACGCCGGCCATCTCGTGCCCGAAGGCGCACGGCACCCGCAGCATCCTCGGGTGCCCTCCCCGCCGGTAGACCTTGAGATCGGTGCCGCAGGTGGTCGCCGCCTCCACCCGGAGCAGCAGCTCACCCGGGCCCGGCCCAACCAGCGGACGGTGGTGCAGCCGGGTTCTTTCGGGGCCGATCAGGTGAACCACGCGATAGCTCGCCGGGAGGTTCATCATGCCGCCTCCGGATGGAGCAGGATCTTGAGGGCCGCCCGGGAGCGGGCCAGCGCCACCGCCTCGTCGAAGCATTCCAGGGCCAGGTGGTGGGTCACCAGCGGCGACGGGTCGAGGCGGCCGGAGAAGAGGAGCCCCGCGACGGTCTCCTGCTCGCCGAGGCCGCCCGAGTACGTGGTCACCACCCGCTTCTCGGTCTTGAAGAAGGGGTTGAGGTCGAAGCCGGCCGCCTCGCCGGGCCGCGCGTGGGCGAAGAGCACCACTGTTCCGCCCGGCCTGAGGAGGTCCAGGGCCGCCGCCAGCGGGCCCGCGCCGCCCACCGTGTCGAAGACGGCGTCCGCCCCCACGCCGCCGGAGATCTCCGCCGCCAGCGCCGCCGCCCGCCCGGGATCGCCGGCCGCCCGGGCGCCGAGGGCGGGCGCCGACCGGCGGCGTTCGGCCAGCGGATCGATCACCACGACCTCCACCCGCGGCAGCACGGCGCGCAGGACCAAAAGGTGCAGCAGTCCCATGCTGCCCGCCCCGAGGACGACCGCGCACCCGGCGTTCCCGTCCAGCCCCGACCGCTCGATCCCGCGCAGGACGCAGGCCGCCGGTTCCATGAACACCGCCGCCTCGTCGGCCACGCCGTCGGGCACCCGCCTGGCGGCCCGGGCCACCGCCCTCGGCCTCGCCAGCACGAGCTCGGCGAAGCCCCCGGGCTCGAGCAGGTTTTCTTTGAAGGTCGCACACTGGGTGTCGGCGCCGCGCCGGCACAGCGCGCACCGCCCGCAGGCCACGTGGTGGGGAACCACGACCCGGTCGCCGGCGGCGAAGCCGTCCACGCCGGCTCCCGCCGCCTCCACCTCGCCCACCAGCTCGTGGCCGAGGACCGTCCCCGGCGCGATGGTGCCGTTGACGATCTTGAAAAGGTCGGTCCCGCACAGGCCGCAGCAGCGCACGCGGAGCAGCAGCTCCCCGGCGCCCGGCTCGGGCACCGGCCGCGTCTCCACCCGCGGACGCCCGCCCCCGGCGTACGCGGCCACCCGCATGGTCCTGCCCACCGCGCGATCATAGCGCACGAGCCGGGCCCCGCCGAGCGCCGCCCGGTTCCCCGGCCGCCGCGGGCGGTCACACCCGAGCCGCGCGCCGGGGGTGGCGGGCGGGCCGGCGGTGGTACGTTCGGTCCCAAATGCACCCGAGTCTCACTTTTAGGTATGTTCATTTGACATCATCCGCAATTCAAGGCAGAATTCTTCCCAGGAGATTCCGTCGAGGATCACAGGAAGAATGAAGACCGAGAGAGATTTCACGGTCATGGTTCTCGCGTTCCTGGCCCTGATCGGGGCCGGGACGGGCCGCCCGGCCCTCTCCACCGGCCAGCCCATCGCCTTCCCCCACTCCGTCCATGTCAAGGATGCCGAGATGGAGTGCGTGGACTGCCACCAGGGCGTGACGACCTCCTTCCACGCCTGGCTCCCAGGGCTCTCGCTGTGCATGCAGTGTCACGAGGAAAAGCTCAGCGACAACCCGGAGGAGGAGAAGGTCCGGCGCCTCGCCAAGGCGTCGCCCCGGCCGGAGTTCAACAAGCTCTTCAAGTTTCCCAACCACGTGTTCTACAGCCACCGGCGTCACGTCGTGGTCGCCAAGATCCCGTGCGAGACCTGCCACGGGGCGATCGCGCGAACGTCGGCTCCTCCGGCCCGGCCGCTGGTGAAGATCCGGATGAAGTTCTGCATCGGCTGCCACCAGCGCCGCAACGTCACGGTCGATTGCATCGCCTGTCATCGGTGAGGAGCCGAGGATGAAGCGCAGCCCGTATCTCTCACCGAGTTTCGTCCCAGCGAGAAGGCGGTGAGATATGCGGCGGAGGACCTTTCTCAAGCTCTCGGCGGCGGCCGGCGCCGGAGTGGCCGCCGGGTGCAAGGGAACCTACGAGCTGCTCCCGGGGATGAGCCGGCGCGGGTGGGACCGGCACGCCGAGTCCATGCAGACCTCGTTCTGCACGCTCTGCCCCGCCCGCTGCGGCCTCCGGGTCCGCGTCGTCGACGGAAAGGCGCGCTCGGTCGCCGGCCTTCCGGATCATCCGACGAACCGCGGCGGCCTGTGCCCCCTCGGCGCCGCCGCCCTCCAGCTCCGGCTGCATCCCCACCGGGTGGTCCACCCGCTGCATCGCGCAGGCCCCGGCGACACCTTCCAGCGGAGCACCTGGCCCGCGGCCCGCTCGGCACTGGCCGCGGCGCTGCGGGCGAGCGGCGGGAGCGCGGTGGTGCTCGTGAACGAGACGGCGGCCACGACCCGGATCGCCCTCTGGCGGCGGCTCATGGGCGAGGTCGGCGGCGAGGTGGTCCTTTGGTCCGCGGGTCATCTCGCCGAGAGCTGGAGCACGGTCGCACGGTGGACCATGGGCGTCGACCGGCCGCCGGTGGCCGACTGGAGCCGCGCGGACCTGGTCGTCACCGTCGGCCTCAACGCGCTCGCCACCGGGCCCTCGCCGGTCTGGGCCCAGCAGGTGTTCGGCAGGAGCCGGGGACGGCTGCGCTGGATCCACGTCGGTCCGCGGCTCGACAACACCGCGGCCCGGGCCGACCTGTGGCTGCCCTGCCTGCCGGGCACGGAGGCCTGGGTACTGCTCGGCCTCGCCTACGTCGTGCTCAAACGCCAGGCGTACGACGCCGGTTTTCTCGAGGCCCACGCCCGGGGCTGGGAGGAGCTCGCCGGCCAGATCCTGAACGAGCTCGACATCCGCCGCGTGTCTGGGATCACCGGGGTGCCGGAGGACCACCTGATCAAGGCCGGCGTCATCGTCGCCGCGGCCCGGCGGCCGGTCTGCGTGCCCGGCGAGGAGGCGCTGTGGACCCGCCACGGCCACCTCGCCGGATGGGCCGCGATCGTCCTCAACGCGGTCAAGGGTTCGGTGGCGACCCCGGGCGGGTTGGTGGTCCGCGGTCCCCTCCCGCTCGAGGAAATCCCGGGACCTTCGGCCCCCCTCACCAGTCTCGGCCTGTGGCTGCGCAAGGTTGCCAGCGGCAGGTTCTCGCCCGCCAAGCTCCTCGTCCTCGACGGCGTCAACCCGCTCTTTGCATTCAGCGACTCGTCCCCGGTGGGCCGCTGGTTCGACGCCGCGGGCGAGCGGTTCGCCTTCGGCCTCCTCGCGGACGAGTCGGCCCGGCGCTGCCACTGGCTCCTGCCGTCGACCCTGCATCTCGAGGACTGGGGAGATGCCGCGCAGCCGCCCGGCGTTCCCTACGACGCCTATCTCGTCCGCGCCCCCGCCGTGCCGCCCCGTGGCGAGGCGCGGCCGGTCGAGGACACCCTGCTCGCGGTCGCCAACGGGCTCGGCATCGAGCTCCCGGCGCCCTCCTTCCACGAGATCATCGCCCGCCGGGCACGCGGGCTCGCGCACCTCCGCCGGGGAGCTCCCCTCGGCGACCTGGGCAGGCTGGAGCAGGTGGCGGCCATGGAGGAACGCGGCTGGTGGTTCGGCCAGGGGCCGGCCACCGGGCTCGATCGGCTCGCCGACCTCGGCGGCTGGGCCGACCTCAACACGGGGGCTCCGAACTGGTCCAGCTGCGTCCGGACCCCGGACGGGCGCCTGGATCTCCTCCCCGAGGCGATCGGCGAGGCGCACCTGAGGCCGCCGCAGCGGACCGAGTCGCCGGTGATCGCACCCCACTTCGAGATCACCCGCGATCCGAATCTCACCCTGACCGTCCCCTGGACCCTGCGTGTGGCCGGGCTCACCGAGGGACAGGTCCGCGAGGCATGGGCTGCCATCAACCCGGAGACCGCGGCCGCCCTCGGGATCCACCAGGGAGATCCCGTCACGCTCCGGGTGCCCGGAGAGTCCGGCCACGAGATCCACGCGCAGGCCGTCGTCACGCCCGGCGTGGTGCCGGGCGTGGTGGCCGTGCCCTTCGGCTTCGGCCACAGCGAGGGGCCGTCGTTCTACGGGCCGCAGGACACGCGGCCCCTCGGTCACCTGATCCCGATGGAGCTGCACCCGGCGCTCCCCACCAGGATCGTGGGCGGCGTTCCCGTGGAGGTGACCCGTGGCTGACCGGACCGTTGCGGCCGCTGCAGGGGGCTGGTGAGACATGTGGACGAAGGCGCGTTACGGCATGGTGATCGACCTCGAGAAGTGCACGGGTTGCGGGGTCTGCGAGATCGCCTGTGCGCAGGAGAACAACATCCCGCCGTCCACGCCGAAAGAGGCGCGCCAGGGCCGAACCAAGGCGTGGATGAAGGTCTTCGCCCAGGTGGAGGGCGAGGCGCCCGACCTCGAGGTGAGCTACCTTCCCCGGCCGTGCATGCAGTGTGACAACCCGCCCTGCACCCGGGTCTGCCCGGTCCATGCCACCTACCTGTCGGCGGAAACGGGGATCGTCGGCCAGATCTACGGGCGGTGCATCGGCTGCCGCTACTGCGCCAACGCCTGCCCCTACGACGTCAAGTACTTCAACTGGCACCGGCCCGAGTGGCCGCCGCCCATGGAGGAGATGCTGAACCCGGACGTGGCGGTCCGCTACAAGGGCGTGATCGAGAAGTGCACCTTCTGCCACCATCGGCTCCAGATCGCCCGCGACCGCGCCCGGATGGAGGGCCGGACCCAGGTCCGCGAGTCCGATTACCAGCCCGCCTGCGCCGAGCTGTGCCCGACCCGGGCCATCATCTTCGGTGACCTCGACAACCCGCTCCACGAGGTTCACCGGCTGGCGGACGATCCGCGGGCGTTCCGCCTCATGGAGGACCTCGGAACGCAGCCCAAGGTGATCTATCTCAGGAAGGTGAAGTGATGGCCACCGCAATCGAACGGCTCGAGTCGCTACCGCCGATCCGCCGCGATCTCCTGCGCCCCCTGGTGGTGACCACGGTCTCCTACTGGCTGGCCCTCGCCGCCGCCGCCGGCGGGTTGCTGCTCGGCATCACCTGCTACATCATCCAGTACCACCGCGGCCTCGGCGTCACCAGCCTCCACAACCCGGTTTTCTGGGGCATCTACATCATCGACTTCGTCTTCTTCATCGGCATCAGCCACGCCGGCACGCTGATCTCGGCCATCCTGCGCGTGTCCCAGGCCGAGTGGCGGCGCGCCATCACGCGCTCGGCGGAGTTCATCACCGTCCTCGTCCTCGGATTCGGCGCCATCCAGCCGATCATCGACCTCGGCCGTCCCGACCGCCTGCTCAACGTCCTCTTCAACGCCCACCTCCGCTCCCCCCTCCTCTGGGACGTCGTCTCGATCACGGTGTACATGACGGCCTCCACCGTCTACCTCTACCTGCCGATGCTTCCCGACCTGGCCATCATCCGGGACGCCAGGATCAAGTGGCCCGGGTTCTACCGGATCCTCGCCCTCGGGTTTCCCAACCCCGACGATCACAGCGACCGCGCGCGCCGCCTTCGCCACCGGCTGGAGCGGGTGATCGCCGCCATGGCGATCGCCGTGATCCCGGTGGCGATCAGCGTGCACACCATCATCGGCTTCATCTTCGCCCTCACCCTGCGGCCGGGCTGGCACTCGACGATCTTCGGTCCCTACTTCGTGGTCGGCGCCATCTACTCGGGAATCGCCGCTCTCTTCATCTCGATGTACCTCATCCGCAGGAATTTCCACCTCGAGCGTTACCTCCGGGATATCCACTTCGAGTACCTCGGACGCCTCTTCTTGGTCATGAGCTGTCTCTGGCTGTACTTCACGGGGGCCGAATACCTGACCGCCTTCTACGGCCACGAAGTGGCCGAGATGCGGTCCTTCTGGGACAAGTTCACGGGCAGCTACGCGCTCCCGTTCTGGGTCATGGTCGCCACCTGTTTCGTCGTGCCGTTCATCCTCATGGTCAGGCGCCGGACCCGCACGCCTGCGGGATGCCTGGTGGCGGGCGTCTCCGTCGTCGTCGGGATGTGGCTCGAGAGGTTCAACATCGTGGTGGTGACCGGCGTCAACCCGCGCTTCGAGGCCCTCAAGCACTCGTTCTACACTCCCTCGCTCTACGAATGGGGAATCGCCCTCGGCACCCTGTCCGGCTTCATCACCGTCTACCTCGTGGCCGCCAAGCTCTTCCCCATGGTCTCCATCTGGGAGGTCGAGGAAGGTCTCGCCTCCTCCCAGGCGGAGGTGGCCGACCGCGTCGGTTCCTACCTGCCGAAGGAGGTGGGGCCTTGAAGAACAGATGGCTTGCATGGATTCTCCCGCTGGTGGCGGGGCCTCTCCTGGCCGCGGCGCCGTCCGGGCTGTCCCGCCTGCAACCGACCCGCGGGCACGCGATCTTCGTCGGCAAGCACTGCAATCAGTGCCACTCCGTGTGGGGCGTGGGATCCAGCCAGGGGCCGGACCTGGGCCGCTCGGCCCTCGCCTCGGACATCTACGAGCTCGCCGGGTACTTCTGGAACCATTCGCCGAAGATGCTCGACCGGTTCCAGGCCCAGGGGCGGGCCTGGCCGGTCTTCTCCCCGGACGAGATGGGCGCCTTCCTGTCCTACCTCTACGCCCTCAATCTCCTCGACGCCCCCGGCGACGCGGACAACGGCGCTCGCCTCCTCGCGGACAAGCACTGCCTGGCCTGCCACAGCCTGGGAGGTTCCGGGGGCCGCCTGGCGAGACCGCTCGACCGCTATGCCCGATGGACCAACCCCGTGCCCCTGGCCCAGGCGATGTGGAACTCCGGGGCGGCCATGCGCGCGGCACAACGCGCCCGGGGGATCCGGATGCCGATCTTCCAGGACCGGGACATGTCCGATATCCAGGCGGCCATCCGTCGCTGGGGCAGGGTCGGCGAGGCGGCGGTCCGCTATCTCGAGCCGCCCGATCCCGGCCGCGGCCGCCGCCTCTACCGGGCCAAGCACTGCGGTCGCTGTCACGGCCCGCGCGCCGACGGCGGCGATGCCGGACCCTCGCTGGTGGCCGCCTCGCGCAAGAAACACCTCGGGGCGATGGCCGGCTCCCTCTGGAACCACGCCTACGCCATGGAGCGGGAGATGGCCGCTCAGGGCGTGGTCCTGCCCCGCTTCGAGCGGCAGGACATGGCCGACATCCTCGCCTACGTGTACTTCACCGGCTTCACCGGCAGCGGGGGCGGCAGCGCCGCCCGGGGCCGGTCGCTGTTCTCGAGCCACGGCTGCGCGCAGTGCCACATGGTGGCCGGCACGGGCCTCGCTCCCGGGCCCCCGGTCGAGCGCCTGGCCAAGCTCGGGAGCCCGGTCGCCCTCGTGACCGCGATGTGGAACCACGTCCCCGAGATGCGACGCTGGATGCAGGTTCAGGCCCTCTCGTGGCCGCAGTTCCGCGACCACGAGATCAAGGACATCTGGCTCTACCTCAAGCAGACGGCCCGGCGGCCCGCCGCGGCCCCGCGCTGAGGAAGGCCGACCACAACCCCGGCCTGGCCGCCAGCCGGAAGAGGATCGACCGGAAGGTCGACCTCCCGGCGACGGCGTCGAAGAGGGCGCCGCGCAGCCGCGGGTCCCCGCGCGCCCGGGCCAGGAGCCGGTCCCAGCCGCCCGGCATGTGCCGGGAGGCGCGGACGGCGAAGCGCGCGAGGAGGCCCCACCGCCGGTCGCCGATGACGTCCGAGAAGGCGGCGCGGAGGGGCTCGAACGCGCGGACGCCGAGACCTCGGGTCGCCAGGCAGCGGGCGGCCAGCCCGCCGCCCCGGATCGCCTGGTTGATCCCCTTGCCCTTGAAGGGGCGCATCAACCCCGAGGCGTCGCCGACGACGACCCAGCGGTCCCCGAAGAACGGCCTCGCCGGCTGGATCGGGAAGCCGCCCCGGAACGCCGTCTCCACGGTAAAGCCCGCGGGCAGCACCGCCTCGACCTGGGGGAGGGCGACGACCTCCTTGAGGGTCTTCACGCCGACGCCCCGCCCAGCCACGACGAAGCTCACGTGGTCCCCCTTCGGCACCATGGCGGCGAACTCCACCCGCGGCACGGCCGGCAGGAACGTGTGGATCTCCCGGCTGTCGAGCTCGCCGGGCGTGGGAGTCACCGGGTGCACGGTGACGATGGTGTCCACCTGGTCCGGCGGCCGGTAGGCCGTGTTGAGCCGCAGCGTCCTGCGCACCGTGGAGTCGAGCCCGAACGCGCCGATGACGGCGTCCACGGAGTACGTGCCGCCGTCGGTGTAGACAACGACGTCCTCGCGGCGGAACTCCAGGTGGGTCACCCGCTCGGTATGGACCTCGACCCCGGATTCCACAACCTCGCCGTACAGCCAGGCGTCGAGCTCCGAGCGGCGCACCACCTGGGAGACCTCGCCCTCGAGCTCGTCCCGGAGCGGCAGCGCCTCGCGTTCGCCGTGGAGCACGTAGGTATCGATCCGTCCCCTCACCAGCCGGCTCGGCAGCCGGAGGCCGGTGGCCTCCATCAGCGCCTCCTCGAAGGGCGGGCTCAACACCCCCATGCACTGGTTGAAGTGCTCCTCGAACCGCTTGTACTCGAAGACGAGGACCTCGGCCGCGGGCGCCAGCCGCCTGAGTGCGAGCGCGGCGCTGCACCCGGCCGGGCCGGCGCCGATCACAGCCACGGCGGAGCCCTCGCCCACCGGCCGCCCGAGGTCGGTCTCGAACCGCCCCCGCCGCACGCCGCGCCCGGTCACGACCAGCCCCCGATCAGGAGCTTGCGCGCGATGCGGCCGTAAGGCTCGATGCCGAGGAAGACCGCCCACGCCATGGGGCCGAGACGATCCCGGAGGTACGACCCGCGGACCAGCCGGCTCATGCCGCCATGGCCTCCCATCCACCGGCACGCGCCGAAAAGCAGCCGCGCCACCCGGTTGTCCCAGCGGAACCGGCGGGCCACCGCGTCGAGGTACCGTTGGCCGTAGTTCTCCACCACGGCCTCGGCCGCGGCCGTGCCGGTGTAGTAGGCCGAGCCGATGCCGTTCTTGTAGAACCTGCTGGCGAAGAGATCGCCCGCCACCAGCAGGTCGTGGGCGGCGCTGACCCATCCGCCGGTCTCCACGTATCTGGGTCGGCATTCGCACTCCACGGCAACGCCGGGCGTCACGTATCGCCGCAGCGGCTCGGCGGCCAGCATGTCACGGGCGGAGATCCGCCCGGCCCCCGCGCCGATCGCGGTCAGGGTGGCCTTGCCGAGCCCCTTGGGTGTCACCGCCACGAAGTCCAGCCCGGGGTGGAATCCGCTGAAGACCAGCACCTCGTCGGCGGGAAGCGACGCCGTGACCAGGATCTCGGTCTGGATGGCGCGCCCGGTCTTCGGGGGCGCGTAGCGGACGACGTGCTCCCACTCCCCCGCCACCCGCGGGCCGTTCAGCCCGTGGGCGAGGATCACCTTGTCCGCCGGGAGCTCGTCGCCGTCGGCGAGCGTGACCCGCCACGAGGTCCCCCGCCAATCCACCCGCGACACCGTCGCCTGGCGCACGGTCGCCCCGGCTGCGGCCACCTCCTCCCGCAGCCAGTGATCGAACGAGGGCACGCCGGCGAGACCCCCCCGCGAAACGGTCGGCAGGCCCCCCTCGGGAGGCCTGAAGAGGACGGGCTCCATGCCCGGCGTGAACCAGCGGATGCCCCTGATCCAACTGAGCACGAGCCGCCTCGGCAGGGCGAGGTTCAGCCGCTCCAGGCCCCGGGTCACCTCGGGTGACAGGACTCCCGCGCAGAAGGCACAGCCCCGCGGGGACCCCACCCTTTCCCCCCGCCTGTCGACGAGCGTGACCTGCCATCCCGGGCGGTCCCTGAGGAGGCGCAGCGCCGCAAAGCACCCGGCCGGCCCTCCACCCGTGATGACGACCCGCATGCAACATTCTACCCCGCGCCCGGCAGTGGGCGGCGCGGCGGCGAACGACCGGGTGCGGTAGGATTGGCACCATGAAAACGAAGCCCGAAACAGCCCCCGCCGAGAATTCCAAGCCGCGAGAGACCGCCGTCGCGAACCACCTCGACGTCGACCTCGAGGAACGCCCGAAGCGTGGGGCCGCCGTCGTCACCGGCGGCGGCAGCGGGCTCGGCCTGGCCATCGCGCGGGAGCTCGCCGCCCGCGGCTACCCGGTGGTGATCGCCAGCCGCAACCTGGAGCGGCTCGAGGCCGCCGCCGAGGAGATCCGCGCCGAGGGCGGACGGGCCGAGGCGGTGGCTTGCGACGTCCGCGACCGCGCCGCCGTGGCGAGCCTCTTCGACCGCGCCGAGGCGGCCTTCTCAAGGATCGACGTCCTGGTCAACAACGCCGCCGGCAACTTCGTCATCCGCGCGGAGGAGCTCTCCCCGGGCGGCTGGGAGGCCGTGCGCGCCATCGTGCTCGACGGCACCTGGCACTGCTCCCAGGAGGCGGGCCGGCGAATGCAGGACCACGGCGGGTCGATCCTCAACATCATCGCGAGCTACGCCTGGACCGGCGCGTCGGGGGTGGTGCACTCCGCCTCCGCCAAGGGGGGCGTGCTGGCGATGACCCGCTCCCTGGCCCAGGAGTGGGGCCCCTTCCGGGTGCGGGTGAACGCCCTCTCGCCCGGCATCATGGTCACCGAGAACGCCGCGCGGAACCTCGGTTACGCGGACCCGGCCGTGCAGCAGCGCCTGGCCCGGCACGTGCCGCTCGGGCGCCTGGCTACGGTGGAGGAGGTGGCCCTGCTCGCGGCCGACCTGGCCTCGGACCGCTACCCCTACGTCACCGGCGACTGCTGGACCATCGACGGCGGCCTGTGGCTCGCCGGGTTCCCCAACCTGCGCCGGGCCCTGGAGGAGATCGAGACCAGCGGTCAGTGAGGGTCCCGCGCTCCCGGGCCCGGAGGCCGGGAGCGCCCGTCCGTCAGTGTGCCAGCTCGATCCGCGTGCCGCCCCAGGTATCCGTGGTCAGCTCGCCGACCACCACGGCCAGCGCCTTCGCCTTGGCCGGCCAGTGCAGGGTCGTCTCGTATTCCCAGTCCCCCCGCCGGTTCAGGAGCCGCAGCGGCATCGGCTCGCCCCGGGTGATGAAGGGCTCGCTGGTTCCCCGGTCGACGGCCAGGGCGACCACCATCCGCGGCTGGCCCGCGGCCAGCAGCAGGCCGAGCACCTTGCCCAGCTGGGCCCGAACCACGAGGCGGCCCGAGTACCCCTTGCGGCGGGAGCCCGAGACGCCGGTGATCCTCGCCGTCACCGGGAATTCGCCGGCCGCCCGGCCGCCGAAGAGCAGCAGCCTGGCCCGGCGCTCGTTGTCGCCCCTCGGCACCACGGCGCGCACCACGCCCGGGGCGTGGACGACCACGCCCGCCCGCCGCGCGCGCACGGTCACGTGGTGGACCTTCCCGTCCGCCGGACGGGGCACCGTGTAGGCCAGCACGTACGCCCGCTGGAGCCCGGTGAGGGCCTCGCCGAGGGCCTTCGGGGTCACCGACACCGCGCCGCCCGAGGCGTCGGCGGCCTCGCGGAGGGGATCCACCGGATGCAGCAGCAGCGTGCCGGCGTTGGCCGTCATGCCCTGGGGCACCGCGCTCAGGAAACCCTGGGCCCGGGTGGTGCCGGAGGTCTCCGCGGCGGCCGTCGAGCTCGTCTCGCCGAGACCGCCGGTGAACCCGACCACGGTCCATCCCAGGCCGGCGAGCTCCTGGCTGAGGCGCTGCCACAGCTCGGCAACCGCGATTCTCTGGCCGACGTCCTGCTCGGTGCCGCCCTCGAAACGCCTGCGCAAATCACCCTGATCGGCCCAGGTCACGAAGGAGGTGTAGTAGTCGTAGGGCTCAAGGTCGAAGCCGCCGGAGACGAGCAGCAGCACCCGTCCCCCGTGCCGCTGTTTGCCCGCGGCCCACGCCTCCAGGCGCTCGATGACCCGGCGCACCACCGCCTCCTCGTGCCGCGCCTCGACGATCGCCAGATGCTTGACCATGTTCGCGGTGACGCCCCGGATCTCCCGGTAAAACTCCCTGCGCAGGCGCCCGATCCGGTTACGCGCGGGATGTTCCCGCCGCACCCGGTCGAGCACCCGCACCAGCCGGGCGGGGTCCGTGACGCCGTCGGCGACCACGACGGGATCGGGATCGGCCACCACCACGCGGACCGGGCCCATGGCCACGATCCTCCCGGCGTTCTCCTCGAGCCCGGAGATGGCCCACGCCATCTGCCCGGGCTCGAGCAGCTCGTTCTGGATGTAGATGGTCACCCGGGGCGCCGCCGCCGCGGGCCGCGCCGGCGTCGGGACCGGGGACGGTGTCGGGACCGCCGTCGGGACGGCCGTTGGGGCCGGGGCGGCTTTCGCCGGGGCGGGAATGATGAACGGCGTCAGGTCGGTCACCCGCACCGGCTTGCCGTCCTCGAGGACCTCGAGATCCCGCGGGCGCAGGTCGCTGACCGGCCGGCCCTCGCGGTCGGTGGCGCGGACGACGATCTCCACCGACGTGACCGCCACCGAGCCCGAGAAGACCGCCACCGGGGTGGCGGCCGGAGCCGTCTTGTCAGGCACCGCCGACGGCGACGCCGGGGCGGGAACCGCGGCCGCAGCCGCGAGGAAGCTCAGGCCTGCGCACAGGGCAACGAATCGCTTCATGATCGCACCCCCTTGGGAAGAATTGCAGCGGACGATGCCGGCGCTCGGTGAGACCTGGCCGCCGGCTCACGGGCTCTCTTTCGAATCTAATTCCTGCTCTTTCGCGTGGCAACCCGGGCGCCCGGCGCGAGAGGACCGTCAGCGCCGGGCGGCCGAGCCTTCCCGAAGCCCCAGCGGGCGCCAGTGGCCGGACCCGAAGGCCGCCGCCATGGCCGGGTTGACCTCGCGTACGGCGCGGACGACGGCCGCGGCCTGGACGGGATGACCGCCTGCGGCGAGGACCTCGGCGAGCGCCAGGCGGTTGAAGAGCTTGAAAAGCCCGACGCCGGCGCCCCGGTAGGTGAGGTTCCGGTCGGCCTCGCGCAGCCTGCCCGCCGCGTCGTCGTAGCGGCCCGAGGCGGCCGCCCGCACCCCGCGCATGTGACCGAGCTCGGCGCGGAGCATGCCGGTGATCTCCGGGCCGGCGGCGGGATCCTTCTCGACCCGTGCCAGATCGGCCGCCACGCGCCGTTCGAGCTCGTCGGCGCCGGCATCGTCACCCGTGAACGCCCGCGCCCGGTGCACGGTGATGAGCAGGCTCCCCCGCCAGTCGAGACGCGCGGCGCAACCGTTTCCGGTCACGGCCTCCAGCAGCTCGCGCCAGCGGTGGGTGGTCTCCAGGGGCCATGCCGTCACGCTGCACTTCAGGCCCTCGATCACTTTCTGCGGGCAGCCCCCGCTCGCCGTCGCCTGCTCGATATCCCGCCCGGCGGCCTCGAGGTCGCCCATCAGCGAGTGGACGAGCACCAGATGCTCGTACGAGGCGCAGAAGTCCGGCTTGACCGCCAGGGCCCGGTGAAGCTCCTCGACCGCCTGGTCGTAACGCCCGGTGAGGGTCAGCAGCTCGCCCAGCGAATCGTGGGGATTGGCCTGGTCCGGCGCGATGAAGCCGTAGGTCTTGAAGTAATCCTCGGCGCGCGCGAACCGGCCCTGCTCCATGGCGATGTAGCCGAGCTGGTTGTAGGCCACCACCCAGTTCGGTGCGATCTTCACCAGGTGTTCGAAGACCGTCTTGGCGGCGTCGAGCTTGCCCGAATACCAGAGCAAGGTTCCCTTGATATTGAGCGCGAAAGGGTCGTCCGGATGCCGGGTGAGGTACAGGTCGAGGAGCCGCTCCGCCTCCTTGGGCCGCCCGGCCACGAGCGCGCGGGCCCGCTCGACGAAGAGCCGCTCGCGCGCGTTGAGGCGGCCCAGATCGATCCCCTTCAAGAACGTCTTGAACTCCTCGAGGCGCTGCGGGCTCGACTTCGAACGGTCCTCCTCGAGCATGAACCGGGCCATGACGAAGTCGGGATCGAGGGTCAGGGCGCGCTCGAGATGGCGCTGGGAGTCGGCGTAGTAGAGCTTCATGCGCGCGTTCATGGCGGCCTGGAGCTCGGCCAACGCCTCGGGGGAACGGGTGGTCCATTCCGGCCGGTGAGCGCCCGTCAGCCACCACACGCCGAGGGCCACCAGGCCCGCCGCCACCGCGACCCCGATCACGATTCTTCTCATCGGCTCAATTCCCGTCCGTTTCCATGCCCCCGGTCCCGTCCGCTGCAGGCGCCGGCTCTCCGCTGCCACCGAGGTACGGATCCGCCGGCCGCCGGGTTTCATCGCCGCCCTCCGGCCCGGCGCGGCATCCCAGGGCGATCAGGGTCACGTCGTCGTAAGCCTGGCGCTGGCGCGTGAAGGCGTCCAGGGCGTCGAGCACCCGGTCGACGACGGCCTGCGGGTCGCCGGAAGCCGCCGCCAGCGTGGCGACGAGCCGGTCGAGGCCGAAGAACTCGCCCGTCGGCGACATGGCCTCGATCGCCCCGTCGGAGTACGCCAGGACCACGTCGCCCGGCTCCATGGGGGTTTCCAGCGCCGTGTAGCCCCCGCCCGGAAGCGCCCCCAGGGGGATCCTGTGCCGGGGCATTTCGAGCTCCTCCACCGTACCGTCGGCGCGCCGCTTCAGGGGCGGAGGCTGGCCGGCCAGGCAGTAGCGCAGGGATCCGCCGCCGGGTAAGCAGGCCAGGTACCCTAAAGCGACGAAGCTGCCCCGGCGCAGGACGGTGCTGCCCCGGCGGAGGGTGTGGATGCGCCGGTTGGCGAGGTCGAAGAGCTCTCCCGGATCCGGGTGGCCGATGGCCAGGGCGTGCAGCACTTCGTGCGCGGCCATCATCAGCAGGGCCCCGGGAATCGACTTGCCCGACACGTCGCCGTAGACGACGGCCCGGCTCCCGGGGTACGGCCCGGGGAGCTCGGTGAAGAAGTCGCCCCCAACCTCCCGGGCGGGCCGGCAGACGGTGGCGATCCGCCAGCCCCCGGTGACCGCCAGGTCCCGCGGAAGCAGGGACTGCTGGATGTCGGCGGCGATCTTCAGCTCGCGCTCGATCTGCGCCTGGCGCGTCTTTTCCTCGAGCAAGAGGCTGGTCTCCAGGGCGATGGACGCCTGCTGCAGGAGCCCCCGCACCAGGCGCAGGTCCTCCGGCTCCACGGACATCCGCCCCGCCGGCCGCGACAGCAGCACCAGGCCGATACCCCGCCGCGGTGAGGCCAGGACCGCCACGTACTCCACCCCGGCCTTCCCCAGGTCCGCGACCACCCGCTCCACGTCGGACGACAGCATCTCCAGGGGCGCCAGCTGGTCTAGGCTCAGAATGCCGCCCCGCCGCTGCACGTGGTCGCGGAGGATGGCGAGATCGGGGAGCCGTTCGGGCAGATAGGGGGGGCCGGCAACCCGGTCGAGCACCGTGCTCCGGGAGAGGTACAGAGCCGCGAACCGAAGGCCGAGCAGCTCCGGCAGGCGCTCCACCAGCTCCCGCACCACCGGTTGCAGGTCCACCTGGGCCGTGAAGGCCTCGCCCATCTCCTCCATCGCGCGCCGCAGGCGCGAGCGCTCCCGGAAAAAGAAGCGGTTCACCGGCGCCTGGATCCGCCGCCGCAGCGGCTCGAAAAGGAGCACGATGGTCAGGGCGAAGCCGATGGGGAAGAAGCGGCTATTGGCCACCGCCGTGCCCTTGAAGACGGCGTTGAAGGCGGCGATGCCGCCGGCGTACACCCCGGTGATCAGGGCCGTGGTGACGGTGTAGAGCAGGCTCTTGCGGAGGATCACCCGGATGTCGAGCAACTGGAAGCGGACGATGGCGTAGGCGAAGGTCAGGGGCACCAGGATCAGCGGCAGCACGCCGTAGAGGAGGAAGGTCTCGGTGTGCAGGAAGGACGGCGCCGCCACCGCCAGGGCGAGGAAGGGCACGACGCCGAACACGGTGCCCAAAAAGACGAACATCGCCCCCCGGCGCTGCCGCTGGTCGGGCAGCCAGCGGGCGCTCACCGCCAGCGCCCCCACCCCCAACGCCATGTAGACCAACATCACCCACCAGTTGGCGGCCGGCGCACCGCTGATCAGGGCCACCGGGCGTCCGCTGCGCAGCGAGGAGGTCACGGAGGCCGCGTAGACGGCCACCGGCATCAGGTAGATCACGGGCAGCAGGAGGTTGCGGCGCCACAGCCAGCCCGCGGTGTTGGCCACCGGGTCGCGGCGCCATTGCCAGATCTGGCGCGGGAAGATCATGAAGAAGTGGAAGAAGGTCGCCGGCATGAAGAGCAGGGCCACGGTCCCGGTCGTGAGGACGAAGCCGTCGACCCAGGAGTAGGACGCCGGTCGCAGCCGGCAGACCAGGAAGAGCAGGAACAGGATGCTCATCACAAAGAACAGCCGGGCCGCCGGCAGCCGCGGCTGGTGACCGACCACGAACAGGCCCACGAAGAAGAAGACGAAGCCCAGGAGGCACGCCAGCAGGTACATGGTGTCGCCGATCTGCCGGCGTCCCAGGCGCACCTCGACCTGGCGCACGTGGCCCCCGGTGCGGACCAGGTAGGGCACGGTGTCGCCGATGTGGTGCCGGTTCAACAGCGTGGCGGCCTGCCCCGTGGAGCGCAGCACCGAGTGGTCGATGCCGACGATGACGTCCCCCGGCCGGATCCCGGCGGCGTCGGCGCCCGAGCCCGACACCACCTGGCGCACCACCATCCTCCCCGGCGCGTCGGCCTCCAGCACCACGCCGTCGTAGGGCTTGGGCAGGTACATGTCCGCGATCGACAGACCCGCGAGCAGGAAGGCCAGCGCCCCGACCACCGCCACACCGAAGAGCGGCCGCCGCATGGCTCCGAGCATCACACCATCATACGCCGGTGGCCGGGGGAAAGTTCCACGCGTGAGCAGCCGTCACGTCGGAATCAGCGCCCGTGACGCGCCCCGCCCCGGCCGGGATCACTCCCCGGCGAGGGCGCCGTCGATGCGTTCCAGAACCTGCTCCAGCCGGCCGGCCAGCTCCCGCTGCCTGGCCTCGAGCTCCGCGGCCCTGCGGCCTGTCTCCTCGCCGGAGGCGGCGGCCTTTTCGAGCTCGGCGACCTTCGCCTCGAGCTCGGCGATCCGCGCCGCGGCGGCCTCGTGGGCCGCGGCCGCCTCGCGCAGGCTTTCGATCTCCTTCTCCAGCTCGTCGATCCGGCGCCGGGCCCCCTCGTAGCGTTCCACGAGCTCGCCGATGCGGGTCTCCAGCTTCTTCAGAACCGCTTGCATCGCCATCACGGCCTCCTTCAGGCGAACCGGACGCCGAGCTCGGCCGCCAGCTTCGAGCGCAGCGCCTCCTGCCCGGCGTTGACCTCCTCCTGGGTGAGCGAGCGGTCGTCCCGGCGGTAGGTCAGCCGCAGGGTCGTCCGCACGTGACCCGGGGGAAGGCCCTTGCCACTGTAGCGCACCACGAGCTCCATCCGGGTCACCAGCGGGGACGCCAGCCGGCGCACGGCCGCCACCAGCTCGGCGAAGCTCAGGGACTCCGGGTGCTCGACGGTCATGTCGGCGGTCACCGCCGGGAAGCGGGGCAGGCCCTCGAAACGGGGCGCCGGGGGCTCGGCCAGGGCGCAGCCGAGGTCGAGCTCGGCCAGGTACACCGGCTGGCGGATCTCCCAGGCCGCGGCCTTGTCGGCCGCCAGGAGACCGGCGAAGCCCGCCCGCCGGCCGTCGCCGGTGACGAGCACTGCGCTCTCGCGCTCGTCCAGCCACGGGTCGCCGCCCCGCCGCCACTCGAGCGGCGGGAAGGGCACGCCGGACGCGATGTGCTCCACGATCCCCTTGAGATCGCCGAAGTCCACCGGGTGGCGCCGGTCCCACGGGCCCGTCCCGCCGGCCAGGAGCACCGCCAGGTGGTCCGCCTCCAAGGGCGTGCCGTCGGCGAGGCCGAAGACCCGCCCCTCCTCGAAGAGGGCGAGGTCGGTCTCGCCCTGGTTGAGGTTCAGCCGCGCGGCGCCGAGCAGCCCGGGGACCAGGCTGCGCCGCATCACGCCCTGGGTGCGGGCGAGGGGGTTGGCGAGGGGCAGCGGCTCGGCCGCGACGAGCGGCAGCGTCGCCGCCTCCGCGTCGTGCTGCGGATCACAGAAGGCGAAGGTGACCACCTCGGCCAGCCCGGCGCCCAGGGCGGCGTCGCGGGCGCGGTCCACCAGCGGCCAGCTCCCCCGGCGTTCGCCGGGCACCGCCGGCAGGACCGGCAGCACCGCCGGCACCGCGTCGTAGCCGACGTGGCGGATGACCTCCTCGTACAGGTCCTGGACCCGCTCCACGTCCACCCGCCACGAGGGCACCGTCACCCGGATTCCGGAGTCCGAGCGCACCGGCGCGAAGCCGAGCCCTTCGAGGATCGAGACCGCCCGTTCGGCGGGGATCTCGAGGCCGGCGAAGGCGCTCAGCCGGGCCGCGTCGAGCTCGAGCTCGGCCGGCCGCCAGGGCCGCGGGTTGGCGTCCACCCGCCCCCGGGACACCGTGCCCCCGGCGAGGCGGGTGATGAGCGCCGCCGCGACATCGGCCGCCACCGGCGCTATCTCGGGATCGGCGCCGCGCTCGAAGCGGTGCGAGGCCTCGGTGTGCATGCCCAGGCGCCGCGCGCCGCGGCGGATGCCGAGGGCGTCGAAGTGCGCGCTCTCGATGAGCACGTCCACCGTGCCCGGGCCGATCTCGCTGTCCGCCCCACCCATGATGCCGGCCAGCGCCAGCGCCCGTTCCGCGTCGGCAATGACCAGGAGGGAGGGATCGAGGGTGCGGAGCTCGCCGTCCAGGGTGCGCAGCGTCTCGCCATCGCGGGCGCGGCGGACGACGATCCCGCCGCCGGCCACCTTGGCCAGGTCGAAGGCGTGCAGGGGCTGGCCGAGCTCCAGGAGCACGTAGTTGGTGGCGTCGACGATGGCGTTGATGGGCCGGATCCCGCAGCGCTCGAGGCGGGTCTTGAGCCACTCGGGGGACTCGACCACCCGCACCCCGCGCACCACCCGGGCGACGTAGCGGCTGCACAGCTCCGGCGCCTCGATGGCGACGCTCACCGCCGCCGACGCCGGCTCCTCACCCTCGTCCGGGCCGGCCTCGAGAGGCCGCAACGCGGCCCCGCAGGCCACCGCCGCCTCCCGCGCCAGCCCGCGGTGATTCATGGCGTCCGGGCGGTTGGTGGTCACGTCCACGTCCCAGATCTCGGAGTCCCCGTCCGGCTCGCGAACCTCGACGTTGAAGCCGCACGCGGTCAGCCGCTCGGCCACCTCGTCGCGTCCCGGGGCGCCGTCCATCAGCTCACGCAGCCATTCGGCGTCGAATCTCATGTCAGCTGCCTCGTCACTCTCTGGTCGCCCGAGAACATCAGCCGCAGGTCGGGGATCCCGTACAGGAGCATCGCCACCCGGTCGAGCCCGAGCCCGAAGGCGAAACCGGTAAAGCGCCCGGCGTCCACGCCCACCTTCTCGAACACCCGCGGGTCCACCATCCCGGCGCCGAGGATCTCGATCCACCCCGACTGGGAGCAGATCCCGCAGCCCGACCCGCCGCAGAAGATGCAGCTGATGTCCACCTCCGCCGAGGGCTCGGTGAAGGGGAAGTAGCTCGGCCGGAAGCGGACGTCGACGCCGTGGAAGAGCGCCTTGAGGAAGGTCTCGAGGGTCGCCTTGAGGTGGCCGAACGTGATGCCCTCGTCCACCACCAGCCCCTCGATCTGGTGGAACATGGGCGAGTGCCTGAGGTCGGAGTCGCGGCGGTAGACGCGCCCGGGCACGATGATGCGGATGGGCGGCTTGCGGCTCTCCATGGTCCGCGCCTGGACCGGCGAGGTGTGGGTCCGCAGCAGGGCGCCGCCGGGCAGGTAGAACGTATCCTGGTCGTCCCGGGCCGGGTGATCCGGCGGGATGTTCAGGGCCTCGAAGTTGTGCCAGTCGTCCTCGACCTCGGGGCCGTCCTCCACCGAGTAGCCCATGCGCAGGAAGATCGACTCGATGCGGCGCCGCACCCGGTGCACCGGGTGCTCGGCGCCGCGCGGCGGCCGCCGGCCGGGCAGGGTGACGTCCACCGCCGGGCGCCGCCCGGCGGTCTGACCCGCCGATGCCTGCTCCTTCGCCGCCCGCAGCTTCTCCTCGACCAGCTTCTTGAGCTCGTTGAGGGCGCGGCCGTACTCGCGCTTTTCCTCGGCCGGAAGCTCGCGCAGGACGGCGGTCAGCTCCTGGACCACCCCGGACCTGCGGCCGGCGTAACGGATGCGCACCGCCTCCACCGCGTCCGGCCGGCCGCCCGCGGCTTCGAGATCGGCGAGAAAGGCCCGGCGAACCTCCTCGAGGCGCTGGAGGCTCATTCCGGCCTCACTTCAGGGCCTTCTTGGCGAGGTCGGCGAGCTGGGTGAAGGCCTGGGGATCGCGCACCGCCAGGTCGGCCAGGACCTTGCGGTCGAGCGCGCACCCGGACGCCTTGAGACCGGCCACGAAGCGGCTGTAGCTGAGGCCGTTGTCCCGGGCGGCGGCGTTGATGCGGGTGATCCACAGCCTCCGGAACTGGCGCTTGCGCTGGCGGCGGTCGCGGTAGGCGTAGCTGAGGCTCTTTTCCACCTGCAGCTTGGCCACCCGGTGAAGCCTGGACTTGCCGCCCCAGTAGCCCTCGGCGAGGTTGAGAATCTTCTTCCGGCGATCCTTGCGATGGGTCGAACGTTTGACGCGCATTGCAGGCCTCCTCAGACGCCGTAGGGCAGCATCTTGGCCAGGACCTTGGCCTCGCAGCTCTTGACGATCACGGCGGAGCGGAGCTTACGCTTCCGCTTCCGGCTCTTCTTGGACAGGATGTGCGAGTGGTACGCGTGGTGCCGCTTGAACCGCCCGCTGGCGGTGCGCTTGACGCGCTTGGCGGCGCCCCGGTGGGTCTTGAGCTTGGGCATGATGCCTCCTTTTTCTCCCCCGCGGGCCCTTCAGAGCTCGCGGGAACGGGTCTTGACGGCGTTGACGATACGATCCACCACCGCGTCCAGGGGATGAACCCCCTCGTCGCGGCGGTGACGCAGGCGCAGGGCGACGGTGTCGGCCTCGGCCTCCCGCTGGCCGACCACCAGCAGGTAGGGCACCTTCATGGCCTCGCCCTCGCGAATCTTGTAGCCGAGCTTCTCCTGGCGGCCGTCCACCGCCGCCCGCAGCCCGGCCGCGGCCAGCCGCTCGCGGACCGTCTCCGCGTAGGGGTTGACCGCGTCCACGATGGGCAGGATCCTGGCCTGCTCCGGGGCCAGCCACGGTGGCAGGTCGCCGGCGAAGTGCTCAAGCATGACGCCGAAGAAGCGCTCGATGGAGCCGAGGATGGCGCGGTGGATCATCACCGGCCGCCTCTCCCCGCCGTCCGGCGCCACGTAGCTGAGCTCGAAGCGCTCGGGGAGCAGAAAGTCGAGCTGGATGGTGGCCAGCTGCCACTCGCGGCCGATGGCGTCGTGGACCACGAAGTCGATCTTCGGGCCGTAGAAGGCGCCGTCGCCGGCGTTGACGGTGTAGGCGGCGCCCCGCTCGTCCAGGCACCCGGCGAGCACCGTCTCGGCGTGCTCCCAGACGGCGGGATCGCCCATCGCCTTCTCCGGCCGCGTGGAGAGGAAGATGTCGATGTCGGCGAAACCGAAGATGTCGTAGATCTCGAAGATGAAGTCGAAGAGGCTCGAGATCTCGGGCCCGATCTGCTCCGGCGTGCAGAAGATGTGGGCGTCGTCCTGGGAGAACGAACGCACCCGGGTGAGCCCGGTGACCACGCCCGAGCGCTCGTAGCGGTGGAGCCGGCCGAAGTCGGCGATCCGCAACGGCAGGTCGCGGTAGGAGTGGGCCTTGGCCGCAAACAGCAGGCAGTGGGACGGGCAGTTCATGGGCTTGACCGAGAACTTGCGGTCCTCCACCTCGTCGAAGGCGTCGGCGAAGAACATGTTCTCCCGGTAGTTGTCGTAGTGCCCGGAGCGCTTCCACAGGGCCACGTCGAAGATCTGCGGGGTGATGACCTCCTGGTAGCCGTACCGCCGGTACCGCGAGCGCATCAGCTCGACGAGCTCGTTGTAGACGATGGCGCCGCGGGGGTGGAAGAAGGGGCTCGCCGGCGCCTCGGGGTGGAAGGAGAACAGGTCGAGCTCGGTGCCGAGCCGCCGGTGGTCGCGCCGGCGCGCCTCCTCCAGCTGCGCGAAGTAGGCGTCCATCTCCTTCTTCGACGCGAACGCGGTCCCGTAGATGCGCTGCAGCATCTCGTTGGACTCGTCGCCCTTGAAGTAGGCGCCCGAGGCCTCCAGCAGCTTCACCGCCCCGATCTGCGAGGTGCGCTGCACGTGCGGCCCGCGGCACAGGTCCAGGAACGGCCCGTGCTCATACAGGGTGATGGTCTCACCCTCGGGGATGTCGTCGATGCGGACCAGCTTGAGCTCCTCGCCCCGTTCGGCCATGATCCGCCGCGCCTCCTCCCGGCTCACCTCGATCCGCTTGAAGGGGAGATCCTCCTTGATGATGCGGCGCATCTCCTCCTCGATCTTCTCCAGATCCTCGGGGCGGAACGGGCGCGGGAAGCGGAAGTCGTACTGGAACTTGACCGAGTGGTCCTGGCGGCCGGCGTCGATGGGCGTGCCCGGCCACAGGCGCTTGACCGCGTCGGCGAGGACGTGCTCCGCCGAGTGGCGGATCACCTCGCCCGCCTCCGGATCCCGGGTGGTGACGATCGCGAGCTCCACGTCCTCCGCAAGCGGCGTGCGCACGTCCACCAGCCGGCCGTTCACAATGCCGGCCACGGCGTCCCTGGCCAGCCGCTTGCCGATGGATTCCGCCGCCTGGAGAACCGTGGTTCCCGCGGGGAAATCCTTCGTGCTGCCGTCCGGGAGCGTGACGTGAATCGTTCTCGCCATCGTCCACCTTCTTTCAACCGCGCCTACAGAAAAACCCGATCGCCGGGGATCGGGTGGGCCGGTTTCATGGTAGGCGCGCGCGGACTCGAACCGCGGACCTCATCCGTGTGAGGGATGCGCTCTAACCAACTGAGCTACGCGCCTGCGCAGTCAAGTGGTAGGCGCGAGCGGACTCGAACCGCTGACCTCTACCGTGTCAAGGTAGCACTCTAACCAGCTGAGCTACGCGCCTACAGGCTACCGGCAGGTGACCCCGAAGGGTGCTTGCGACCCGCCCTCGTCCTTCTGCAAACTGACAAAGATCACACCCCTCAGCCGAGGGGAAACGCATCGTAGCAACGCCGCCCCCACCTGTCAACAACACCCGTGCCAGGCTTAGCATCTTAGCATTGTCGAGCCCGGGCCGTCCCACCGGGGAGGCGGCGACCCACCCTCGCCGCGACCGCCGGCCGTCACCTCTGCTGCCCGAGTGTCACCCGTGCCGCGCTGCCGGCAGCCACGGTAATCTCGCCCGCAGCAGGCAGAGCCATGCCCGCGCCGGCCAGCACCGCCCTTCGTGCTGTTGGTGATGCGGTGGATACCAGCCGCCACGGTCCGGCGGCCAGGTCATTGATCGTGACAATGGTTCCGTCCCGGCTCGAGCTGGCCACCAAGCCACCGTGGGCGAAGGCGCTGAACGATAACGCGGCACCGTCTTGTCGCAACAATACAAGGGAGCCTATCGCTCCCACTCCCTGTCGTTTCGGCAATACGATGCCGAGGCGGCCACCGGAGCGCGACACGCGAAGAGTCCACGGGTTGCGTGACAACCGGAGGAGGGCCGCGTCGGCGGCGATGCCGGGGCCGGCAAGGAAGACATTGACGACGTCACCCTGTTTGCCGGTGATGTGAAGCTCAAAGCTGCCGTCGGCACGCGTGGTAGTGTCTACAAGCCGCGGCGCCCGACCTCGCCCAGCGATGGACACATTCCAAGCGCCGATCGACACGCCGCTCGCCGGGCTGCCATCCACAAACACCGCCCTCCCCTTCTGGGTGATGGTCTTTCGGAGCACAAGCTTCACCCAGGCCGGTCGCCGATCCTTGGCGACGGTTACCGTTACCGGAGCCGAGGCGAGATCTCCTCTGTGCGCCGACAGGGACCAGCGACCGGCGGCGATCCCTTCCAGGGTGAACGTGCCGTCGGTGTTGCTCTTTGCACGGGCGAAGAGCGGTGACGAGCCGGGACCAGCCTCCCGGCGCCACGCCGCGACGGCCGCACCCGAGACGGCATCTCCCCGCTCGTCGAGCACGGTACCGCGGATCCTGCCCGACGGCACCTTTACCGTGATAGGCGTTTCCGGATCCTCGACCGTCACCCCGTCCACGGGAATGACGCTGGCGCTTCCCGGCAGGCGCACGCTGACCCGGTACACTCCGACACCAGGGAGGAAAACGGTGAAGCGACCGTCCGAGCTCGCCGACGCATGCACCGCATTGTCAGTCGCCTCCGCGTGCTCCCGCGAGAACCTCAGGTCCGCCGCAAGCGGCTCATCGTCACGGGTGACACTACCGTGATACAGCGCCCCTTTCACGTCGAGCTCGACGTTTGCGCCAGCGCCGGATGGGACGCTGGCCCGGGCGGTTGCCACGTCGTACGCGAGGCCGCTGTCGGTCATGAGCATCGCCTCGAGCTCCCATGACCCCGGGTTGAGGCCCGTGAGGTGCAAGAAGCCAGCGTCGGGAACTTTGACCGTGCGCGCCGCTTCCTGAATCTGTCGGCAACACACACTCGGCACGAGCGCAAGCGTCAGGTGGTAGCCGTCGGGAATCTTGCTCGGGTCCAGGCCGACCGAAATATCGAGCGATCCTGGGTGCCCGATCTCAAGGTCGTCCACGACCGTTTCCTCGCCGCTCTTGAGAGCCACGTTCCGGCAGGCTACGGCGTGCTTCTGCGCGGTGGCGAGCAGGGTGTACGATCCGTCCGGGAGCCCGGAAAGACGCAACCATCCCCGCGTGCCGCTGACGCCGGAGGCCAGCCCGCCGGGGAAATGGCCGTTGAGCGCGGCGCGGGTAGCGGCTCTGACGTGGCCGGCGTCCACCACCACCACCCGGGCTCCGGGCAGGGGCCAGCCGTCGTCGGCATCGATCGTCCGGACGAGAAGCGACGCGCCCTTCTTCAATGATGCCACGCCGAGGTCGGTGGTCTTCCCCGCGGCGACCCCGACGCCCCACCACGACACCGGGGCGAATGTCTTGGTTACCAGGGTGACGTCAAGGCAGCCGGCGGGCGCCGGGACCCTGATCTCGCCGGAATCCGGCAGGGCGAGCGGCAGCCGCGCGCCGCGGGGCGCTGCCTTGGGGAGCAACCCCTTCGGGCACGGCGACAGCTCGATGATCGCCTCTTTCGGGAGCCGGGCACCGGCGGGCGCCTTGGCACGGAGCCGGATGTCGGCACGAAGAAAGAGCGGGACCCTGATCTCACCCCTGCGGCACTCCGTCGGCGTCACCACAAAGGGTAGGGATACCAGGGAGCGCGAAGAGAGCTGGTAGGTGCCCAGCTGCCTACACGCGGTGGGAAGGACCCAGGACCGCGGGCCGCCGCCCGTCTCGAGCGTGACGATGCGGCCGCCGTGCAGGCTCAGCTGGAACGCCTTCAGCCCCGCGAGCGAGCCGGTGGCCGGCGGAGGTACGAGCGAGAGCCGTAACGGTCGCGCAGCTCCGGCGCCCTGCGTCGGGGGGCCGCCGGCCGCCGAGCCCTGCGTGAGCGCCAGTGAAAGCGCTCCACCGACTGCTATGACGACGATTTCCTTCCGAGTCGGCATGGTCTCAGCTCCGACCGCGAGCCCCCCGAGGAACGGTCGCCTCCGACGTCGGCCGGGCCACCCGCGCGGAGGTGAACAGCTGCTGATACGTGTATGAAGGGCCGTTGCCCCCGCAGGCTTCACCATAGCAGAACTCAATTGGTCCCGTATGCGCGACCGCGCACCAGGCCAAGGTTCCTGGAGAGCGCTGCTCGCACCACGCAAACACAGCGCCAATCTCCGGCTCCGTCACGCAGAGCCAGCAAGGGTAAAGACCCGGTGCATGCCCCTCGCCTATCTTGGCCGCCCTGGCCGTTACCGCGAACGCGAGGACCCCGCACAGGGCGAGAGGCACGAGCACCCACCGGAGGCGTCGCGCTGGCGTCTTGGCACCCCGAAGCCAAAGGTTGTTACGATTGAAGGTTATTTTTCGAGCCCCTCCTCTCCGCTGGTGTTCAGCCAATAGGCTGCATGATGAGGGTAAAAAAAAAAAGACCCGTGTCAAGACCCTGCGGCCAACCGGACATTCGGCAAGTTTTCTGGGTCAACAACACCCGTGCCAGGCTTAGCATCTTAGCATTGTCGAGCCCGGGCCGTCCCACCGGGGAGGCGGGGACCCACCCTCGCCGCGACCGCCGGCCGTCACGGGCCCAGCAGGAACCGCACCCCGGCGAGCGCGATGAGCCCGATCAGGAGCAGGAGCCCCAGCGGACCCAGGGCCGGCACGTTCCAGGCCACCCGGAGCTCCGCCGTGGCGCCGTTGTTCGTCGTGTCCGGATCGAAGGTCGAGGCGCCGACCTCACCGGTGGTGACGACGGGCGACGGCGCGTTCGCTCCCACCTGCCCGACGAGCACCACCTCGGCCGTACCGCCGACGGGCACCTCGCCGACCGTGCAGTCCGGGAAGCCGGCGGGGTCCTCGGCGCAGCCCACGGTCGCCGGATTCAGCAGGTCCGGCGGCGCCGTCAGGTGGAGTACGGTGTCCGTCGCGGCCGACGGTCCCGACGGGTTGGCGATGGTGTACGTCACCGAGACCGGGTGGCTGGTGACCCCGGCCGCGGAGGAGCCCCGGCCGGTGAGCACGAGTTGCGGATGGTGCCAGGCTTAGCATCTTAGCGTTGTTGGCGATGCGTCCTTGCGGCCGGAGCGGATGCCGTCCCCGGCCCGGCATCAGGCGCGTCGGAGGACGCTCGACGGTCTCGACCGTCTCAGCGCGCCCGGCCGACACGAAGGAAACCCGGATCACGGCGGGACGGCGTGACCGGCACGTCTGCTTCCGCGGATGGAGCTCAGAGGGAATCGAGCTTCTGCCGGATCTGCTTGTCCCAGTCGCCGGGATAGGTGAGAGCCTGGGTAAGGACCGCCCGCGCCTTGCTGGGCTGAGCGAGGCCGATGTAGGCGTCGGCGAGCTGCAGGGAGAGGAGCTGGAGCATCTGCGGATTGATCTCGGCCTTCCGTTCGCGGAGCAGCCGCTCGAGGATGTCCCGCGCCTCCGCTTCGCGCCCCATGCCGATGAGGATCCGCGCGTAGTCCTCCGCGATGCCGGCCACCGTATCTCCAGCCTTCCCGCCGTACCGGGCCAGCGGGCGGTCGTAGGCGAAGAAATGGTCCAGCATGAAGCCGTAGAGCTCCGGATAGTGCCGGTACGTGGGATCGCCGTGCGAGATGAGGGAGGTCGCGAGCATGGCCATGTCCGGAGGGTTCTCGTTCACGTGCTCCAGGATGGCCCGGTAACAGACCTTGAACAGCTGCTCCGGCGTGAACGCCTGGGTCTGCCAGTACTTGAGAAGCTCGCTGTAGGTGTGGACCTCCGGGACCTTGACATCGTCCCACCAGCCGGGCTTGGGACATTTCTGGAGGAGCTCCTTGGCCAGCGGCGAAAGCTCCACCGCCCCGCGAGCAGCATGGCCCGTTCCCCCCGGCAGGTGATGACGTACCCAGCCGCACCCGCCCTCCAGGACGAGCATCAAGGTGAGCACCGCGGCCAGCATTCCGAATCGAGCTCTTGCCGTCATTGTGACCTCCAGCGCGTTATTGGTTCAGTGATTCAATTCTACATAAGAATGGAGCGTGATCGCTGAGCAGACGAGCCCGGCCGGTCATGCGTCCGCACGGCCGAGTGGATGCGCCGCCCGGGAAGGGCGGAGCGAGCCCGCGTGGGCGCCGCCCTTCCCCGCCGCCGCTGCCTTGTCGCAATTCCGGATTGCATGCATACTTGGAAGGGGGGATCGTCATGCGACGGTTCATTTCGGTCTTCGTCCTGTGTATCGCGGCCGTCGGTCTGAGCCGCCCGGCCGGGGCGCTGGATCCGACCAGCCTCAGCCGCGCGCGGCACCTCGTCCACAAGGGGCAGTCGGCCCTGGCCAAGGGCCGCGCCACCCGGGCCGAGAAGCTCTTCCGGGAGGCCATCGAGATCGAGCCCGCGCTGCCGACGGCGTACGCCGGGCTGGCCGCGGCCCTGGTCCAGCAGAAGCGGTTCGGCAAGGCGCTCCCGGTGGCCCGCCAGGCCGAGGAGAAGTTCGTCGCCTTCCAGAAGAAGGTCGAACAGGCCCAGGTCCAGGACCGGGCGCTGAGGAGCGGCCCCCTGGCCGCCACGGCCAGCCAAGCCGGCAGCGCCACCGGCGCCCCCGACATCGAGCGCCAGCTGACCACGCGCCGGTGGACCAAGGTGGAGAAGGACCCGGTGCCATCCGAGGTGTACTACCTGGAAGGCCTCTGCGAGCTCAGGACCGGGCAACGGCGGCGGGGCATCGAGGATCTCGAGACGTGCCTGCGCAAGAACCCGAAGCACGGCCTGGCCCACTACAACCTCTCCGTGGCGCTCTTCCTCGGCGGCGACCTCCAGGGCGCCAAGCGCCACCTCGACCGGGCGCTGGCCCTGGGCGTCAAGGCCAACCCGATGTTCGTCCAGGACCTCAACGCCCGCCTCTCCCACTAGCGTGCCAGGCTTAGCATCTTAGCATTGTTGGGCGGTGCGGCGGCGCAGGCCCCGGCGGCGGCGGGACGTGCTAGCGTGAGGTGGGAGGTGTCGCGATGACCACGGATGGGGCAGCGGAGGTCGTCTTCGTGGCCGCCGGGGAGACCGAGGCCCAGCAGGTGCGCGGGTTCCTCGAGGCGCACGGCATCCCGGTCTTCGAGCGGGGCGAGTCGCTGCGCCTGACCCACGGGCTGACCATGGACGGGCTGGGCCAGGTGGAGCTGCTGGTACCGTCCGGCTTCGCCCAGGCCGCCAGGGAGCTGCTCGAGGAGGCGGAGCAGGGGGCCTTCCGGCTCGAGGAGGAGGACGGGCCCGAGCCGTGACGGGCGCGCCGGGAGATCGGATGCAGCCGGTCGCCTGGCGGGTGCACGCCGGCCTGCTCTTCGTTCAGCTCAACTTCGGCGCCTTCCACGTCACGGCCAAGGCCGTGCTCGCCCACCTCCACCCGCTCGCCCTGGCCGGCCTGCGGGTCCTCGTCGCCACCCCGATCCTGCTCCTCCTGGCGTGGCGGCACGACCGGCTCATCCCCTCCCGGCGCGACCTGCCCTGGCTCGCCCTGCTCGGCTTCCTCGGCGTCTTCGCCAACCAGCTCCTGTTCATCTTCGGCCTCAGGTGGACCACCGCCACCAACGCCGCCATCCTCATGCCCTCCATCCCCGTCTTCGCCGCCGCGGTGGCCATCGCCGCCGGCGTCGAGCGCGCCGTGTCGCGGCGGCTTCTCGGCATCGCCCTTGCCGTCGCCGGGGCCCTCGTGATGCTCGAGCCGGGCCGCCTCCAGCCCGGCGACCACACCGTGGCGGGCAACCTGCTGGTGCTCGCCAACTGCCTCAGCTATGCGACCTTCCTGGTGCTCATGCGGCGCATCCTGCGCCGCCTCCCGGTGACGACGGTCATCGCGTGGAGCTTCCTCTTCGGCGGAATCGGCGTCACGGCCGCCGCCGCCGGCCGCCTCGTCTCCATCCCCTTCTCCGCCGTGCCGGCCTCGGTGTGGCTGCTCATGGCCTACATCGTGCTCTTCCCGACGACCATCAACTACCTCGTCAACACCTGGGCCCTGGCTCGCTCCACGCCCACCCTGGTCGCCGCCTACACCACCGTCCAGCCGCTGGCGGCCGGGCTGTTGGCCGCCGCCTTCCTCGCCGAGCGCCCGGGGTGGCCGCAGCTCGCCGGCGCTCTGCTCATCGCGGCCGGCCTCTGGCAGGTCTCGGCCGCGCCATCAGGCCGAGCAGAACGAGCAACGTGAGGACCGACACCGCCACGCCGGCCGCCACCTCGGGCGGGCGATAGATCAGGCGCACGCGATGAGGGCCGGCGCCCACGGCGGCGGCGGTGAACGGGCCGTCCGCGGGAATCGCCGGGACCCGCCGTCCGTCGAGATCCACCTCCATCCCGGGCGCCCACGGCACGGAGAAGACCACCCAACCCGCACCCGGCGCGGCGATGCGGAAGACGCCCAGCCCGGTCTCGGGCCCGAAGGGCAGGCGCGGCACCCGCGGCGCGCCGTCCAGGATCACCACCGCGCGCGGGTCGAAGCCCGGGGCGGTCACCGCCCGGGCGGCCGCCTCCGCACCTGTGACCCGCCGGAAACGGCCCACGAACCAGGCGCGCCCGTGGGGAAACGCCGTGCGCGCCAGCGTCAGCGGGCTCACCGCCCGCGAGGCCACCGGCACCCGGTCGGTGAGCCAGGGCGGGCCCGCCGCGCCCGGTCCCATCACCGCGCGCACGTCGGCCAGCTCCAGCACCGCCCGCAGCCGTGCCGGCGGCACGACCGCCACCCGCCGGGCCAGGGCGGCGTAGCGATGGGTCGCCAGCCGGGCATCGTCCGGATGAAAGATCATCGGTATGCCGTACGTCGCCCCCAGGTACCGGTCGAGGGTGGTCTCGTAGGCCATGGCCGAGGCCCAGGCCCTGTCCGCGGGCAGCCGCAACGCCATCGGGATCGGGTCGGGCGCCCGGTAGAAGCGGCCACCGCGGGCCGCGGCCTTCACGAGCGCGACCGCGGGCGGGGGCTCGCGCAGCATCCACCGCGGACCCCGCGGCAGAAAGGCCGAGGCGGCGGTCCCGAGATCGGCCGCGACCACGAGCGCCAGCAGGGGACCGGTCCAGGCCTTTCGCGGAAGCGCCAGCACGACCGCGAGGCCCGCCAGCGCCAGGGCCGTGTGCCCGAGGGCCGCCGCCACGCCGGCCGTCATGCCCGGCACCGCCTCGCCGAAGAGCGCGGCGAGGACCCGCTGCGCGAGCTCCGGCGCCGCGGCCGTCACCGCCCAGGCCAGGCCGGCGCAGGCGGCGAGCGCGGCCGTCGCCGCCATCGCCCGGCCCGCCCCGGAAGCCAGCACGCGCTCCGCCCCGAACCCGGCCAGCAGCGCCACCGGCGCCGCCAGGAGGACGGTCGCCTTGACCGGGAAGCGGACGATGACGATGCGGTGCAGCGCGGCCACGAGCGCCGCGGCACCCGGCAGGTGCCGGCCCAGGGCGAGCACGATCCCGCCCGCCGCCGCGATGACCAGCAGCCGGCGAAGCCTCCGGTCCGCGCCACGGCCTCGTGCCCCGTACAGCGCGAGAACGAGCGCCGCGGCGCCGAGGTAGAGGGTCGAGAAGTACGGGATTCCACCGTCCACCAGGCGCTCACCCCAGTACCGGCCGGTGACCTCGGCCACGTCGATGGGCCCGAAAAGGCCGGGCACGGCCAGCTCCAGCAGGCGCAGAGGGTGCACCGACCAGTAGAGGATCGACCCCTCGCCCAGCAGGCCGCTCCGGTCGGAGCGCAGCACCATCGCCGCCGCCGGGATCACCTGGACCGCGGCGAGCCCGGTCCCCGCCGCCAGAGCCGCCCCCGCCCGGCCCACGGCCCGGCCCGTGGAGGGGCCCGCACGCGCCGCGGCCCAGCCGAGCACCGTGGCCGCGGTGGCGAGCACCACCTCGAAGCCCCCGCTCAGCCACTGCAGGCCGATCACGCCCACGAGGAC
>CAZXXL010000007.1:0-32610 GCA_964644635.1 uncultured Thermoanaerobaculia bacterium | reverse complement strand
TGGTGGGGCGGACGGAGGTGGGGCGAGGGGGGGGGGGAGCCAGGGGCGGGGGCGCGCGGTCCCCGGGGTGGCGGGGGGCGTGGTGGAGGGGGAGGGAGTGGCAGGCGAGGCCTGAGGCGCGGGCGGCGGCGAGGGCGGTGGCGGAAGCGGGCGCGCCGGAGAGGAGGACGACGGCCATGGGCTCGGGGACCGTCATGCCGCCTTCACCTTCGCCCGGGCCGCCTCCCAAAGCTGCGCCACGGTCTCGGCGCTGGGCTCGGGGACGGTCGCCGTCTTGCGGCACAGGTCCCGCCGCGTGGTCCCGAGACGGGCGGCGGCGTGCTCCAGGCAGGCGGCGAACCGGGTGCTCTTCGCGGCGCGTTCGTCGAGCCGGGCGGCGATCGCCTCGAGGCGGTCGAAGGACCGCGAGATGATCACGCCGTGGCTGCGCGCCTCGAGGGCCGAGAGGGCCCGTTCCTCGAGATCCCCGGCGCCGGCGAGCGCCCCCATTTCGAGATCGTCCGAGATGACGACCGGGTTGCCCTCCAGCGACGCCGCCCTCCGGATGGCGGCCGGCGCCAGGGACGCCGGCTGCGCCGCGTCGCCCAGGGCCGGAACCACCACGTGCGCCATCATCACCATGGGCACCCGTTCCGCGAGGGCGGCGAAGGGGCGGATGTGGGCGCCGAGCCCCTCCTCGTCGAGCTCGATCCGCGGCAGCTCCTCGTGGGTGTCCGCGCGCACCGTGCCCAGGCCCGGGTAGTGCTTGAGGCAGGCGGAGACGCACCACGCCTCGAGGCCGTCGGCGAAGGCGCCGGCGAGGGCGATCACGCGCTCGGGATCGGCGGCGAGGCAGCGCTCCTCGCGGGCCAGCAGCCCGTCCCGGGTCTCGAGGTCGACGGCCGGGGCCAGGTCCAAGTGGACGCCCAGGTGCCGGCAGGCGGCGCCCGCGGCCTCGCCCAGGGCGCGCATGCCGGCGATGCCGGCGCGGGCCGCCGCGGCGGGGGAGGGGAGGTCGCCCCACAGGGCCGCGAGCCGGTTGACGGCGCCTCCCTCAAGATCGATGGCCACGAAGGGCTCGGGCTCGAGTTCCTCGAGCGCCTCGACCAGGGCGCGGACCTGCTCAACCGAGCGGACGTTGCGGGAGAAGAGGATGATACCGGCCGGCCGGACCGCGCGCAGGACGGCCGCCTGGGGCTCCGTCAGCTCGGGACCGGGGAGGCCGACGATCAGCGGCAGAGGTGTGATCTTCACGGGCCGACTCCTTCCCCGGCCGGCGCGGGCCCGGGCCGGCCTGGATGAACGCCGGGGATGCTCACTTCCCATGATCGGTCCTTTCCTTCAATCGCGCCAGCAGCTGGAGGGCCTCGAGCGGCGTCATCCGGTCGACGTCGGCGCGGGCGATCTCGGTGGCGATGGCATCGGAGGCCGGGGCGAAGAGGCTGAGCTGCTCGATCCGCGGCGCGGGGGCGGCTCCGGTCTCCTCGAGCAGGCGGAGGTCCTTGCCCTGCAGGGTGTCGAGGATCTGCTCCGCCCGGGTGCAGACCGCGTCCGGGACCCCGGCCAGGCGGGCCACGTGGATGCCGTACGAGCGGTCGGCGGCGCCGTCCACCACCCGGTGCAGGAAGAGGATGGATCCCTCCCACTCCTTGACCGCCATCGACCGGTTGACCACCCGCGGCAGGCGGCGCGCCAGGTCGGTCAGCTCGTGGAAGTGGGTGGCGAAGAGCACCCTGGCGGCGTGCTCCGGCCGGTCGTGCAGGTACTCGACGATGGCCCACGCCAGGGACAGCCCGTCGAAGGTGGCGGTGCCGCGGCCGACCTCGTCGAGGATGACCAGGGAGCGCGGGGTCGCGTGGTGGAGGATGTTGGCGGTCTCGGTCATCTCGACCATGAAGGTGGATTCGCCCCGGCTCAGCATGTCGGAGGCGCCGACGCGGGTGAAGATGCGGTCGGTGAGGCCGATGACCGCCTCGGTCGCGGGCACGAAGGAGCCGGCGTGGGCCATGAGAACGATGAGGGCGGCCTGGCGCAGGTAGGTCGACTTGCCGCCCATGTTGGGCCCCGTGAGGAGGACGATGGTGTGCTCGTCGGGATCGATGACGAGGTCGTTGGGGATGAACGGGGGGTCGTGCTGGGCCTCCTCGAGCACCGGGTGCCGTCCCTCGCGGATGACGAGGCGGCCGCTGTCCTCGAGCTCGGGGCGGCAGTAGTCGCGACGCCGCGCCCGGTCGGCGAAGGCGGCGAGGACGTCGAGACTGGCGAGGGCGTCGGCGGTGGCGGTGATCCGCGGCGCCTCGGCCTCGAGACCCTCGACGAGCTCCCGGTAGAGCTCGCGGTCGCGGGCGGTGGCGCGCTCCTCGGCGGCCAGGATCCGGGCCTCCAGCTCCTTCAGCTCGGGGGTGACGAAGCGCTCGGCGTTGGTCAGCGTCTGCCGCCGCTCGTAATTCTCCGGCACCCGGTCGAGGTTCGCCTTGCTGACCTCGATGAAGTAGCCGAAGACCTTGTTGTAGCGGACCTTGAGCGAGCCGATGCCGGTCCGCTCCCGTTCCTCGAGCTCGATGCCGGCGAGCAGCTCGCGGCCGCCGCGGGCCAGCCGCCGCTGCTCGTCGAGCTCGGCGTCCCAGCCCGAGCGGATGACGCCGTTGCCCGGAACCGCAGGAGGCTCCTCGGTCAGGCGCTCGTGGAGCCGGGCGGCCAGGTCGTCCATCGGATCGATTGCGTCGAGGAGGCGGCGCAGGAGCGGGCTGGCGGCCGGCTCGAGCGCCCGCCGCACGCCGGGAATGCGGTCGAGGCCGGCCCTGAGAGCCGCGAGCTCGCGGGGGGTGGCGAGGCCGAGGCCCACCCGCGCGCCGAGACGCTGGAGATCCGGGATCCCGTCGAGGGCTCCCCGGACGGCCTCCAGCAGGCCGGCGTCGTCGACCATCTCCGCCACCGCCCGGAGCCGGTCCTGGATGATCTCCAAGTCGACGCTGGGGCGGACCAGCCAGTCGCGCAGCCGCCGCGCGCCCATCCGCGTGCGGGTGTGGTCGAGCACGGCGAGCAGGCTGCCCCGCCGGGAGCCGTCGGCGCCGTGCTCGATCTCGAGGTTGCGCAACGTGGCCCGGTCGAGCACCAGCCCGTCGCCGACTGAGCGGCGCACGAACGAGCCGATGTGGGTCAGCGCCCCGCGCTGGGTCGTCTCGACGTACCCGAGGAGGGCGCCGGCGATGCCCACCAGGGGCTCGCCGGGGCTGAGCCCGAAGCCGCGCAGGGAGGCCACCCCGAGCACCCGCTTCAGGCGGCGCTCGCCCGCGCCCGGCGAGAGCTCCTCGGGCGGTACCGGGGTCACCGTGGGCGGCGGGATCTCGGGCGGCCAGGCCGCCTTCCAGCCGTCCCAGCCCTCGGCCACCAGGATCTCCCGCGGCCGGATCCGGGAGAGCTGCTCCCGGAGGGAGGCCTGGTCGGGGCAGGAGAGCCCCTCGAAGACGCCGGTGCTGACCTCGAGCCAGGCGGCCGCGGGGTGCTCCACGTCGCCGCCGATGGCGGCCAGGAAGCAGTGCTCCGATCCCTCGAGGAGGTCGACGTCGGAGATCGTCCCCGGGGTGTGGATGCGGATGATCTCCCGGCGCACCAGCCCCTTGGCCGTGGCCGGGTCCTCCACCTGCTCGGCGATGGCCACCCGGAACCCGTGCCGGAGCAGCTTGGCGAGGTAGCCGTCCAGGGCGTGGTGGGGAACGCCGCACATGGGCGCCTCGACGTCGTTGTTGTGCTTGCGGCGGGTGAGGGCGATCTGGAGCACCGGTGCCGCCTGCTTTGCGTCCTCGAAGAAGAGCTCGTAGAAGTCGCCCATCCGGTACAGCAGGAGGGCGTCCCCGGCCTGCTCCTTCAGCTCGAGGTACTGACGCAGCATGGGCGTCATTCGCATGGAGCCGATTATTGCAGATTCCACGGCTCACCCGTCCTCGGTGTCCGGAGGCGACCGGAGACGCTTGGTGCGACTCCGTCTCTTCTTGGTCTCAAGCTCGCGCTCGCGGACCGCCCGCGGCTTGCGCGTGGGCACCCGCGGCCGACGCCGGCGGGCCCGCCGGAGGAGCCGCTCGCGCAGCCGCCGGAGGGCGATGCGGCGGTTGGTGATCTGGGAGCGGGTTTCGGCGCAGGTCACCACCAGGCCGGTCGGGAGGTGGCGGACCCGGACCGCCGAGTAGGTCCGGTTGCGGTGCTGTCCGCCGGGACCGCCCGCCTGGTAGACGGTGATCTCGACCTCCTTCTCGAGCTCCTCGAGGGAGGGAACGTCGTGGTTTTCGTGATTCGTCATAACCGGTCCGTAGTGTATGCCCTTTTTCAGTAACGAGGGTTGCCGGTGTGCGCGGAATTCGATCCGAAAGCTGCGGGGCGATCCGGGCACGGGCCGGACCGCCCGGCATCATCTTCATGGAAGGCTTGGCGGATACCCGGTGCAGGCCCGCCGCTCGGAACCGAAGCGAGCGTGGATTTTTCCCCATGCGCAAGTGGAGGAGCGTCCCCACCAGGAGTGGCGCGGATGGTGGCAACGGGGAGGGGGCCGATGCACCTGCAATTGAGAACTGGCATGTATGACTTGCTGTTATCCATCGAGAAACACGTGAGATGGTGCTGAACGTACGCGATCATCGTCTCTCATCCTTTTCGCCGATGACGTCTTCTTAATCGTTGCAAGAGTAATCGAGCGCTCGGTGGTACGTTCCTTGCTCTTGTGGCCGTCGTGAGAAGAGGCTGGGAGGCTTGCCATGATGACGCGAGAGCCCTGGCGCCGATTGATAACACTTGTGCTGTTCGTCCTGGCAGCGGGCACCTCCATGCTCGCGCCGGCAGCGTCCATCATCGGTTCGAAGCACGATCTCTCGACGACCGGTGTCGATCCATATTCGGACCGTGTCTGCGTTTTTTGCCACACACCCCACGGAGCCAACACGACCCTCTCGATTCAGGCTCCCCTCTGGAACCGGTTTGTCGACACGAGCAAGACGTTCATCCCGTACCAGAGCTCGACCATGGATACGACGCCGGGGGACGTTCGCACGACGGTATCGATCCTTTGCCTCGGGTGCCATGATGGGACCCTCGGCACCGCAGTCGTGAACGGTGTCACCGGGAGCGACAAGCACGACCTCGTGAATGCGCCGGGCCCCGGCGGTAGCCCGGACACGACCTCTTATCCGAACTGTAGGCGGTGCCATGGGACGATCTACGGCGATCCGCCGGCTTCTTGGCAGGGAACCAACCTTTCGGATGACCATCCGATTGCCGTTCCCTACCCGACCTCGGTCCAGGACCCCCACTTCAACACGCCCCCAGACCTGATCGACGGCTGGTCCTCGGTTCCGCTGTACCAGGGACGGGTGGAATGTCCCACCTGCCACGATGTTCACGACCCGACGAACACCCCGTTTCTGCGCATTCCAAACAGCGGCAGCTCGCTCTGTCTCACCTGCCATATCAAGTGATGGCTGAACCGGGCGGCCGGACAGCCGAGAAAAGGTGTGCGAAACCCACCGCTTTGACTGCGAGCACAAGCGCTTCCGCTACTTGCGGATCGAACTGGGTTCCCGCGCAGACTGTGATTTCGGCCAGCGCCCTCTCGACCGTGCGGGCCTTCCGGTACGGCCTGGGCATCACCATCGCGTCGAAAGCATCGGCAACGGCGATGATTCGGCTTTCAAGCGGAATCTTCCCGCCGCAAAGACCGTCGGGGTAGCCGCCGCCGCCGAACCGCTCGTGGTGCCCCCTGACCAGCGGTGCGAGATCAGAAACCAGGGGGATTTCCTCGAGCATCTCCGCTCCGACCACCGGATGTTGGCGGATCAGCATCCGTTCCGACAGGTCCAGTGGTCCCCGCTTGTTGAGCACCCGCTCGGGGACACCGATCTTGCCGATGTCATGGAGGGACGCCGCAACCTCGAGACGCTCCAGTCGCGGTGACTCGATACCGAGGACACGCCCGACGTGGTGGCACACGTGCGCGACTCTGGAGGAATGACCCCGGGTTACCGCGTCCTTTGCCTCGAGCGCCGTTGCGAGGCCACGAATGATCCCGAGGAAATTCCGTGCCTCCGCCTCGCGGTATCGTCGGCAGCGTAGCCCAAGGGCGAGATTCGTGGCAAGCGCCTCAATGACGAGTAGATCCTCGGGTGCGAAGGCGTTGACCCGAGGGCTCGCAAGCGTGAGCACGCCGAGAAGCTCGCCGTCGTACTCGATCGGCACGCTGGCGGCGGACAGCCGCCGGTAACCGAGGACAGAGACTGGGCCGAAGCGGCCGTCGGCCTCGACATCGTTCACCACGACCATTTTGCGGGTGGCAGCCACCCAGCCGGAGAGCCCTTCGCGCAGACCGATCGTTGGCACGTCTCGGGAACAACCCGCAAGACCCCGGCTGGCCATGAGCTCGAGAGCGTCACCGTCCTGGCGGAGAATGAAGAGCAATCCCACCGGGCATCCGATCTGGGCGCACGAGCTGGCCAGAGCCTGCTCGTACGCTCTCGCCCCCTGCTCCAGGAGGCAGTGGCCGGCTTCGACAACCGAGTGGAGCCGGCCCAAAGCGGCACCTGCCGGCGTGCCGCTCACCTCGTTATCCCCGTTCCGAGGGACCAGGACCAGTGTTTGCAGACGGCCTGCTTGGCGTGGCACGACCCGTACCGACGCCTCTTCCTCCGCCGCCAGGGGACGGCGTCGCCGATCAGTGGCACCCGCCTACGGTCGCGCATGAGGATTTTCGATACTGCCGGGTATTTGAGATGTTCCACGAGACGATTCTCGCAGTGTTGCCTCCGGCGTTGTAGGGGGCGGGGTCGGATGTGAGGACGATCAGGGCCTTGCGTTTCCAGCCGTGCGGAACGGCCGAATGGCACCAGGCGCAGGTGAAGGTGCTGGAAAAGATCTTTGAGTGCTCGCCGTGGAGGTTCTTGTTGCCTCCACCGGTCGCGTAGCCGCTCTGGCCGAAGTTTGGATCCTTCCCGGCGTAGGTCTGATAATCGTGGCAGTCGAAGCAGAGCCCGTTGGGCGTGTTGATGCCCGAGCCGGCCGACCACGGCTTCTTGAGGATCGGAGCATTCGCCGACCCGTGAGGCCCCTGTACGCCGGTTGCGTCGTCATTGCCGTGGCAGTCGGAGCACACCATCGGCGAGCTCTTGGTCCACGGCGATCCCGAGGCGAATGTCATGACACGGCCGGGATCGTTCGTCCGTGGTGTGTTGTTGGCCGTTGTCCACGTAGGGGCCGATGACGCCGTTTGGTCGGTCATGACCCAGTGGTAAGAATCGTTATTCACGTTGAGCTCCTGTGCCTGGTCCGTCTCCCCCGACGGTGGGCTCGTTCCGAAGGCGAAGGAGCTGTGGCACTTGAGGCAAATCTGGTACTCGGCCGCGACCGGGACCAGGTTGGTCGTGAAGTCGGCCGAGCCGAAGACGGTCCATCCCGCGGGCAACGAGGCCACGCCGATCCCGGTGGCCCCGGTGAGAGCGCCGGCGAGGCCGCTTGAGCCCGGGCTATGGAGACCCGCCGCCGCCCGGTGGGGGGCGTGACAGTCGAGGCAGTTGACGTGCCGGTCCGCTCCCGAGAAGGCGCCGTCCGCATACGTCGCGCCATTCTCGGCCAGGGTGTCGTGGGCGCTGTCCGACTCCACCGGATGAACCGAGCTTTTCGCCATTACGGTGGCGAGATCCTTTCCCGAGAGATCCTGACCGTTTGTTCCGTTGCCGTGGCAGTTGTAGCAGACGAAGTCCGCCGGCGCCCCGGCGGGGTTGATCGATCCCGAGAGCAGCTTCGGATAGCTCGAGAAGTGAACCGCCCCGAGGCCGGTACCCGACGCGCTGGGCCGGCCATCGCCCCGGTCGGCGTGGCACTTGGTGCAGTTGCGGTCGAAGGTCGAGCCATCGTGGAGGACGTACGTCCACGAGCCGTACGCGTTGGACGTGTAGTTGTGGGCCGAGGCGGAATAGGCTCCCGCATCCACGGCGGGTTCCCCGGTGGCCACGGCGTTGCGGTGGCAGGACACGCACAATCCGCCGTTGGCGGCGCCCGCGTCGAAGTCGGTCTTTGCGGGGCTGCCACCCGTGGCCAAGCCGCCGCTCGAGCGCGAGACCGAGCGTGACGCCTGCGTGGAGGCGTCATTGTGTACGTCGTACTCGTGAGTCGTGGAACCGGGCGTATTGTGCACGTGATCCGTGTGGCACATGTTGACGCACGACCGGTCAGCCGGCGCTACCGCGGCCAGCGGCGCGACCCAGCTCACACCGGAGTCCTGGAACGAATCGTTGACCTCACGGGTGTTGCCCAGCGCGTGGCGGCTGGTCTTGGCGACCGCGCCGGTCATGCCGTCCCAGATGCTCGCGTGACAGACGGAGCAGCTCGCCCGCCCCTTGCTCTCGCCGGCGGCGAAACCGTTGGAGTGCGGGTGGCAGCCGACACAGCGTGTGCTCTGGTTGTGGGTATGGTCGCCACCGGAGGCGTCGTTGCGGTAGTGATTAGTCTTGGTGTGGCAGGCCTCACAAATGCCGTCCGTGTAGTCGGTGGTCGAGGCGCCAAGATAGCTCCCCGAGGGGTTGGTCGCGCCCGCCCGGTCGTCCTGCCGGAACACCACGGCCCGGTTGCCGCTCGACGGGGTCCTGATCTGCTCGCGGATCAGGTAGATGTTGGTCGTACCGTGCGGCGTGTGGCAGGTGAGGCAGTCCACGGACCAGCTGCCGTAATTGGTGCCGGTGTGCTGGCTGGAATGGGTCGGGATGTTGTGGCAGTCGAGGCAGATCTGCGAACCGTGGGTGCGTCGCAGCAGGGTACCGGTGCCCGCCGGACGGGTCCCCGAGTTGCTCACCCGGAAGCCCCGCCCTGCGCGCGCCAGGTTGCCGGCGGCGTCGGTGGCCTCGACCTCGACCTGGTGGGCGCCACCGGTCAGCGTCGTGGTGTCGAGCGCGATCTCGTAGACCTGGCACGATGGACCGCAGTTGTACTGTGGATTGACCGTGATGGTGGTGGACCAGGGCCCCGCGTCCAGGCGCCAGCGCACCGGCGTTCCGCCGGCCAGGCCGCCCTCATCGTAGATGCTGACCTTGATCACATCGCTGCCGCCCACCGTAGCGCCATCGGCCGGAACCAGGAAGCCGATGGTGGGTGGTGCGGTATCGGTGCCGCAGCTCGGTGTCGTGTATGGTCCCAGCACCTCGGGGTTGGCGCCGGTGACGCCGTCTGGATCGGTGAAGGTGACTCGCAACCAGTACTGCGTGCCCGGGCTCAAATTGGTGGCCAGGCATTGGCGCGGCGACGGGCCGGTCACGTCTGCGCAGGCGGTCGTTCCGGGCCAGGCGTTGGCGGTGTTGTATTCCACCGAAACGCGGCCGTTCCCGTTGTCATCCCCGGTAAAGGCGCTCGTCACCGAGATCTGACGGCACGCCGAGACCAAAGCGCTGTTGGAAGTGATCGTGGTGTCGTTTGCAGCACACGACGGGGTCGTCACCGGGCCCACCACTTGAGGGTTCGTACCGGCTACGCCGTCAGGATCGGCGAAGGTCACGCGGTAGTAGTACGTGGTGTTTTCGACCACCCCGGTGTCCACGCACGTCCGTGGCGAGGCGCCGCTGGCCGCGCTGCACACCAGTGTCCACGGGCCTGTCGCTGTCGGCCCACGTTCGAAGTCGGTCGTCCCGTCTCCATTGCTGTCGCCTGTGAACGGCGCCGACACGGTCACCTGGGTGCAGGCGTTCGCCGTGACCGATGCGGGTCCGACCGTGGTCCCCGGGGCCGGGGCCGAAGGCGTGTGCGGACCGGTGGCCGCGCCGGAGGCGTAGTTGCCGCAGGCGTCGTGGGCGAAGATCTTGTAGTAGTACGCGGTGCCGTTGGTCAGGCCGGTGTCGGTGTAAGAGATCCCGGTGCCGGCATAGACCACGGAGGCGCTCCCGATGGTTTGACCGGCCGTGTAGCTCGTCCCCTCGGCGGGCGAGGCGGCCACCGCTGTGGTGTCGCGCAGGATCAATACGTCGGCGAAGTCGGGATCGGCCGGGTTGGTCCAGCTCAGGGAGATCTGTGCGTCGCCGGGGGTGATCGTGCCCCACACGGCATCTCCCGGTGAGAGGTTGTCGATGGACACGGTGCCGTCGGCAGTGTCGTTGTACACCACCGTGTTGAGCAGGCTGTGGACGATCGAGGTGATGGCTGCGGTGACGCCGTAGGTCGAGCCGGGTGGCGGGGGCATCAGGCCGGGCGTCTTCGGCACAACGTAGATGCGATACTGAGCCGGGGTCCCGTTTGGAGCGTTCAGCGACAGACCGCCGACTGTCCACTGATCACCGGTCGGTGTCGTCGCGCTGCCCAGTACAGTAGCCCCCGAGCCGTCCCGGATTTGCACCTCGGCGACACCGGCCGACGTCCCCGCGGCGAGGGTCACCGTCGCCGCCGTCACCGTATCCGCCGCCCCGGCGGTCACGGAGAGATCGAAGGCGTCCGCGAAAACGGGAGCGCCGCCGGGACAGACCGAGATCGAAGAAGCCTGCGGAGCCCCGGTCCCAATCTGGGTGGTCGCAGTCACGGGCGTCGGGAACGTCACCAGCCCGGCCGTGCTTTCGGACTCGAGCTGGAAGGCGTAATCACCGGTGTTGTTGAAGTTCATCCAGTACTCGATGACCAGGTACTCGTTGGCCCCGAAGGTGTACGACGACGCCTGGGTTGACACGATGGTTTCGGAGTAGGTACCCGATGCCTTTGCGAAGTTGGTGGTTCCGTTCGCGGTGAACAGGAGTGTACCTGCGGTGCCGGTGGTGGCTTTGAATACGCGCACCTGGACGGTCGCCGTCCCACCCGTCTGGTACTGTGTGACACGAATGCGCCACGTAAACGTCCAGTCTCCAGCGGGGATGGTTCCATCGATGGCCGAGGCGCTCGCCCAGCCGTACTGCGGCGCGGGGCCCTGCGTGTCCGAGCTTAGATGATCCTGCCCAGGGTAGAACAGGTATGTCGTGCCCGGGCCCTGGGCCGGGTTCGCCACGAACAGCCCCGTGCTCAGGTCGGGATTGTTTCCGGCGGTGGCGCCGAGCTGCCAGTAGTTGGCTCCAAAGGCGTGCTGGGTGTTTCGCAAGTACAGGGTGGTGGTCTGGGCGCTTACGACCGTCGCCGCGAGAAGCGCGGCCGCCACCGCGGCGGCACAGCAGATTGCGCGGCGGATCATGGTGCGTCCTCCGTTTGCGTGTTACTGTCGGCGTGATGAACCCCGTGGCAGGTCGTACACTGAACGAGACCTGTCCCATCGAGCCGATAATCGTTGCTCACGTTGCCGTCGCCGCCACTCCCCTGCACGGTCCCGTTGCCGTCGAGCGGGGTCGCGCGGTCCCAGCCCCGCCCGTTGCTCCCCAGGGCGACGCCGACCGGGTGGCTCTTCATTGACCCGTCGTAGGTCTCCACGGCGGTGTTGTCCATGGCCCAGGCGCGGTGGCAGTCACGGCAGAAGCGCTCCCCGGAGGCGTTGTCTCCCGTATCGAGCGCAACGCGGAGGAATGGGTAGGCCGCCGTGAACCGCCACCGTTCGCCGACGGCATAGGTGCCGGAGGCAAAAGTGAGCGTCACCCCGCTGTCGAGAGCAATGGGGGTGCCGACGGTCAGGGGCTTGTCCGGGAACCAGCTCGTGCCGCCGTCTTTGGAATACCTGAAGCTGGTGTCCGCCACCGTCACCTCGATGAGGTATGCCACCCCGGTCGAGCCGGTGTAGGCTCCACCAGGCGTGACCGAGCCGGTGCTGCCGAGGGTCGTCATCCGGGTGGCGCCGCTGATGCGCGACCGGCCGTGATGCGCGGCGAGGTTGGCGTGCTGATCGTGGCAGGTCGAGCACACGATCATGCCGCTGTACACACGCGCGTTCATCTCCGGATTCGTAGGAAGCTGGGTGCCGATCGAGCCGCTGACGGCTGGGACCCCGTAACCGTGAGAGATTCCGGACTTTCCCAGCTGGGCCATGTCCGCAGAATTGATCGGGAGCGCCGACGCGGCTCCGGAGGGGTTGTGGCAAGACTGGCAGAGGTTGACGTTGCCCGCCACCGACGTCAGCGTCATACCCGGGGCGTTGTGTCCGGTGTGACAGCTGGCGCAATCCATTCCGGCACCCCAGTGAGGTGGATCGACCGCGGCCGCTGGCGCTGCCAGTAAAGCAGCAGCCAGAACGGCGACCAGCCATTGCACACCTCGCCGTGGTTCGACCGCCCCATCCTTCATCGGTTAACCTCCCGTCTCCAGATCTCGCATGTCCCGAGAATCACGAGGAGGGCGATGAGCAGGGCCGCGCCGGCCGGCGTCAGCGCCGGAATCGCGGCCGCGGCAGCTCCCGTGCCCTGGAATACGACCGTGTCTGGGCTCGAGGGTGCATCGGTTGGAATCAGCAGGGACGCCGACCTCACTCCTTGCGCCGTCGGATTGAACACTGCCGACACCTGGCACGATGCGCCGGGCGTGAGATCGCGCCCCGAGCAGTCGTCCTCAACCAAGGTGAAGTCCCCCGGGTTCCGGCCGGCCAGCGACAACGACCTAATGCTCAGGCTGCCCGCGCCGGTGTTGGTCACCGTCAGGGTCTGCGACGGAGAGCTTGCACCCGGTGCCACGTCGCCGAAACGAATCCAGGTCTCCGAGATGGTCACCTGCGGCCCGCTGACGGTTCCGGTCCCGGCCAGGGCCACCGTCGCCGATGCCGGCGGGTTCGCGAAATCGATCTGCAATGTCCCCGCCGCGGGCCCAGACGCGACGGGCCGAAACACGAGCGAGACCGAGCAGACACCGCCCGGTGCCACCGCTCCGGCGCATGTGGTTGCCACCACGTCGAACGCGCCCGTCGCGACCGCGTTCAGGACCGACGTCGGACCGAGCCCGACGTTACGTACGTTGATCACGCGTGTGGTGCTTGCCCTCCCGACCTCTTGCGTCCCGAAATCGAGCGACGCCGGCAGCACCAGCGGGTCTCCGCTTCCCGACACTGTGGCCGAGCCTGTGAGCTCGACCTCCTGTGGTGAACCGGGCGCATCTGTGCGGAAAAGGACCCGTCCCTCGCGGGGACCGGGCGCCGACGGGGCGAAGCTGACCGACAACGTGCAGGACTGGCCGGGCGCCAGCTCCCAGGGGCACTGCCCCGAGACCTGGAAATCACCGGTAGCGCTGACGCCGAACAGCTCCAGGGGCACGGAGCCACCGTTCGACAGCACCACGCTTCTCGGACTGCTCACCGCACCCACCGGGACGCTCCCGAAGGCGAGCACCTTCGGATTCGCGCCAGCAACCGGCGCCGCGAGCGCCCGGTCGGCGAGCTTGAAGACCTGCAGCTTCGAGGCATTGGTCGAGGTCACGATCAGGCGCCCGGCGTCCTCCGCCGTCGCGACGCCAATCGGCGTCTTGACCTCGCCGTTTCCATCGCCGTAGGTGCCGAGGACGTCGAGGAGGTGTCCGTCCAACGTGAAGGCCTGCAGGCGGTCCTGGAAGGCGTCGGTGGCGAACACGACGCCGCCCGCCGTCGCCGCGAGGCCCTGCAGCTCTCCGAACTGCCCGGTCTGTCCGCCCCGTGAGCCGAACTCGCCGACGAATCGACCGGCTGAGTCGTACCGCAGGATCCGTCCGGAGGCGGTATCGGCGATCAGGAACCCGCCTCCCGCGATGGCGTCGATGTCACTGGCGCCGGTGAGCTCTCCCGGCTGTGAGCCGTTGCCGCCGAAAGCGAACAGGACCGTTCCCGAGCCGTCGAAGACGACGGCGCGGCCGCTGTCGCGGTAAAGCACCGCGTACCGTTGGCTGGAGGTGTCAGCGGTGACCGCCGCCGGGTGTGCCGGTGTGAAGCCGGGGTCCAGCTCGAGCAGGGTATGGCCGAGCCGGTCGATGACCCTCGCGCCCGCCGTCGCCGCGATGAGCAGGTCACCGTTCCAGTCCACGTCGAGGTCCTTCACCGGGCCTACCGGCAGCACGGTCACCACCTCACCCGAGGCGAGCCCCACGACTGCGATTCCGCCGAGCCCGTCGTCGGCGACGTACAGCGCACCGTGAGGTCCCGCGGCCACGCGGTGAGGTGTCCGCAACCCGGCTCCGATGGTTCGTTCGAAAACCGCCTCGCTCACCGGCACCGCCACCGTGGCGGTCGCCGTACCACCGTTACCGTCATCGGCTGTGCACGTCACCGTGGCCAGGCCGGGCGCCGCTGGTGCGGTGAGCTCGGCCGTGGTGGCACCCGTGCGGACGATGGTGCCGAAGTCTGTCGCCCAGGTCAGGGTCACGGCGTCGCCGTCCGGATCGCTGACCGATGCCGTGAGAGCGCTGGTTCCGCCCGGGAGGATGCGGGCGGGATCGGCGGCCAGCGCGTGAATCACCGGGGGCCCGTTCGGGTTGGCCGTCACCTGGATCTGGAGGGAGACGGTGGTCGTCTGCCGGCCGCCGCACATGAAAGTGCCGCTGTCGGCCAGCTCCACGGTGATCGTGTACGTGCCTTCAGCCGCGGGAGCCCGCCACGTGGCGGTCGCGGCATAGGGCGAGCCGGAGGTGCCGGTGTCGGTGGCGGTGAAGCTGCCGCCCGTAGCCGACCATGACGTGAGATCGGCCCGGATATACTGTCCGCAACCCGAGCTGCAGCTGCTCTGGCAGTCGGGATCATGGGCCTCGATCGTGAGGGTGGTCTCGGCCCCGGGCGCCACCGAGGCAGGCTGTGCAACGAAGCTGTCAACGACCGGGTCCGCAGCCTGCAGAGACGAGGCCGGAACCACGAGACCGAGGGCCAGGACCATACTCCACCGGGGAATCCTCCGCATTTCACCCCCTGGGACTGGGGAAAATACCCAGCTCGCCGCTCCAAGAGGAGCGACCATACCAATCTCGTGCAAGCCCGGTTCCAGGGCCGCGGTACAATCCGGCCGTGCGCGAAACCGAGGCTCACCAGCGAGGGCACTGGCGGTTTTCATGGCCGTCGAAGACGATTCTCGTGATGGTCCCGCTCCACCTCCTGGTATTTCTCGGGCTGTATGCCGGTATGGTCCGGGTGACCCTGGTGGAGGTCGGCCGTGCCCACGAGCAGGATACGCGGGTGATGCTGGAGGAAGGAATTCGTGGTCTGCATCCGGCCATGATCTCCGCCGACGCCCCGCAGGTGCGCGCTCAGCTGGCGAGGTACATCAAGCTCCACGAGCTGATGGGGTTTCAGCTTTACGACAGCCGGGGCAGACCGGTTGCGTCCGCCGGCGGCGTCGATCCGCAGGTTGTCGCCTTCCTGCGTGGGCGCAAGGACAAGACATACGGGATCGTGCGCCGTGGCGGCACGACGGTCCAGCATACCCTGATGCGTGTGAAGTCGGGAGCGGAGTGTGCGCCCTGCCACGAAAAAGGCGCGACGATCGGAGCCGCCTCCATCACCCGCGATCTTGGCGCGAGCCTCCAGGCCACGCGCCGGCGCGTGTTCACCCGGATTGGAGTTCTCGCGGTGGGCTGGCTCTTTCTCGTGGCAGCTCTGAACGTGGTGCTGGCGGGGGTCGGCCGACGTACCGTGGAGAATCTCGCCGGCTCCTCGCGCCGTGTTGTCGGCCCTCCGGCGTTCGTCCTCGATCCGATCTCCTCGGAGCTTTACCGGTCTCTTCGGGAAACGCTGGAAGCCCAGCGCCGGGAGCGGGACGAGCTCGCAGATCGGTTCGAGCAGACGGAGCGCTTGGCCGCTCTGGGCAAGCTTGCCGCAGGGCTTGCCCACGAGATCAAGAATCCGCTGGCCGGAGTTCAGGGCGCGCTTCAGCTGCTCATCGAGGAATGTGAACGGGACGACCGGATCGATCTCTTCAAGCGGATGCTTCACGAGATCGAACGGATCGACGAGACGGTTCAATCGTTGCTGCACTTCGTCCGTCCGCGCCCTCCGAAGCGGGCACCCACGGATCTCGTGCGACTGCTACACGATGTTGCTGCGCTCTTGCGCCCGAACTGCAGCAAGAAGGGCATCGCACTCGAGGTCGAGGCCGCGCCGGATCTCGAGCTGTTCCGGCTGGATCGCGAGCAGATCCGGCAGGTGCTGGTCAACCTCGTGACCAACGCCATGGAAGCAATGGATCACGGCGGTACCGTGACTCTCCGTGCGGCTCCGTTCCCCGACGGCCAGGGAGTGATTCTGGTCGCCGAGGACACCGGACCGGGCATCGCCCCTGAAGTTCGGGAAAACCTCTTCGAACCGTTCGTCACGACGAAAATGCACGGTACGGGCCTCGGTTTGGCCGTCGTGCGTCGGATCGTCGAGGAGCACGGCGGTACGGTGCGCGTCACCTCGTCTCCAGGGCGGGGGACGATCTTCCATGTGCTCTTGCCGGCCGAGATTCAAACAGGGGAAGTGACCGATGGCGCTCATCCTTCTGGTTGAGGACGAAGATCTGCTGCGTTGGACGCTCGAGCGCCGCCTCGCGAAGGAGGGCCACACGATCCATGGCGTGGGCACCGTGGGGGAGGCCACCCGGCATATCGAACAGCACCAGCCCGATGTTCTGCTGCTCGACCTTGCTCTTCCGGACGGGCATGGCCTCGATTTTTACGAACGAAACCGCGACCGGCTCGAGGTCACGGTGACCATCGTCATGACGGCCGTAGGAAGCGTGGAGGACGCCGTCCGGGCGATGAAGCTCGGCGTCTTCGACTTTCTGACCAAGCCGGTGGATCACGCCGACCTCGTTGCTCTGGTGAACCGCTCGCTCGAGCGCCGCGAGGAGCGGCTCGAGGCCGACGCCGCCCGCCACGAACGGGAGGTCCGGATTTCGGCCGACATCGTCGCGCACTCCCAGACGTTCCGGCAGACTCTCGATCTGGCACGCCAGGTCGCAAAGTCGGAGGTCAACACCATCCTCATCACCGGGGAGACGGGAAGTGGGAAGAATGTCGTCGCTCGGTCGATCCATGCGATGTCCGAGCGCCGGGAACGTCCGCTGCTCGAGGTCAATTGCGCCGCCCTGCCGGATCAGCTCGTGGAAAGCGAGCTGTTCGGTCACGAAAAAGGTGCTTTCACCGATGCTAAAGCCATGAAACGGGGAACTCTGGAGCTTGCCGACGGCGGTACCGTGGTGCTCGACGAGATCGGCGAGCTGCGTCTCGATGTTCAATCCAAGCTCCTGCAGTTCCAAGAAATGAGATGGTTTCGCCGGGTCGGTGGGCTGCGTGAGATCCAGGTCGACACCCGGGTTATCGCCCTGACCAATCGCGATCTCAAGGCCATGGTGGCCGCCGGCGACTTTCGGGCCGATCTGTTTTATCGGCTGTCAGTCTTCCCGATCGAAATACCGCCGTTGCGGCGGCGTCAGGAAGACATCCTTCCGCTGGCGAACTTTTTCTTGCGAACGTTGCAGCCCAAGCTCGGCCGGCAGCTCCGGGGCTTCACCCGCGAGGCGGAAAACCGCCTTCTCACGTACTCCTGGCCGGGCAACGTGCGGGAGCTGAGGAACGTCGTGGAGCGTGCCATGATCCTCTCCCGCGAGCCCATGATCGGGCCCCATGTATTGCTCCTCGACAGCGAGGCAGCCCAGGTCGCCCACCCGGAGCGAGGCCAGCTCCCCGCCTTCGACGGCATCATCCCTCTGGAGCGGGCCGAGCGCGAGCTCGTCGAGCGCGCGATGCGTGCCACCGGGAACAACCAAACGCGGGCCGCGGAGCTCTTGGGCATCAGCCGCGATCAGCTCAGGTACCGGCTCAAGAAGTTCGGGATGACCGGGTCGGGGGAGTGAGTCGGCCCGGCATGGACCTTGCTTGCGGGTGAAGGGGGAGGCCAGAGGTGCGCGTGTTGTTGATGGACGCGTCGCCGGTCACGGCTTGGCTGATGCGGCGCTTGTTACCCATGGGGGCTGAAATCGAGTGGGTACAGGACTTCAGCGCTGCCGAGCGGGCGCTCAAGGAGCGGGGCTTCGACGGCGCGCTGTTCGGTCTTGCGGCGACGCAGCTCCCGTGGTTCCGCCTCACCGAGCTCTGCCGGAACCGTGTCCCGGGAATACCCTATTTGTGCTATTACTCGCTCCGCGTGCTCCCGGGTGACACCCTGGAGCTGGATGGGGCGTATTCGGGGACCGATCGCCCGCTGCTCCACGAGTTCGAGGAGCGGCTCGAGGGCTTCATCGGCCAGATTAAGGAAAACATGGCACGAGGGCCGGCACGGAGGTCACCGGCATGAGGAAAAACGGCGTTATGCGGCGAGCCGTTACGGGGCTCCTATCTGCGACCGTCATCTTGCTCGTCGGCGGGACGGCGGCAGCGGCAAAGCACCCGCGCCTGGTGTCGGTGAAATCCACCCGCTGCACGACCTGTCACAACACGCTGGTTAAGGGGGTGACGGTGCATCCTCCCGCGGCGGAAGAGTGCACCAACTGCCACGAAGTGACCGTTACGAGCGAGGGAACATCTATCGCCCTGGCAGAAGAAGAGCCCGCTCTCTGCGTCGACTGCCACGACGACAAGGCCGCTGCGGCGGAGGGCAAGCTGGCTTTCCCCCACGCCCCGGTGACGGACTCCTGCCTCAACTGTCACAACCCGCACTCGAGCCCGAACACGATGTTGCTCGACGCCTCGCCGAGAGAGCTTTGTGCCGGTTGTCACGAGACGGAAGAGCTCCAGAAGACCCACGGCGGCCAGCTCACGAAGAGCGTGAGCTGCCTGAGCTGCCACCTGCCGCATGGTGGACCGAACAGGCATCTCCTGCGTGCCGCGAAGGAGCATCCGCCGTTCGCCGAGGGCTCGTGCGACGCGTGCCATCGGCCGCCCTTCGCGGGCCGGGTTCGGCTCCGCGCTCGAGGCTCGCGGCTGTGTACGGCCTGTCACGGCGAAGTCGTCGAGAAGGGTGCCGCCAGCGTGCACCCCGCGCTCGATAGGCGATACAACCGCAAGGTTTGTATCGCCTGCCATGACCCTCACATGAGCGATGTCTCCCCGTTACTGCGTGCGGGGGGGCCGGACCTCTGCCTCGGTTGCCACCGGGACGTGGTGCGAGCGGCCCGAGCCGACACCGGTCATGCGGCCGCCGCCGAGGACTGCACGAACTGCCACCAGCCCCACAGCGCGCCGAATCATCGGCTTCTCGCCGAGAAGCCCCCAAAGTTGTGTTTCACATGCCATGACGCCGAGGACGCCGATCTGCAGCAGGCCCACCTCGGCGCGGACCTGGCGAGCCTCGATTGCGTGAGCTGCCACTCGCCGCACGGCACCGGCAGCAAGCACCTTCTCGAGCGTACCGTCCATCCGCCGGTCCTCGACGGGTGCGATACGTGCCATGAGGGAGCGTTCAACAGATTGGCCGATGACGGTGGCCCGGAGCTTTGCCTGACGTGCCACGACGATATTGGCTCCATGGCGGCGTCCGCGAAGGTACCCCACCCGGCGATGGAGGTTGCAAGCTGCACGGACTGTCACAACCCGCACGCCTCCGCGCAGGATCACCTGGTCAAGAATCCCGCTGGCGGAGAGTGTCTCACCTGCCACGATGACAAGGCTCCGGAGAAGGGCGAGCGTCTGCACGGCGCCATCACCGTCATCGGTTGCGAGAGCTGCCACGAGCCGCACGGCGGGAGCCGCCAACACCTGCTGCGCGAGGACGGCGCAACCCTCTGTCTCGGCTGCCACGACGCGTCTCACGCCCCCAAGCGGGGTTCCACCAAGGCGGTCACGGTGCTCGGACAGTTCGCAGTGCCGGCGCAGACCGCACGGAGGATGGCCGTCATCGCGCTCTCCGGTAATGAGCGCGGCCATCCCATCTCGGGCCACCGGACATTGGGGACGCCGACGGGCGCCGAGATTGGGCGCAACGACACCACCTTCCGCGGCACCCTCTCCTGTCTCACCTGTCATGACCCGCACAAGGGCCGGTTCAAGTTGCTGCGATGGGGCGCGAGGTCGGTGTTCGACGCGTGCTCTCACTGCCATCCAAAGTGACCTTGGGGAGGGACACGATGCGCCGTTGTACCTTCATCTTCGCCTTGTTTGTCCTTGCCGCCGGCCTGACGGCGTGTGTCTCGAGCAGTGGCAAGAAAGCCGCCGAGGACCCCTACGCCGAGTACGTGTGGCCGCCCCCTCCCGATACTCCCCGTATTCGCCTGGTCGATATTCTCAGCGGGCGGGCCGACGTCGAGGCACGGTCCAGCTTTCAAAGAGCGTTGATCGGGGCGGGTCCAAAGTCACCGTACGACCGGCTTGGGAAACCCTTCGCGGTAGCGCTCGACGCCCAGGGGCGGGTCCTGGTCACCGATACGCAACTCGGTGCGCTGGTTCGCTTTGACCGCAGCAACCGACGTTACGACGTGCTCGGCACCACGGGTCCGGTTCGGCTCAAGCTGCCTCTTGGGATCGGCCTCGGCCCCCGGGGGACCATCTACGTGGCCGATGCGGGTCTCGCAGAGGTCGTCGCGTACGCGCCGGACGGGAAGCTCAAGGGCGTGTACGGCTCCAACGGCGAGCTCGTCAACCCCACCGACGCGGCCGTCTCGGCGGACGGGAGCCGCCTCTTCGTCGCCGACTCCAAGGCCCAGCGGATCGTCGTCTTCGAGCTGGCCACGGGCAAGCGTCTCGGCGCCTTCGGTGAACGCGGGGAGGGGCCCGGCCAGTTCGCTTTTCCCACCTCGCTCACCTTCGGTCCGGGGGGCAACCTCTACGTCGTGGACCAGCTCAACGCCCGGGTTCAGGTTCTCACCGGCGAAGGCGAGTATCTCGACGAGTTCGGCGGGCTCGGCACCGGCTTCGGCAACTTCGTGCGACCCAAGGACGTGGCGGTGGACCGGTTCGGCGTCATCTATGTGACCGACGCCGCGCTCAACAACGTTCAGCTGTTCGACGCCGATTTTCAGCTTCTCACCTTCATTGGCGCGGGGGGCCGCGGCCCGGGCGAGTTCCAGATCGCCTCCGGGGTGGCCGTTCGGGGCGACGAGATCGCGGTGGTCGACGAGCTCAACCGACGGGTCCAGATCTTTCGCTACCTCCACCCGCGGAATGGGGAATAATCCACACTACCTGGGAGCTTGTGCGTAATTTCACACGCACGGCTACAGCCACCGCGTGACGCGGCCGAGCCCTGGGAGCGCCAATTCTGCGGACCGGCAGACGGGCCACGGCGCCCGACCCCCTGTGGCCGACGATTCCCGAGACACGCTTGGGACGCCCGCCACCGGGGGCGAGGAGAATGCCGCCGGCAACCAGGTGCCCTACTACATGGCACGAGTGTTGCTAGTCCAGTGGCAACGGCCCCGCGGCGGGGCTGGAACAACTCGATACGAGGAGGGTTTCATGAAACGCATCGCCACCATCAGCTTGGCAGTTCTTGCCGTCGCGGGCCTGGCCGGCGCGCAGACCGTCGTGGGCACGGATCACGACCTGAGCTCTACGGGGCCGGGGGCCACGACCAACGTGACCCGCGTCTGCGTCTTTTGTCACACGCCCCACCAGGCGGCGGCCGCGAACGGCCAGGACCCGTTGTGGAACCACACACTCTCGACCACCGCGAGTTACGGCGTGTACGCGAGCTCGACGCTGAACGCGACGCCGTCCGACATCGGCGGTGCAGCGGTGGGCTCGGCCTCGGTGTCGAACCTCTGCATGTCCTGCCACGACGGGACGGTGGCCGTCACCTCGCTCTACAATGCGCCCAACGAGGCTCCGATCAACGACAATGCGGCCAACATCACGATCACGGCGGGCGGCAACGTGAGCGCCGCCGGTTTGATCACCGGCAATCCGAATCTCGGCACCGACCTGACCAATGATCATCCCGTGAACTTCACCTATGACCACGCTCTGGCGACGGCCGACGGGGGCCTCCGGGACCCGGCGACGACCCCTGCGGTGGCGGCGTTGCTGTTTGGAGGCACGGTGCAGTGCGCCTCCTGCCACGATCCACACGACAATACCAATCCGCCGTTCCTGGTGATGAGCAACACTGGCAGCGCGCTGTGCACCACCTGTCACATCAAGTGACGACTCCGGCACGCGTCGAACGGACCGTCAAGAGTGCGGGGCCTCGCGCCCCGCTTGTTGTCGAGGAAGGCCGATGAAGAGGATCCCGGCGGTGCTGCTTTGCGCGGCGCTTGTGGGCGCGGCTGCCGCGGCGGCCGGCGGTACCGAGGCCGTTGCCCGGGTGGGGAGGCGGGTCATTACCCGCCGGCTGCTCGACGCGTCGGTGGAGGAGATGCTCAACTCCCGCTTCCGCCACGCCGCGCTGGCCCATGAACGTCGTCTCGAGCTGGAGCGCGAGCAGTTGCAAGAGCTGATTCGGAAGGAGCTGTCGGTGCTCGGCGCGCTGGACGCCGGGATGAAGTTGCCGCTCGATAGGGCCGAGAGAAAGCGCCGTGAGATCGAGAAGCGCCTGGGGAAAAAGCGGTATCGGGCGGGGCTCAAGGCGGTGGGAATGTCGGTTGCGGAGCATCGCCGGGCGCTCGCCGAGACGCTGCTCGCGGAGGCGGCGTATGACCGCTTCGTCCGGCGGCCGGCCGCGGTCAGGAACCGGGACGTGCGCGCGGCCTACGACTCCGACCCGGGCCGCTGGAAACGGCCTGAGGCGCTGCATTTGCGTCATATTCTGCTCCCGGTCGAGCCGGGGGCGGATGGCGCGACGGCGGCGAAGGTAAAAGAAAGGGCGCAGAGGCTCATCGCCCGCATCAGAGCGGGCGAACCCTTCGCCGAGCTCGCCGAGAAAAGCTCCGCAGGCATGTACAGGATCCGCGGCGGCGACCTGGGGTGGGTCCATCGGGGACGGCTGCTTCCCGAGCTGGAAAAGGCGGCCTGGGCCGCAAAGGCCGGGTCGCTCGTCGGACCGGTCCGGAGCGACAAGGGATACCACATTCTCCAGGTCGTTGCACGCCGCCCGGCACGGCCGATGACTTTCGAGGAAGCGGCGCCGATGATCAGGGCGAAGCTTGAAAAAAGGAGGCTGCAGAGCGCCGAGAGGCGGTGGTTCTCGGAGCTGAAGCGTCGCCACCCGGTTGTCATCCTCGACCCCGGGCTGGAACTGCGGAAGTAGGTATGCGTCGTGCGATGGTGGCCCTCTTGGTCGTGTTGGGTGTCGCCATCCCCGCCGGCGCTCAACGGTACGGCCAGTGGTGGGTAAGCGGCAAGGTTGCCGCCGAAGGGCAGCGCTACGACAACGACCTCGGCGGCAAACGTGTCTCCCGTTACATTCAGCGGCGGCTTCGCCTGGATCTGGCCCTCAACGGATTCATCCTCGATCCCGCCATCGCCCGCTTTCGCCTCGAGCTCGACGCCGCGTTCGACCGCTACAAGGACGGTCTCGGCCTCGATAGCGACACGACCGGCGGGCGGCTGGACCTGCACCTGCTGCCGCGCAGTCTCCACCCCGTCCGCCTCTACGCCTCGCACCGCCGGTACCGCTACACCGGGAGCTTCGAGGAAGCTTCCGGCTCCTTTCTGCCCGGCATCCCGGACACTCTCACCACCTGGGGAGGCCGCCTCCGGCTGCGCCACGGTCCACTTCGCGGTACGCTGCTGGCCATCGACCGGTCGACTCTGAGCCTGGTTGGGCACCGTAGTCAGCGTGACAACCGGGAGGTCGTGGACTGGGGACCGCCCGGGGGCCGGTTGCAACATCACTACCGGCTCGAGCACCGGGTACAGGAGTATGCCGCGTTTTCGTACCGGACGGACGACTGGACCTTCAACGGTGACGAACACGGGGAGGTCGGCCGCGGGTGGCGGTGGGACATGACGGCCATCGGCACCCGGCGGAGCTTCGAGGTGCCCGGCGTACGACCCACGGATTCCGACGTCCTGCGTCTAGCCAACCGCTTCAACCGGGAGACGGCCGGCAAAGGCCTGCTCACGATCGCCTATGAGCTCGGCTACGCGGGTACCGGACCCTCGTCACGAACCAGCCATCTTGTCGACGGGCGATGGGAACGGGATCTCGGCCACGGTTGGCGGGTCGGACCCTTTGGGTCGTTCGCGTATGACTCGGGCGACTCCGGCTCCGCCTCCAGCCAGCGCCTCGGAGCTCTGGCGACGTGGACCGGGACGGTCGGTCCCTTCAGCGGCGTCTTCTCGGGACAGGTCGCAGCCGGCCGAACCGGCACGCGGACGGACGGCCGGCCGAGCCTGAGCATGAGCTTCACGTCGGTGTCCGTGGCGACGACCCTCGGCCACGGGAGCGAGGAGCGGCTTCGTGAGGAGTTGGAGCTGGAATGGACCACTGAAGATCTCAGTCAGTCCGGAACGATCGAGCCGGATCTTCCGGATCTCGGCGCCTCGTTGGCGGTGGCCGGGAACGAGGACCGCAAGCGCGCCCGAGTGACACTGCGCCGGCGTTTCAGGCGGCTGGAGGCATGGATGTACAGTGAGTGGAGGAGGAGAGAGGCCGACGACGTGCTCAGCAGACGGCGATTCGTGACGACTGGAACCACGCACTCGCTGCAGCTCAACTGGCGCAGCTTGGCCGTGGGGGTCAACGTCAACGGGCTCGAAGTCAGGCGGCTGGCCCGTCAACACGTCGACTCGAGCTCGGTCTCGGTGTCCTGGCGCCCGTGGAGACCGCTGTCCCTCCAGGCGTCGTACCGCTCGGACACGCGCCGGCTTGAGCTCGTCCCGGACGTGAAGGGCGAGCAGCTCCAGGGCGCGGTGGAGCTCAGTCTTGGCGTCCTCGACCTCAGGGGTGAGTATTTCGAAAGCCGGGAGACGGTGGTGGGCGGCACCCGCCGCCGCAACCGCGGGCTCTTCTGGTCGGTGTCGCGTCGTTTCGGAGCGGCGCTGCCGATCGTGACCGCGCCCCGGCGACGGGGGATCATCCGGTGAGAAGAGCGTTCACGGCCGTTCTTACACTGCTCGCGGTGGGATGCACGGGGACGCGGGCCGGGTGGCGACGTCCAGTCTGGAAGCTGCCAGCGGAGGCGCATACCCTCCGCCTCGAGCGCGTTTTTGTAGGTGGGACCGCGCCGCGGCGCGCCACGGACTGGCTCACAGGACGGCGGGGCGGCCCGGTGTTCGTCCGGCCTTACGGCATCGCATGGGACGGGCGGGACCTGCTGGTCGCCGACCCGGGCGCGGGGCGGGTCGTGCGGGTGACGCCTTCCGGGCGGGTCCGATACTCCCGGCGGGGAGCATTCGCCTCGCCGATCGGCGTGGCCGTATGCCTCGCCGGGATCGTGGTCACGGATTCCCGGGTCGGCCGAGTTGCGCTCCTCGACGGGAACCTGAGGCTCGTCCGTTGGCTGGCCGGCGGCCTCGAGCGTCCCACCGGGGTGGCTTGCAGCGGCGGACGGGTGGTGATCGCGGAGACCGGAGCCCACCGTCTGGTCGTGCTGTCCGGGGACGGGCGCCGGCGAGAGATCGGTGGCCGAGGCACGATCCCGGGTCGATTCAACTTCCCCGTAGCGCTCGCGGCGGACGGGGAGACGGTGTGGGTTGGGGACACCCTCAACTTCCGGCTGCAACGAATCGGGTTGACGTCGGGGCGACCGCTGGCGGCATTCGGGAGGCTTGGCGATTCGCCGGGAGAGTTGCCACGGATCAAAGGGGTCGCAGTGGACTCGAACGGGTATCTGTGGGTGACAGAGGAACGGCTCGATCAAGTTGTCCTGTACCGGCGGGACGGGACCCTGCTGATGACGTTCGGGGGGAGTGGCTCAGCTCCCGGACGCTTTTCGTTCCCGGCAGGAATCGCGGCCGCGCCGAATGGAACGGTCGCCGTCGTCGACTCCTTGAATCGGAGAATCCAGGTATTTCGGTTGGTCCCGGGAGGAGAATGAGCGATGGGAAAGCGTTTCAAGATCGGCGTGGCGCTGCTGGTGGCGGTTCCCGTTGCGGGCGTGGCCGGGGCGCAGCAGGCCGGGGTGGCGGCGACGCTGCACAACCTCTCGATCAGCGGTCCCGGAAAGATCAAATCGCTGACGGAAACCGAGGTCTGCAAGTTCTGCCACATCCCGCACAATGCCGTCGTGGCGCGGCCGTTGTGGGGGCATGCTCTGCCCCAGACCACCCAGTACAGAACGGCCGAGGCCCGGCGCGGCACCGGCGTCGCCGAACCGTTTCCCCAACCCGACGGGGCCTCGCGCCTGTGCCTGTCCTGCCACGATGGGACGGTGGCGCTGGGCGATGTTGCCGGCGAGCCGGGACCGATTCCCATGGCCGGCAGCCAACGTCTCCAGCCCGGTGACACCGGGTACCTCGGTACCGATCTCAGCGGCGGCCACCCGGTATCGTTCGTGGTCCAGGACCCGGTGCCGCTTGCGCCGGAACAGGACATGGGTGTGAAGCCGCTCGCCACGATCAGGTCCGATCCCGACGTCAAGCTCGACAAGAAGGGCGAGATGCAATGTACCACTTGCCACGACCCTCATTCCGACCGCTACTACCAGCCGGGGAAGACCCCCCACTTCTGGGTCAAGAGCACGGTGAAGGAGGTCTGCCTGACATGCCACGAGCTGCGCTGAGTATTGCGATCTCGCTGGCTGTCCTCGCCGTGCCGGGGGCGCGGGCGGCGAGTCCGCATCTCGATCCCTCCCTGATGTTGCACGGCTGCTCATCGTGCCACGCCGGTCATGGCGTGTCCGGCTCCCCGATGTTGCGTGCTCCCGAGATGGAGGTGTGCCTGCGCTGTCACGGATCCCAGGCCGGCGTGCAACAGCTGGTGGCGGCGGGCGAGCTTTCGGCGTCGGCCCGGCCGCCGCTTCTCGACAGCGCTCTGGCCCAACCCTACGTCCATCCCATCGACGCCCAGGCGGTTTCGCGGTACCAGGTCGGCAAGGTGACGTGCACCTCGTGCCACGCGCCGCACCGCGGCCTGCCCCCGGCCGCTGTTCAGTCCGCCGGAACGCGAAAAATCTCGCCGCTGCGGCGGGACAGGTTCGAGTTCGAGCTGTGCGAGTCGTGTCACGGCGGTGCGGGGGCTGCTACGTTGAGCCTGTCCGACATCAGCCGCCTGCTGAGTCCGGAGAACCGCTCCTTCCATCCCGTGGAGGCGCCGGCCAGCGAGCGATCTCCGTCGGTTCCGGCCGGCCTGCAGGGGCAGTACGTCAACTGCACCGACTGCCACGGGAACGCCGATCCGGGAGGCCCCCGCGGTCCCCACGGATCCAGCGTGCCCTTCCTCTTGCGGAGCCAGTACGTCACCACCGACGGCAACCCGGAAACCGCGGACGCCTACGCGCTCTGTTACGGTTGCCATAACCGGCAGCAGGTTCTCGCGAAGGCGAGCCCCTTCAAGGAGCACAAGAAGCACGTGGTCGAGGAAGGAACCTCGTGTGCCACCTGCCACAATCCCCATGGATCGGTGGGCAACCGAGCCCTGATCCGGTTCGGCGAGGAGACGAGTATCGCGGGCGTCTCCCCCTCGGCGTCGGGCCGGCTCGAGTTCATTTCCAACGGTCCCGGTTCGGGCGCCTGTTACCTCAGGTGTCATGGCAAGAACCATGACCCGGAGGCGTATGGGGCGATGGCGCAGATGGCCAGGGTCCAGCTGCAGCACCGGCTCGATCCGACGCGACTCGCCGGGCCGAGGAAACTCGAAAGCAAGCCGCACCAGCGCAATACCTCTTCCGGCGCCGCCGGTGGCCGGCGGGTGGTCATCCATCCCGACTGAACCGTCGGGGCGGGATGCTCCCCTTCGTGCCGGCTCGCCCGCGGGGTACCCGTGGTCGGCAGGATGGTTCGGGCCGGCACCGCTGCGAGCAGCCAACGGGTGGGGCGCAGGCTAGGCCGATGGGGACTTGGAGTCTCCCCAAGATTGAGCGAGCGATCTCCGGAAGTTATCGTGTCACCGAAGCTTCTTCCATGGCCGTGGATGGAACGGGCCTTTGGGAGCGTCGCGCCCGTCGCCGCGGCCTGGGCCGCGGCGACGCGGTGCGCTCGGTGGACTGGCTGGCCGCAAGCGTCCCGCCGTCCCGCCGCCGCACCGCGTCGGTGGGAGCACCCTTCGCGCTGTCATGGCGAGGTGGCGTAAGCGCGCGAAGCGCAGCTTCGCCGGCGCGCACGCCACCCCGAGGAGCGGAGCGACGAAGGGGACTGCCGGAGGCACGCGACGTGGCCATCCCTAGCAGCGTTGGAGCGCGTCACGGCCTTCTCCGGGAGGGCGTCCAATCGTGAGGGGATTGCCACGTCGCCGGGCTGCGCCCGGCTCCTCGCAATGAAACTCCAGGCGGGGAGCCGGATTCACTTTCTCGGGCGGTGATGTGAGAATATCGGGACCCCGCGGCGCGGCGGCGGCCGCGGCGGGGATGGAGGGCGGCATGAGCGGCGGCGAGTACGACTTCGCGAGCATCGAGAAGAAGTGGCAGACCCGGTGGCGGGAGATGGGACTCTTCGAGGCCCGGGAGGACGATCCCCGGCCCAAGTGCTACGTGCTGTGCATGTACCCGTACCCGTCCGGCGTGCTGCACATGGGTCACGTGATCAACTACACCATCGGCGACGTGATCGTCCGCTACAAGCTGCTGCGGGGGTACAAGGTGCTCTCGCCCATGGGCTGGGACTCGTTCGGCCTGCCGGCCGAGAACGCGGCGATCCGCACCGGCGTCCACCCCCACGAGTTCACCGAGCGCAACATCCGGCGGATGACCGAGCAGATGGTCCGCGCCGGTTGGGGCTACGACTGGAGCCGCGAGCTGGCCACCAGCCACCCGGATTACTACCGCTGGACCCAGTGGCTCTTCCTCAAGTTCTTCGAGAAGGGGCTGGCCTTCAAGAAGACGGCTCCGGTCAACTGGTGCCCCTCGTGCCGGACGGTGCTGGCCAACGAGCAGGTACACGACGGCCGCTGCGAGCGCTGCGGGACGGGTGTCGAGCAGCGTGACATGGACCAGTGGTTCTTCAAGATGAGCGCCTACGCCCAACGCCTGCTCGACAACCACGAGCAGCTCGAGGGCAAGTGGCCGGCGTCGGTGATCAAGCTCCAGAAGGAGTGGATCGGGCGCTCGGAGGGGGCGCGGGTGTTCTTCAAGGTCGCCGAGACCGGCGACGAGGTGCCGGTCTTCACCACCCGCCCGGACACGCTGTGGGGCGTGACCTTCCTCTCGCTGGCGCCGGAGCACCCGCTGGTGGAGAAGCTTGTCCGCGGCACCGAGCACGAGGAGCGCGTGATGGCGGCGGTGCGCGAGATGCGGGCGGCGGGAACGTCGGAGAAGGAGCTGGCCGAGCGGGAGAAGGTGGGCGTCGCCACCGGCTTCCACGTGATCAACCCCGTCAACGGCGAGAAGGTGCCGCTCTGGGTGGCCAACTTCGCCCTCATGACCTACGGCACCGGGGCGGTGATGGCGGTCCCGGCGCACGATCAGCGCGACTTCGAGTTCGCCCGCAAGTACGGTCTGCCCATCCGCGTGGTGATCGAGCCGGAGGGGGAGAGCCTGGATCCCGACGCCATGACCGAGGCCTACGTGGACCCGGGCACCATGACCGCCTCGGGGCCGTTCAGCGGGCGGCGCAACATCGAGGCGATGGGCGACGTGATCCGCTGGCTGGAGGAGAACGGCCTCGGCAAGTCGGAGATCAACTACAAGCTCCGGGACTGGCTGATCTCCCGCCAGCGGTACTGGGGAGCCCCCATCCCGGTGGTCTACTGCGATGCGTGCGGGATCGTTCCCGTGCCCGAGGAGGACCTCCCGGTGCTCCTGCCCACCGACGTGCAGTTCGTGGAGGGGGCCGGGAACCCGCTGGCGACGAGCGAGTCGTTCGTCGACACGAGCTGCCCGCGGTGCGGCGCCCCGGCGCGGCGGGAGACCGACACCATGGACACCTTCGTCGACTCGTCGTGGTACTTCCTGCGCTACTGCGATCCGCACAACGACGAGCGCTGCTTCGGCGAGGAGGCGGTCCGCCACTGGATGCCGGTGGACTCCTACATCGGCGGCATCGAGCACGCCACCATGCACCTGATCTACGCCCGCTTCTTCACGATGGTGCTGCACGATCTCGGGCTGGTGGACTTCGACGAGCCGTTCGAACGCCTCTTCTGCCAGGGGATGGTGTGCAAGACCGCCTACTACTGCCCGGAGCACAAGTACATTCCCGAGGACAGGGTCGTCGGCGGGCGGCGCGAGGGCGACGCCATCGTGGACGGAACCTGCGCCGCCTGCGGGGCGCCGGTGCGTTCCGAGATGACCAAGATCTCCAAGTCCAAGCTCAACATCGTCGATCCCGACGCCATGATGGACCGCTTCGGCGCGGACACCGTCCGCCTCTACATGCTCTCGGACGCGCCGCCGGACCGCATGCAGATCTGGTCCGAAAACGGCATCAACGGCGCCTGGCGGACCATCAACCGCCTCTGGTCGCTGGTGGTCTCCAGCCTGGACCGCCTCGCCCCGCCGGGGGCGCCGATTCCGGCCGGGCTCGACGCCGTCAACCGCGAGGTGCGCCGGCGCACCCACCAGGCGATCCTCCGGATCACCGGCGCCATCGAGGGCGGCTTCCAGTTCAACACCGCCATCGCCCGCTGCAACGAGCTCCTCAACCTGGTGCGGGCGAAAGGCGCCGCCGTCGACCCGGCGGTGCTGCGGGAGACGATCGAGACCGTGCTCACGGTCATGAGCCCGGTGGTGCCGCACCTGGCCGAGGAGCTGTGGGAGCGCCTCGGCCACGGCGAGAGCATCTTCACGGCCGGCTGGCCGGCGGCCGATGAGGCGGCCGCGGCCGAGGAGGAGATCGAGATTCCCGTCCAGGTCAACGGGCGGGTCCGGTCCCGCCTCCACGTGCCGCCGGACATCGCGCGCGAGGAGCTGGAAAGGCTGGCGGTGGCCGACGAGAAGGTGCGCCGCTTCACCGAGGGCAAGGACATCGTCAAGGTGATCGTGGTGCCCGGGCGGCTGGTGAACATCGCTGTGAAGTGAGATTCCACGGGCCCGGGCGGGCTGCGCCCCGTGCAGCGGCGAAACCCCGGCGTTTTCATTTCGTAACGCTTCTTGTATCGTGAGGGCGTCTCGACGCTGGAGGGTGTCATGGCCAAAGCACGTTCATGGTTTCTCGGCGGCTGCCTGCTCGTCATTTTAGGGATGGTCGCCTCCTTCTTCGGAGCGCGGTTCCTGCTCACCCCGCGGGTGCCGCAGAACACGATCCTGGCGGTCCGCCTGGCCGGACCCCTGCCGGAGATCTCGAGCGCCGATCCCCTGTCGCGCATGCTCGGGAAGTCCCCGCTCAGCCTCCGGGACCTCCGGCGCGCCCTGGTGCACGCCGCCACCGACGACCGGGTCAAGGGCGTCCGCGTCCGTATCGACGGGTTCGGGGCGGGCTTCGCCACCGCCCAGGAGGTGCGCGGGCTGCTCCAGCGGGTGGCGAGGTCAGGCAAGTGGACGGCGGCCTACATGGACACGGATGGTGAGTTCGCGCCCGGGAACCTCGAGTACTACGTGGCGTCGGCGTGCGGGGAGATCTCCCTCAACCCCATGGGGGACGTCAACTTCATCGGCCTGTCGGCGCACGCCCCGTTCATCCGGGGAACGCTGGACAAGCTGAAGATCAGGCCGGAGTTCATGGGCCGCGGCGACTACAAGACGGCGCGCTTCATGTACACGAAGAAGGACTTCACGCCCGCCCACCGGGAGATGGTGGGCTGGCTGCTGGACTCCATCATGCAGCAGATGGTGGACGGGGTCGCCCGCGGCCGCAAGCTGACCCCCCGGCAGGTGTCCGCGCTCGTCGATGAGGCGCCGTTCATGGGCTCAGAGGCCGTCAAGGCCGGGCTCGTCGACCGCCTCGAGGACTGGACGGGGTTCCGCGAGCGCCTGAAGAAGCGGGAGCATGGCATCGCCAAGGCGGTGAGCGTCGCCGGCTACCTGCAGCGGCTGGGCCGCGGCGGCGGCGGGCCGAAGATCGCGGTGGTCACGGCCGTGGGCGCCATCATGCGCGGTGAAAGCCGCAAGGACCTCAACCCGCTCTTCGGCGGCGACATCATGGGCTCCGACACCATCGCCCGGGCCTGGCGGCGGGTGCGCAAGGCCCGCGGCGTCAAGGCCGCCATCTTCCGCATCGACTCGCCCGGGGGGAGCGCGGTGGCGTCCGAGATCATCCGCCAGGAGATGGCGCGGACGGCGAAGAAGATCCCGGTGGTGGTCTCGATGTCGAACGTCGCCGGCTCGGGCGGCTACTGGATCACCTGTGGGGCGCGGGAGATCGTGGCCGACCCGGCCACCCTGACCGCGTCCATCGGGGTCTTCGCCGGGCACTTCAACATGAAGCGGTTCTGGGACAAGAAGCTGGGGGTGACCTTCGGCCGCATGGACCGCGGGGCCAACGCCGACATCTACGGCACCCTCCAGGACTGGACCGAGCCCCAGCGCGCCATCGTCAACCGGATGCTGGACCGCATCTACGGCGAGTTCGTCGCCCGGGTGGCCAAGGCCCGGGGCATGAAGCCGGAGCAGGTGGACGCCATCGGCCGGGGACGGGTCTTCACCGGCGAGCAGGCCCTCAAGCGGGGCCTCGTGGACAAGCTCGGCGGCTTCGACACCGCGATCGCCGAGGCCAAGCGGCTGGCCGGCATCCCGCCCGAGCAGCCGGTGCGGCTGGTGGATTTCCCGCGGCCGGTCCCGGCCTGGCAGCGCTTCCTGCGCCGCCGCGAGGCCGAGGACGCCGCCCTCCGCGCGGCCGCGGCCGAGGTGAGGCGGGGGGTGGCCGGGGAAGCCGTCCCCGCCCCCGGCGTGGCCTGGCTGCCGCCGGTGCGTGTCCGGTGGGGGGGCGGGCGGGGCGTGGTGG
>CAZXXL010000006.1:0-33979 GCA_964644635.1 uncultured Thermoanaerobaculia bacterium | reverse complement strand
CCACTGAGACGCGCTCCACGCCCTCGACCAGCCGGCTGCGCGGCGGCGCCGACGCCGCCAGCTCCTGGAGCCCCTGCACCTGCTCGCGAAGCTCGGTCAGCGCCCGGGCCGACCGGCCGGTCAGCTGTAGCCGGGCGGCGAGCCGCGCCCCGGCCCCGATGCCCGCGAACAGGGTCAGAGCCCCGGCGAAGACGAGCCAGCGGTCCGGCAGCCGGCCGAGCTCCTCCATCTCGAACCACTTGATGACGCCCTCGAGCTCGAGCAGGAACGACCGCACCTCCTCGTTCCACGGAGCCGTGGGCACGATGGCCTGCAGCAGGCCGAGCTCGGCCAGCAGGGCGATGGACTCCGCCGGGTGGGCCTCGGTCAACAGGAGGATCAGCTCGTGGCGCAGCCGCTGTCCGGACAGCCGGTCCAGGATGCCCTCCGCGAGCGCTGTGGCTATCAGGTGGCGGGTATCGGCGGCGATGGTGAAGGAGAGCCGGCGCGCGTAACGGACGGCGCGGATGGCCCGGGTGGGATCGTCGATGAACGACATCGAGTGCAGCACCCGGATCTCCCGCCGCTCCAGATCCTTGCGCCCGCCGAAGAAGTCCACCAGCGTGCCGAACCGGTCCCCGGTGAGGGCCACGGCCAGGGCGTTGATGGTGAAGTCGCGGCGGTACAGGTCCTGGCGGATCAGTGAGGTTTCCACCTCCGGCAGGGCCGCCGGAGTCCGGTAGAACTCGGTTCGCGCCGACGCCACGTCCACCTTCTTGCCCGAGGGCAGCGTCACCACCGCCGTGAGGAAGGGACGGTGCGGGTGCGAGCGGCCCCCCGTCCGCCGCGCCAGCTCCTCGGCGAACGCGATGCCGTCGCCCTCGACCACCAGGTCGACGTCCTCGTTGGGGCGCTCCAGGAGCAGGTCGCGCACCACACCCCCGACCAGGTACACCTCATCGCCGCGAGCGTCGGCCACCGTACGCACGTGGCGCAGGGTCTCCTGGACCCACCGGGGCGCCACGCTGCGCAGCAATCGCTTCACCGACTGGCTGGCCGGCCGGGTGCCGCTGATCCGGTTGTCCAGGCTCGACCCCTCCACATGCTGCTGGAAGAGCCGACGGAAGAGCTCGATGCGCGTGATCAGGCCGACGGGGCGGCCCTCCTTCTCCACCACCACGAAGCGGTAGGAGCGGTCGAGAAACAGGTCGCCGAGCTCCTCGAGCGGCGTCGCCGCCGGCACCGTGGGCACCCCCGGCCGCATGATGGTGCGCACCGGCCGGTCGCCGAGACCGTGCCCCAGGGCCTGGTCGAGAACCTGCCGGGTGAGCGTGCCCACGAGCTCGCCCGTCTCGCCGCGGGCCACCGGCAGCGCGTTGACCCGGAGGTGGTTGATCCGCTCCTTCGCCTCGGCCACCGTCGCGTCCTCGTCCACCGTGAAGATGCGCTTGAGCGCGATGTCCCCGGCGGTGACCGCCGGCGGCATCTCGGCCCGCAGCAGCCGCAGCAGCTCCTCCTTGAGCTGGACCGGCATCTTGCCCGCGATCCGCGCGGACGCGGCCGTGGGGTGACCGCCGCCGCCGAAGTGCTGGGCGATCCGACCCGCGTGCAGCCCGGGAACCCGGGAACGCAGAATGAGGTTGATGTGCGGCGGCCGCACCAGGAGCGCCGCCCCCACCGCCAGGTCGAAGGTCTCCATCCAGCGATGGACGACGTAGGCCGCCTCCTCGTGGTAGCGGTCCACCTCGACCGTCGCAATGGACACCGGGACGCCGTGGATGATCACCTGCTGGGTCGCTTCCACCAGGCGGTTGAGGAGCTCGAAATGGTGCGGCTCGAGGCCGCGCAGGACCCACCGGCGCACCCAGTCCAGCGATCCGCCGGCGGCGATGAGATCGGCGGCCCGCCGCAGATCCTCCGGGGCCGTCTCCCGGTAGGACAGCCCGCCGGTGTCCTCGTAGATCCCCATCAGGAGCAGCGAAGCCTCCTCCGGCGTGGGCGCCAGGCCCCGCTCCTCCATGAGGCCGGCCACCAGCGTGCAGGTGGAGCCCACGCGGCGGGAGATGACCTCGGTGGCGCCGATGGACTCCCGCTCGGTCTCGTGGTGGTCGATGAGGGTCACCGGGCAGCCGGCGCCGCGGATCAGCTCCCACACCTCCCCCAGCCGCCTGGGGTTGAGGGTGTCCACCACCACGGCGTGCTCGAGGTGGGAGCGGCGGACCTCCTTGAGCTTGACCTGGGGGAACGCGAGCCCGCTCTCCTCCACGAAACGGCGGACCGCAGCCTCCAGGGAACCCGCGAACACCACGCGGTGGTCCGGGTAGAGGCGCCCGGCGCAGACGACGGCGGCCGCGAAGGCGTCGAAGTCCGCCGAAAGGTGGGTGGTGACGATCTTCACCGGATCATTCTACCGCCCGGACGCCGGGGCCGGACGCGGCGGCGGAAAAGCGCCCCCCGGGGCCCGGGGCCCCGGGGGGCGGACGGTTCTCCGCAGAAACGGAATCGCTGAGTCTAGTTCCCGTCGGCCATCAGGGAGACGTCGTCGATGTAGAAGCTCGTGGAGTTGGAGGAATCTTCAGCTCCCGTGAACTTCACCGTCACCGTCTGTCCCTTGTAGGCCAGCACGTCGAAGGACTTCTGCACGTACCCCGACGTGGCGGCGTTCTTGTTGCTGTAGGTGGCCAGGGTGTGGCTGGCGCCCGAGCCGTCGATGAGCGTCACCTTGAGCGTGTCGTACGCCGTGGTCGTGCCGTCGTTGGTGACCACCTTGAGGTAGAAGCTGAAGGTCGCGGTCGTGGCGTTCGCCGGGATGGTCACCGCCTGCTCCACGGTATCCGTCTCGGTGGAGCCGTAGCCGTTCAGCCACGCCAGCCAGGAGCCCGCCCGCGCCTTGGTCGAGGACTGCGAGATCGGGTTGTTGCTCCCCGTCGACGTCCAGCTCCACGGTCCCGTGGTCCCGGAGGTCCCGGTATTCGAGGAGCCGTACAGGCCGCCCTCGAAGTCCCCGTCGGACAACCTCTCGGTGGCCGTTCCACCGCCGCCACCGCCGCTCGAGTAGGTCGCCTGCAGCGTGACGCCCGAGTAGGCCTGGTAACCGTGCAGCATGATGTACCAGTCACCGGCCGAGGGGTTGGAAACCGTGACCGTCTCGTTGTTGCCCGTGAGGTACGGCCGGTAGTCGTAGGACGATGTCGTTGGCTGGGACCCGAACTTCACGTACAGGTCGCAGTCGCCGCTGCCGCCCGAGATGGCGATCTCCAGGCTCGACTGCCCGGACGGAACCGTGATCTTGTAGTAATCGTCGGCCCCGGTGGCGCCGGAGAGGTTGCTCACCGGCACCCCGTTGGACAGGGCGGTCACGCCGCCACCGCCGCCTGAAGAGGCGGAGTAGGTCGCGGTGAGGCTGACGCCCGAGTAGGCCTGGTACCCGTTGAGTCCGATGTACCAGTCGCCGGCCGCCGGGTTGGTCACGGTCACCGTCTCGTTGTTCCCGGTCAGGTATGGCCGGTAGTCGTAGGACGAGCTGGTCGGCGTCGAGCCCAGCTTGACGTAGAGGTCGCAGTCCCCGGTACCGCCCGAGATCGCGATCTCGAGGCTCGACTGCCCCGACGGAACCGTGATCTTGTAGTACGTCCAGCTTCCGCTGGCGCCCGCGATGCCGGTCACGGTCTGGCCGTTGGTCAAGGTGGTCACCGTCACCGGCGCCCCCGGCACGGCGACCGCGTTCCACGCCTTCTGGACCGCGTCGTAGGCCGAGGCGCCGTACAGGTCCTGGGCGGCCTGGGCGGTGGCGTTTCGCGCGCCCTGGAAATCGGTCGTCGAGGTCATGTAGACGGTCAGCGCCCGGTACCAGATCGCCCGCGCCTTGGTGATGCCGAGGGCCGGGACGACGACGGAGGTCTTGTTCCGCGGGTGCGTGCCTCCCTGGCTCATCAGGTAGAAGGCCAGGTTGGCGATCCCCGAGTTGGTATGCACGCCGCCGTTGTCCGCGGTTCCGGTGTAGCGCGTCGGGTAGTAGTCAGAAGATTGGCCGTCGGCGGCCGGGTCGTTCATGTAGCGGAGGGCGTCGCCGGGGGTTCCCGGCGTGTAGACGTCCTCGCCGATCTTCCAGGTGTTGGCGCTGACCGCGCCGTCCACCCACTCCTCGCAGGAGGCGCCGAGGATGTCCGATGTCGCCTCGTTGAGGGCGCCGGATTCATTGGAGTAGTTGAGATTGGCGGTGCTCGAGGTGACGGCGTGGGTGAGCTCGTGGGCGACTACGTCCAGCGCCTCGGAAAGGGGCGCGAAGGTCGTCCCGTCGCCGTCGCCGAAGACCATCTGCGAGCCGTTCCAGTAGGCGTTGTTGTAGCTCGACGAGTAGTGCACGGTCCCGATCAGGGTCGCACCGGCGTTGTCGTAGCTGTCCCGCCCGAACACGCTGCTGTAGAAGTCGTAGGTGTGGCCGAAGTTGGTGTACGCCGCCATGGCCACGGTATCCGACGAGGACCCGCCCTCGGTGAAGAGCAGGGTTCCCGGCAGCGTGGTGCCGTTGTTGGCGGTGTAGATCTTGCGGTACTTTGCCGACCAGATGAGGCCCTGCCGGTCCAGCACCGTGCCGTCCATGGCGCTCACGTAGACCCGGTCGAGGTAGACCCCCGACCCGTCGGACCAGCGGACTTCGCTCTTCCAGGCCAGCGTCACCGGCGCATCGGCGCGCGTGTAGTACACCAGCTGCGGCTCGGCCTGTACGACCATCTTCGTGGCATGCATGTGGGCCCGGAACGCCTCCAGAGCCTGGGCGCCGTCGATCTCGGGGACCGGCGGCTGGTCGATCCGGGCGCCGAGATGGCCGTTGATGGTGCGGACGATCCCCCGGGCGTCCACGTGCACGATGACGTCTCCGCCGTCCACGGGCAGGCCCATGTGGGACTGGTGCAGACGGACGTGGGTCATGCCCAGCCGGTCATGGGTCACCCGCACCGGGTGCAGGTGGTCATTCACGTCGAGCTTGAAGGCCGGCGCCACGCGGCTCATGAAGGCCACCGCCGCCGCTCCGGCCTTACCGGCGGGGAGGATCCCCAGGTCGCCGTGGACGAAGCCGGGAACGCCGGTCGCCTTCTCGATGGCGACCCGCTCGACCCTGGGAAAGAGCTCGGCCCCCTCCCAAGCCCCCGCAACCGCGTTCATGCCGTGATGCACCACGGGAGGCCGCGCGGGGGCGATCCCCGCAGCCATGACCAGCACAAGCAACGCCAAACACGTTTTTCGGAACACGTCTCCCTCCTTCCAAGCTGTCGTCTCGAATCGCTGGGATTCCAAGACGGAGAATTGATGGAAACGCGTTTACTCCAGCGGCCGCCGGGCCGTCAAGGGCCAGGACCCAGGTTTTACATTTTCGTGACATAACCGCACGACGAACGCGGCCGGTTCCGCCCCCCGGGGGCGGAGGTGACCGCCGCGCCGTGCACGGCGGTCAGCGTCCTTCCGGGGACTCGTTCGGCTCCCAGCGCAGCGTGGGATGGCGCGCCGCCTCCACCTCGTCCACCCGGCGTACCGGCGTCTCGTGCGGCGCCCCGTGCAGCAGCTCCGGATCGGTCTCGGCCTCGCGGGCGATGCGCAGCATCGCCTGGCAGAAGGCCTCCACCTCCTCCGGCGCGGGGCTCTCCGTGGGCTCGATCATGAGCGCGCCGTGCACGATGAGGGGGAAGGACATGGTCGGCGGATGGAAGCCGTAATCGAGCAGCCGCTTGGCGATGTCGACGTTGGTGACGCCGTGCCGCTTCTGGTAGGTATCATCGAAGACCACCTCGTGCAGGGACGGCGCCTCGTACTCGAGGTGGTACGTGCCGGCCAGCCGCCGGCGCACCAGGTTGGCGTAGAGCACGGCGACCTCGGACGCTTCCGCCAGCCCCTCGGCGCCCAGGCCCCAGATGTAGGCCAGGGCGCGGACGAGGACGAGGAAGTTCCCGTAAAAACCCCGCATCGGGCCGATGGACCCCGGGGCCTCCCACTGGAGGTCGAAGCCGTCCCGTGTCCGCACCACCCGGGGCACGGGCAGGTGGGGCTCGAGGGCCGCCGACACCGCCACCGCGCCGGCGCCCGGGCCGCCGCCGCCATGGGGCGTGGAGAAGGTCTTGTGGAGGTTGATGTGCAGGGCGTCGGCCCCCATCGCCCCGGGCAGGGCCTTGCCGACGAAGGCGTTGAGGTTGGCGCCGTCGAGGTAGAGCAGGCCGCCGCGGGCATGCACCAGCTCGGCGATCTCGACGATGCGGGGCTCGAAGACGCCCAGGGTGTTGGGAACCGTGAGCATGATGGCCGCCACCCGCTCGGTCATCATCCGGTCCAGGGCCGCCATGTCCACGGTGCCGTCCGGACCGGACGCGATCTCCACCGCCTGGTAGCCGGCGAAGGTGGCCGAGGCCGGGTTGGTTCCGTGGGCGGAGTCCGGGATCAGGACCTGGTCCCGGTGCTCGCCCCGCGCCTCGAGGGCGGCGCGGATCATGAGCATCCCGGTGAGCTCCCCGTGGGCGCCCGCCGCCGGCTGGAGGGTCACGCCGGGCATTCCGGTGATGACGCTCAGGGCCCGCTCGAGCTCCCACATGAGCTCGAGGGCGCCCTGGACCTGGGAGACGGGCTGCAGGGGATGGATGCCCGCGAAGCCGGCGAGGCGGGCCGCCGCCTCGTTGACCCGGGGGTTGTACTTCATCGTGCACGAGCCCAGTGGATACAGCCCCTCGTCGACCGCGAAGTTGAGCTGGCTCAGCCGGTGAAAGTGCTGGACGACGTCGTGCTCGCCGAGGTCCGGCAGGTCAGCGAGGGGTTCCCGGACCTGGTCATGCGGCAGCACCGAGGCCGGGTCCACCGGCTCGGTGTCGAGCTCCGGCAGCTGGTACCGGCCCCGCCGCAGCCGTTCGCGGTTGTGCTCGAAGACGAGGGGCTCGTCGCGCAGGGGTCGCTTTCTCATGACACCCGCTCCATGGCCGCCAGCAGGGCGTCGAGGTCCGCCCCGCTGGTCCGTTCGGTCACCGCCACCAGGAGGCCGTCGGGCCAGTCGCCGCCCCATGTGCGGGACGGCACGCCCGCCAGCACGCCCTCCGCCAGCAACCGTTCCGCAAGCTCGGCGCCGCCGCCCGGCCCGAGCACCAGGACCTCGTTGAAGGTCGGGCTCGCGGGATAGGCGAGCCGCCAGCCGCCGCCGAGGGCGGCCACCCGGCGCTTGAGCTCCTCGGCCCTGCTCAGGCAGGCCCGCGAAAGCTCGGCCAGCCCGCTGCCGCCGAGAAGCTCCAGCCAGACGGTGGCCGCGAGCAGCATCAGCCCGTGGTTGGAGCAGATGTTCGACGTCGCCTTGGCCCGCCGGATGTGCTGCTCACGGGTGGCCAGGGTGAGGCAGAAGGCCCGCCGGCCCTCGGCGTCCACGGTCCGGCCGACCACGCGGCCGGGCATCTGCCGCATGTGCCGCCTGGAGGTGGCGAAGAACCCGAGGTGGGGGCCGCCGAAGGACGCCGGCATCCCGAAGCTCTGGGCCTCGCCGCAGACGATGTCGAAGCCGTGCTCGCCGCCGCCCCGCAGCAGGCCCAGCGAGGCCGCCTCGGCCACCACCTGGACGGCCAGGGCGCCGGCGCCGTGGGCGGCGGCGGCGATCGCCGGCAGGTCCTCGACGACGCCGAGGAAGTTGGGCGACTGGACGATGACACAGGCGGCATCCGCCGCGCCCGCGGCCAGGGCCTCGGGCGTCACCCGGCCGTCGGGTCCGGCGGCCACGGTCGCCACCTCCAGCCCCAGGGCCGACGTGTAGGTGTCGAGCACGCGCCGGTAGACGGGGTGGACGGTCTCTGCGACGATCACCCGGTCGCGCCGGCCGCGGTGCACCCGGTGGGCCATCAGCGCCGCCTCCACCATGGCGGTCGCCCCGTCGTACAGCGAGGCGTTGGCCACCTCCAGGCCCGCCAGCCACGAGATGATCGTCTGGTACTCGAAGATCGCCTGCAGCGTGCCCTGGGAGATCTCCGGCTGGTACGGCGTGTAGGAGGTAAAGAACTCCGCCCGCTGGAGGACGGCGTCGACCACCGCCGGCTCGACGTGGCGGTAGACGCCCGCGCCCAGGAAGGAGGGCATGTCGTCGAGGGTGACGTTCCTTGCGGCGATGCTCCGGAACCTGTCGAGGAGGGCCGTCTCGTCGGCGGGCCCCGGCAGCTCCAGCCGGTCGACGCGGACCCCGTCCGGGATCGTCGCGAAGAGCTCGTCCACGGTCCCGACACCGAGCTCGGCGAGGATCCTCTCCCGGTCCTCGGGACCGGCCCCGATCCAGCGGTGCATCAGTGACTCTCTTCCGCCACCAGTTGCTCGTACGCGGCCGGATCGAGCAGGTCGCCCTCCTCGGCGATCTTGATCTTCACCAGCCAGCCCTCGCCGAAGGGATCCTGGTTGACCAGCCCGGGCTCGTCGTTGAGGCGCTCGTTCACCTCCACCACCTCGCCCCCGGCAGGTGCGAAGAACTCGGAGACCGCCTTCACCGACTCCAGGGTGCCGAGCTCGTCCCCGGGCTTGGCGGTGCGCCCGACCTCGGGCAGCTCCACGTAAACCACCTCGCCGAGCTCGTCCTGCGCGTAGTGGGTGATGCCGACCACGGCGATGTCCCCCTCGCGGCGCATCCACTCGTGGGTCTTGGTGTAGAGGAGATCGTTCGGTACGGACATGGCTTCCTCCTTCAGAACCTGCCGACGTGCCGGCCGCGGCAGGGCCGGCGCGTTTCGGGTCGCATTCTGGTCATCGCGGCCGGGCCCATCCCGTCCGCCTCACGCCGTCTTCTTCCGCTTGCGCGAGTAGAAGGGGAGCGGCACGATCACCGCCTTCCTCGCCCGGCCGCGGATGGAGACCCAGATCTCCCGGCCCGGCTCGGCGGCGTCGGCGGGCACGTACGCCATGCCGATGGCCTTGCCCAGGGTCGGCGAGTGGGTCCCCGACGTCACCTGGCCGGCGGCCTCCTCCTCGTCGCGCCCGAGCAACACCGGGTAGCCGTGCCGGGCGATGCCCGGCTCCACCATCTCGAAGCCGACCAGCTTCCGGCTCACGCCCTCGGCGGCCTGCCGCTCGAGCACGTCGCGGCCGATGAAGTCCCCCTTGTCGAGCTTGACGATCCAGGCCAGGCCCGCCTCCAGCGGCGTCGTGGTCCGGTCGATGTCGTTGCCGTAAAGGCACATCCCGGCTTCCAGGCGGAGCGTGTCGCGGGCGCCGAGGCCGGCCGGAATCACGCCCTTGGGGCCGCCCTCCTCGAGGATCGCCCGCCAGATCCTGGGCGCCTCGCCGGGCGCCACGTAGACCTCGAAGCCGTCCTCGCCGGTGTAGCCGGTGCGGGCGATGATCGCGTCTGCGCCCAACACCTGGCCGCGGGTGAACCGGTAGTACTTGATGGCGCCGAGGTCGGTGTCCGTCAGCGGCTGCAGGACCTCGAGCGCCAGCGGGCCCTGGAGGGCCAACTGGGCGTAGTCCGCCGACACGTTGAGGGCCTCGACGCCGTCCTCGTCCGCGGCGAGGCCGGCGATGTAGGCGAAGTCCTTGTCCGTGTTGGCCGCATTGACCACGAGGAAGTACTCGTCGTCGGCCATCTTGTGGACCAGCATGTCGTCCACGAACGTCCCTTCCGGGTACATCAACCCGGTGTACTGGGCGCGGCCGACCGTCATCTTGGAGTGATCGTTGCAGGAGATCTTCTGCACGAAGTCCAGGGCCCGCGGCCCGCGGATGACGATCTCTCCCATGTGCGAGACGTCGAAGAGCCCGGCGCGGGTCCGTACCGCCGTGTGCTCCTCGATGATCGAGGTGTACTGCACCGGCATCTCGAAACCGCCGAAGGACACGATCTTGGCGCCCGCCGCCACGTGCTCGTCGAACAGGGGAGTCCGCTTCAACGCGGCTTCTGACATCGTGAACCTCCTCTCTCCACCGCCTCGTGAAGACTATCACCACCGCCACGGCCGGAAAAGGGATCAGGCCAGGACGCGGCCGAGCATCTGCCGGGCGTTGAGGAGATCCTCCGACGGCGATTCCACCTGGGAGACCAGGTAATCGAGGGCGTTGGCGAGCTCCTCGATCCGGCCGCCCATGATCATCTCCTGGAGGCTCTCCAGGGCCTTGCGCCCACCGTCCTTCAGGTCCGAACGGCCGAGCTCGCGCTCCACGATCACGCGCGCCAACGACAGGACCTCCTGGCGCTCCTGGAGCTCCTGCTCCGCCGGCTCGTGCTCGCCGTCCGGGGTCACGAAGGGCTCGGCCTTGGCCTCACCCTCCCCGAGCTGGAACGGTTGCTGGCCGCCCGCCTCGTCCCCGGGCCGCAGGGCCTGGGGAAGCTGCCGGAGCTGCTGGTTGAAGCGGCCGAGCATCAGGTACAGCTCCTTGTCGGAGGCGAAGTTGCCCACCAGGCGCGCCCCGCGGTCGAGCTCCAGGTGCTCGGACTCCTGGAGCATGATGTAGGCGACCGCTCCCTTCTCGAGGGTGATCTTCTTCGCCTTCACCCGCCAGGCCGTGAGCTCGCCGCCGACGAAGCACGAGTCCGCCGCCTGGATCGAGACCGCCTCGACCTTGACGTCGGGATCAATCCGCACCGAGCCCTGGCTCGACTCGATCACCGAGTAGGCCCCGGAGTTCTGAATCACCAGGTTCCCGGGCGTCTTGATGGACAGCTGGCCCTGTTCGTTGACGGAGATCTCGGTCCCCGTGGGGATGATCATCGTGGGAAAGTTCCGCTGTTCGTCGGTCATGCTCACCTCGCGCCCACCCTGGAGGGCAGGGGATCGAAGGCCGGTGGAGGGGCGCGCCGGCGCGCCGCGAGCAGCGCCTCGTGTCCCTTCCACTGGTAGTTCAGGATGTAGATCCGCGGATCGACCGGAACCGGCTCTCCGCCCGGCCTCTCCCGGACCCGGACCTCGTAGTGAAGATGCGGCGACGTGGACCACCCGGTGTTGCCCACCGTCCCGATCACCTCGCCCCGCTCAACGCGATGGCCCCGGCGCACCAGGATGTCCCGGAGGTGGGCGAAGATCGTCAGGTACCGCGTCCCGTGGGCGAGGACGACGACGTTCCCGTACCGCCACCAGCGGACGTTCCTGCGCAGGGGGAACCGCCCGGCGAACACCACCCGGCCCGCCCCGGGCGCCAGCACCTTGGTGCCCTCCTGGGCCGCGAGATCGATCCCGGCATGGAAATCGGGCCGGTTCGTGAACGGCGAGATGCGCTCGCCGAACGGCGACGTCAGCACGAAGCTGCCGATCGGCAGCGGGCAGATGGAAGGAACGGTGCGGGTGAGCTGCCGGTGCTCCTGGGCGAAGTCCGCAATCTCGTCGGCCAGGGTGAGCAGGGCCTTGCTCTCGGTCTGCAAGCGCGCGGCGCGGCGGCGCGCGATCTCGGCCTCGGGAACGCCGCCGTCGGTGATCACCGGATCCGGGAACCCGCCCACCCCCTGCTCCTTCTCCGGCACGCCGAGGATCAGGCTCATCTGCCGCTCGGTGGCCCGCGCCGCTCGAACCGACGCCTCGAGGCGCCGCAGCACGGCCTCCCGTTGCTCGAGCACGGCCATCGAGAGAGCGTGCTGGCGCCGGAGCACGTGCAGCCGCGAGCTGAGGAGGAAGGCCTGGATGCCCATCGGGGCGAGGATGAGCCCGGCCACGAGCACCGCTCCTAAGAACCCACCAGCGACCACCAGGCGCCGGGCGGCGCGCCGGGAGAGGAAGAAGTACCGCACCTGCTTGCGGATATTCGCGGGATGAAACTGGACCTCGTACATGGCCCCTCGGTTTTACTCTACCACTCCGGGGCACGGCGGCCGGTAGCGCCCGTCACACCGAGCGCAGGGCCGTGACGGGATCCAGGCGCGCGGCGCGGCGGGCGGGCCACCAGGACGCCGCTGCGATGACCACCGCGGACACCGCCGCCACCATCACCACGCCGAGCGGCGTGATCCGGAAGGGGATCGTCTCCACCATGTAGATGCGGGCGAGGCCCGGCGGAAAGCGCAGCAGGTGGTACCGCGTCATGACGGCGCTGGCCGCGATCCCGAGGGCCATGCCGGAGACCGCCCCGGCCCCCCCGAGGAGGCATCCGACCAGCATCAGGACCCGGCGGATCAGCCGCGGAGGAGCACCCAGGGCCTGCAGCATGCCCGAGCTGCGCCGGCGCTGGGCGGCGACCACCACCAGCGCCGAGCTCACCTGGAACGAGGCCACCGCAGCCACCAGGCTGAGGACCACGAACAGCGAAAGGGTCTGCCACTTCAGGGCCGCGAAGAGGGCCGGGTTCATGTCGTACCAGTCGGTCACCACCAACCCCGGCAGCGCCTTCTCCACCGCCGGCCGGAGCCGGGAAACCGCAAGCGGGTCGGCCAGGCGGAGCTCGAGGGCGGTCACGCCGCTGCCCGGAACGGCCCGTAGCACCGCGCCGAGGGGCACCACGATCCACTGCTCGTCGAACTCGGAAAACGCCAGGTGGAAGGTCCCCACGCACTCCAGCGGCAACGCGGGAAGCACCCAGCTCCCGCCCCGGGGCGGCAGCAGCACGTGGCGGCGGCTCCCCGGCGCGGTGGCGGTCCTGGCGGCCAGCCGGTAGCCGAAGACGGCCGGGATGCCGGCCCCGTCCACCGGCCACCGCTCGAGCCCCGTGTAGGCGGGCGGGCGGCCGATACCCTTGACCACGACCACCACCGGGTTGGCGGGCTCCCGCGGATCCTCGAGCAGGCCCGACAGGTAGGTCACCGGCTCCGCCGTGCGCACGCCCGGGACGCGCTCGGCCCGCCCCGCCAGCTCGGCCGCCCGGGCGCGATCGAGCGGCCGCGGGGCGAAGGCGATCATCTGGGCGTTGCCGCGCTGGAGGGCCTGGGCGATGGCCCCGCGGTAGCCGGTCATCAGCGCCAGGGTGATGACCATGGCCGCCGTCGCCAGGGCTACGCCCGACAGCGCCGCCAGCGCGGTGCTCCGCAACAACCTCCGCTTGCGCCGGCGGATGAAACGCCACGCCAGGTGCAGCTCGAGTCTCACGCGGGCAGTCTACCGCGGCCGGGAGCTCCCGCCGCAGGCCCTGACCGTCGGAAGCATCCCTGCCCCTGTCATAGCGAGGAGCGTGCCCCAGGCACGCGACGTGGCCATCCCTGACAGGCTGGGAGCGCGCTGCCCAGTGTTCCGTTGCGGTGTCCAATCGCGAGGGGATTGCTTCGGCGCTCCGCGCCTCGCAACGACACCGTGGAGCTGGAGCGCGCCGGCCAGTGCTCTGGGGAGCGCTCACGGTGTTACTCGAGTTTCTCCAGCGTCACGAAACTCTTGTTAGCAGGGAGGAGCCGGGCGGAGGCCGGCGACGTGGCGATCCCTGACCGCGTCGGAGCGCGCTCCCGGAGGTAGCCGGCGGCGGACCATCCGCCGAATCGCCGCCCAGGATATAGTGGGGAAGGCAGGGCTCCCGCCCCGGTTATTGACGATGCCCCGGTTACGGTCTAGCATGGCAGTCAGCAATGGGATTCTTAGCGAGGGAAGGAGGTTTGATGTGTCAGCCATGAACCGAAAGCAGCTGTTGACCGCCGCGGCGGTGCTGCTCCTCGTCCCGTCCCTGACCTGGGGGGCGGGATTCGCCATTTTTGAGCACGGGAACCGTGCCATGGCCATGGGGGGCGCCTTCACCGCCGTTGCCGACGATCCGTCGGCCATCTACTGGAACCCGGCAGGTCTCGCCTTCCAGGACAACCACGGCAAGAAGTTCGAGCTCATGGCCGGGGCGACCTTCATCACCGCGAGCCAGGACTTCTACGGGCAGGATCCGTTCCCCGGGAAGGGCTACACGTCCACCCAGAAGGACCAGATCTTCTACCCGCCGCACGTCCATTTCGTGTGGCACATCAACGACCGCTTCACCCTCGGCGTCGGAACGTTCACCCCGTTCGGCCTCGGCACCTGGTGGCCGGCGAACTTCGCCGGGCGGTTCATCTCCAAGCGGGTCGACCTGCGGACCTTCGACGTCACGCCGAACCTGGCCATCAAGCTGTCCGACTGGCTCGCCGTCTCGGTGGGCGTCGACTACTTCGTTGGCCAGATCGATCTCACCACGGGCATCGGCGCCATCAACCCGTTCACCCAGCAGCTCGCCGACATCGGCCAGGTCCACATGTACACCGACGGCATGAGCAACGACGCCTGGGGATACAACGCGAGCATCTTCGCCGAGCTGTCGGACCACTGGACGGCCGGCGTGCTCTACCGCTCGACGGTCGATCTCGACTACGACGGCTACGGGTCGTTCAGCCAGTTCGCCACCGGCTTCCCCGAGTACGACGCCGCGGTGGCCGGTCTTCTCCCGTTCGGCCAGAAGATCCCGCTGAAGACCAAGATCAAGTACCCGGATTTCTGGAGCATCGGCTTCGCCTGGACCGGCGAGAAGTGGACGTTCTCCATGCAGTACAACCGCCAGGGCTGGTCCACCTTTGACTCGCTGCCGATCACGTTCCCCACCCATCCCGAGCTCAGCGAGGTCGTCAAGGAGGGGTACGAGGATTCCAACCAGTACCGGATCGGCTTCGAGTACCGCGCCAGCAAGACCTGGGCCTTCCAGGGCGGCGTGCTCTACGACGAGACCCCGCAGCCGCCGGCATCCATGTCGCCGCTGCTCGGCGACGGTAACCGCAACGGCATCTCCTTCGGCGTGAGCTGGATCCACGACACATGGCGTCTGGACATCGGCGATTTGTACCTCTTCGTCCAAGACCGGTCGACCAACGGCCGTTCCTTCGACGGCTACGATGGCCGTTACCAGACCTCGGCGAACCTGATCGGTGCCAGCGTCACGGTGAGCTTCTGATGAGGGGGGCAACCATGAAACCAATCAAGAGACTCGTTTCCGCCCTTGCCGTTGCGGCCGTGCTCGCGGCGCTGCCGGCGACCGCAGCGGACTTCACGACCTACGTGGCCCTCGGCGACAGCCTGACGGCGGGCTACACGTCCGGCGGCCTCGAGGAGTTCTTCCAGGAGCACTCCTACCCGGCCATCATCGCCAAGCAGGCCGGCTCGCCGGTGTTCGAGCAGCCGCTGGTGTCGGAACCCGGCCTGCCGCCCCTGCTCATGCTCCAGCACCTCGTTCCCTCGCCCGTGATCGTGCCGTCCTCGGCGACCCCCGGCCAGCCCCTCAACGCCACCTACCCGGCGCCGTACAACAATCTCGGCGTCCCGGGCGCCACCCTGTACGACATGCTCTTCACGACCGGCAACATCCAGAACCTGCTCGCCGGCCACCTCGACAACGTCATGCACGACCTCATCCTCCGGGACGGCCAGCACACCGCCCTGGAGCAGGCCATCGGCCTCAACCCGACCTTCGTCACCGTTTGGATCGGCAACAACGACATCCTCGGGGCGGCCGTGATGGGCACGCCGGTCGAGGGCGTGACCATGACCCCGGTGGCCAACTTCCAGCAGATGTATCAGACCGCCCTCGGCGCCCTGGCCCAGAACACGAGTGCCGACATCATGGCGATCAACATTCCCGACGTGACGGCGATCCCGTTCGTCACCACGGTCAAGCCCTACATCACGTTGCCCGACGGCACCCACGTGCCGCTGATCGGCTCCAACGGCCCGCTGCCCGAGGACGCCTACGTGACCCTCAACGCGGCCCCGCTTCTGGCCCAGGGCATCGGCGTCCCGCAGGCCCTCGGCGGCACGGGCCAGCCGCTGCCCGAGGACATTCAGATCGTCGGGACAGACGTGATTCCGGGCGTCGTGCTGCGGCCGGCGGAGATCCAGGTGATCGAGGACCGCATCGCCGCCTTCAACCAGATCATCCAGCAGACCGCCCAGGCCGTCGGCGCCAGGGTCTTCGACGTCAACAGCTACTTCAACGGAATCGCGGCGGGTCAAAAGCCGACCGTGGGCGCCATCGAGCTGAGCACCGACTTCCTCACCGGCGGCATCTTCGGCTACGACGGCGTCCATCCCCAGGCGATCGGCTACGGGATGCTGGCCACCGAGATGATCCGCTTCATCAACGAGACCTACCAGATGAACATCCCGCTACCGAACATGTACGAGATCATGACTGGTAGCCCCAACGACCAACCCGCGCCGGTCTCCGTCCAGGAAGCTGAGCGCGCCTTTACTCCTGACGCCGAGGCCGCCCTCCTCAAGCTCTTCGCCCCCAAGGTGCAGGCGAGGCTGCAGCAACATCACCTCTTGCGACCGGACACCGGCGCCGTCCGGCGGGCGACACCGGCCAGGCCGGAGCGCCACCTGCGCAAGGGCCGGCTGCTGGCGCCGCTGCCGTTCCGCGACCGCTGACGCTCCTTGCGACGAGCTCGCGGCCCGGGCCCACGCCCGGGCCGCTTTTTCGTTACCATGGACGTCGTCATGAGCGAGAACACCCGCCCAACCGAGGCCGAGCAGGCCCTGGCCGAGTACCTGGCGCACCTGAGCGTGGAGCGTAACCTCTCGCCGCGCACACTGGACGCCTACGCCCGGGATCTGCGCGCCTTCGTGGGCTGGCTCGCCGAGCGCGGGATTCCCCTCGGTCGCGTGGACCGGGGGACGCTCAGGACGTACATCGGCGCCCGGCGGGACGCCGGCATCTCGGCCCGTTCGGCCGCCCGGCTGCTCTCCAGCCTGCGCGGGTTCTTCCTCTTTCTCGTCCGGCAGGAGGCGCTGCCCACCGATCCCACCGCCGAGCTGCGCGCGCCCGCGCTGTGGCGTTCCGTCCCCGAGGTGCTGACGGCCCAGGAGGTCGAGGCCCTGTTGGCGGCGCCGGACACCAACAAGCCGACCGGCCTGCGGGACCGGGCCATGCTGGAGACCCTCTACGCCACCGGCCTGAGGGTCTCGGAGCTGGTGGGCCTGCTCATGGACGAGGTCCGGCTCGACCCCGGGTTCGTACGCGTGGTCGGCAAGGGACGCAAGGAGCGGGTCGTGCCCCTGGGCCGGAGCGCCATCGAATGGATCGAGCGCTACCTGAACGACGCGCGCCCCCTCCTCGACCGCAGGCGGCGGCCGGAGCTCTTCCTCAACGCCCGCGGCGGCCCCCTCACCCGTCAGGGCTTCTGGAAGATCCTCCGCGGCCACGGGCTGACGGCCGGAATCCGCTCCCACCTGAGCCCCCACATTCTCCGCCACTCCTTCGCCACCCACCTGGTGGAGCACGGCGCCGACCTGCGGGCGGTGCAGATGATGCTCGGTCACAGCTCGCTGACGACGACGGAGATCTACACCCACGTGGCGCGCGAGCGCCTGCGGAGGCTCTACGATGAGAAGCATCCGCGGGCGTGAGGCCGTCCTCGCCGCCGTCCTGGCGCTGCTCGCGGCGGCGCCGGCCGCCGCCGGCAGGCTCGCCGTCTTCACCGACGGCCGCATCCTCCGCGTCGAGGACGCCCGCCTGGAAGGGACGCGCATGACCCTGATCCTGCCCGGCGGCGGGTCGCTCCAGGTGCCGGCGACGCGGGTCGAGCGGGTGATCGCCGACGCCCTCGAGATCGCGGGCGAGGAGCCCGACATCCCGGCGGACCCCCCGTGCGACCCGGCCTGGCAGCCCCAGCCCCTGCCGGCCGCGACCCCGTTCCGCGAAGCGATCGACGACGCCGCGCGGCGCGTCGGCCTGCACCCGTGGCTGCTGGCGGCGGTGGTCCAGACCGAGTCCGGCTTCGACCCAGCGGCCCGCTCCCCGGTCGGGGCCTGCGGCCTGACCCAGCTGATGCCGGCCACCGCCGCCGAGTACCACGTGGCCGACGTGTGGGACCCGCGGCAGAACCTGCGCGCCGGCGCCGAGCTCCTGCGCGACCTGCTCCACCGCTTCGGCTCCCTGCCCCTGGCCCTGGCCGCCTACAACTCCGGCGCCGCCACCGTCGAGCGGGCGGGCGGCGTCCCGCCCTACCGGGAGACGCGACGGTTCGTCCGCCGCGTGCTGGCCGTCTTCTGCCCGCACGTACGGCTGTCGATGGACGGCCCCCGGGTGGGTGGTAGACTCCATCCGCAGGGAGGAGCGACCCATGGCTTACCGACGGTTGATGATGGCGGCCGGCCTCGGCCTGGCCGTGCTCCTGGCCGGCTGCGGCCCCCGGATGACCCCCGAGCAGCGGGTGCAGAAGCTGCGCCTGGAGCACGAGATCGTCCCGGTGGGCAGCACCACGATCCGTGACGACGCCGGCAATCCCACCCTGGTGGTCGACCTCCGGGTCACCAACCGGGGCACCGTTCACCTGCCACACCTGACGGTCAAGGTGGAGGTGCGGGGACCCGACGGCGCCATCAAGGCTTCCCGGCGGGCGACCCTGGACCTATCCCAGGCCCGCCCGGGCGTGGGCATCCAGGTCGCGGCCCGTCTGCCGGGGGTGGAGGCCGGCCCGGAGGACCAGGTGACGGTCGAGCTGGAGTCCAACCTGCCCGACGAGGTCGTCCGCACGCTCCCCGAGTTCGCGGACGTCACCGCCGGCCGGTGAGGGTGCGGGATCAGTTCAGATCGTGTTGGGGATCGGCACAGATACCGAAGCGATTGAGGAGGAGGGCGCGGAGATGAGGGCGGATGTGCAGGTCGAAGACGGCCGGTCCGGCGGGCCCCAGCCGTCCCACCGCCGTTCGCATCGCCTCGATGAGCCGCAGCCCCTCGCACAGACGCAGGCCGGGATCGCCGAGGATGGCGTCCCTGGCCACCGCCAGCATGAGGCGCGCCCGGGCGTCGAGCTCCCCGCCGGTCCAGTGGCCGTCCGTCGCTTGCATCACGTGTACCCCCTGACGCGGTAACGGAGGCGATGCCCGTGACATTCCAGGACTTGTCTTCCCTGCTGGAGACGGCCGAGCTCGCGGCCCGGGCCGGAGCGGCCGCCCTCATGCCCTTCTGGCGCTCCCTGGCCCCCTCCGAGGTCCAGGAGAAGGGGCCGAACGATCTCGTGACCAGGGCGGACCGCGCCTCCGAGACGGCCATCCTCGCCACCATCCGCGCCCGGCACCCCGATCACGCCGTGCTGGCCGAGGAATCCGGTCTCAGCGGCCTGGAGGATTCCCGCCGCCCGACCTGGATCGTCGATCCCCTCGACGGAACCACCAACTTCGTCCACGGCGTCCCCCACTTCGCGGTCTCGGTTGGGGTGGCGGTGGGCGGGGAACCGGTCGCGGGTGTGATCCTCGATCCGGTCAAGAACGATGTCTTCAAGGCGGCCCGTGGCGGCGGCGCGAGCTGGAACGGCGGGCCGTGCCGCGTCAGCGGCCGGGCGGGGCTCGCCGGAGCGCTGTTGACGACCGGGTTCCCGTTCAAGGCCCACCGGCTCCTGGACGTCTACCTGGCCATCTTCCGGGACGTCTTTCTCCGCTGCAAGGCGATCCGCCGTCCCGGCGCCGCCGCCCTCGACCTCGCCTACGTGGCCTGCGGCATCTTCGACGGCTTCTTCGAGTTCCGCCTCTCGCCGTGGGACCTGGCGGCCGGCGCGGCCCTCGTCCGCGAGGCCGGCGGGGTGGTGACCGACATGGACGGTAAGCCGGACTTTCTCCCCACCGGCGACGTCGTCTGCGGGACGCCGGGCGTGCACCGGGAGCTCCTCGAGCTCATCGCCGTCCATCGTCGCGACTGGACGGCGATGAGCTATACTGGGAATCAGACATGACGGATGAAAGGCACGTCCTCCGGGACGAATTGCGGCGGGCGATCGATCTCGCCCGCGACGAAGAGTTCGCCCATGCCCTGGCCATCTTCGAGCAGCATCTCCCGCGGATGACCGGCGGCAGCATCGACGACAAGCGCTTCGCCGCCGCCGCGATGTCCTACTACGGGCTCTGCGTGGCCATGGTCAAGCGGCGGTACTCGGAAGGCGTCAAGTACTGCAAGATCTCGATCAAGAGCAACATGTTCGACCCCGAGCACCACTACAACCTGGCGCGCATCTACATGGAAAGGCTCGACCGCAGGCACGCCTTCGAGGCCCTGAGCGACGGGTTGCGGCTTTCGCCCCACAACAAGCGCTTGAACCGGTTGCTCGACGAGATCGGCCGCCGCGGGCGGCCCCCGATTCCCTTCCTCGGCCGCGACAACCCGCTCAACGTCTGGCTCGGGAAGAGGCGCGCCGCGAAGAAGGCCTGAGCGGTAAATCCCGCCCGCGCGGGCCGCCGCCTTTGTTTCGCGAGCCCTTGCCAGGAACGGGCCCGGGACCTATGCTACTCACGGTGAGGCCGCACGACGTCTTTCCCGGCGGCTTCACGCCAATCGCGCACGTTACTCGGCCGGGCCCGCCCCACGGGCCGAACCCTGGAGGTTTTCATGGCGAAAAAAAGACGCACGGTCATGATCGACGGCAACGAGGCCGCCGCGTCGGTGGCGCACCGCATCAACGAGGTCTGCGCCATCTACCCCATCACCCCGTCCTCGCCGATGGGCGAATGGGCCGACCAGTGGTCGGCGGAGGGCAGGACCAACATCTGGGGCTCGGTCCCCGAGGTGGTGGAGATGCAGTCCGAGGGAGGCGCCTCGGGCGCCGTTCACGGCTCTCTCCAGGCGGGTGCCCTGACCACCACCTTCACCGCCTCTCAGGGCCTCCTGCTGATGATCCCCAACATGCACAAGATCGCCGGGGAGCTCACCTCAACGGTCTTCCACGTGGCGGCGCGTACGGTGGCCACCCACGCCCTGTCGATCTTCGGCGACCACTCCGACGTCTATGACTGCCGGGCCACCGGCTTCGCCATGATGCCCTCGGGGTCGGTCCAGGAGGCCCACGACTTCGCCTGCATCGCCCAGGCGGCGAGCCTCAAGAGCCGGATCCCGTTCCTGCACTTCTTCGACGGCTTCCGCACCTCCCACGAGGTCTCCAAGATCGAGGAGCTGAGCGACGACGACCTCCGCTTCATGATCGACGAGGAGATGGTCAGGGCGCACAAGAAGCGGGCGCTGTCGCCGGATCGTCCCTTCATCCGCGGCACGGCCCAGAACCCGGACGCCTTCTTCCAGTCCCGCGAGGCCGTCAACCCCTTCTACGAGGCCTGCCCGGGCATCGTCCAGGAGGTCATGGACCAGTTCGCGGCCCTGACCGGACGGTCCTACCATCTCTTCGACTACGTGGGCCATCCGGAGGCCGAGCGGGTCATCGTGATCATGGGCTCCGGGGCCGAGGCGGTCCACGAGTACGTGGTCTGGGCCACGGCGCGGGGCGAGAAGATCGGCATGGTCAAGGTCCGCCTCTTCCGGCCGTTCTCCAAGGAGGACCTGGTCAAGGCGCTGCCCGAGACGGTGCAGCGGATCGCCGTCCTCGACCGCTCCAAGGAGCCGGGCTCCGCGGGCGAGCCGCTTTACCTCGACGTCGTCACCGGCCTCGTCGAGGCGCGGGTCGAGGGCCTGTCCGACTTCGCCGCCGAGCCCCTGGTGGTCGGCGGCCGCTACGGCCTGTCGTCTAAAGAGTTCAACCCGGCCATGGTCAAGGCGATCTACGAGAACCTGGCCGCCGAGAAGCCGAAGAACCATTTCACGGTAGGCATCGTCGACGACGTGACCTACACCTCCCTGCCGGTGGACGACGACTTCGACATCGAGCCGGACGACGTCTTCCGCGGCGTCTTCTTCGGCCTCGGCTCCGACGGCACGGTGGGCGCCAACAAGAACTCGATCAAGATCATCGGCTCCGAGACCGAGAACTACGCCCAGGGCTACTTCGTCTACGACTCCCGCAAGGCCGGCTCGGTGACGGTCTCCCACCTCCGCTTCGGCCCGCGGCCGATCCGCTCCACCTACCTCGTGCGCCGGGCCAACTTCGCCGGCTGCCACCAGTGGGTCTTCCTGGACAGGTACGAGATCGCCGAGATGCTGGTGCCGGGGGGCACCCTCCTCGTCAACTCCCCATTCGGTCCCGACGAGGTCTGGGATCACCTCCCGGTGGAGGTCCAGCAGCAGGTCGTCGAGAAGAAGCTCAAGCTGTACGTGATCGACGCCTACTCGGTGGCCCGCGAGACCAAGATGGGCGCCAGGATCAACACCATCATGCAGACCTGTTTCTTCGCCATCTCGGGCATCCTGCCCAGGGACGAGGCGATCGCCAAGATCAAGGACGCCATCCGCAAGACTTACGGCAAGAAGGGTGACGAGATCGTCCAGCTCAACTTCAACGCCGTCGACCAGACCCTGGCCAACCTGCACGAGGTGAAGGTCCCGGACGCGATCACCGCCACCCGTCACCGCCCGCCGGTCGTCTCCGAGAAGGCCCCGGACTTCGTCAAGCGGGTCACCGCGATGATGATCGCCGGCAAGGGCGATCTCCTGCCGGTCAGCGCCTTCCCTCCGGACGGCACCTGGCCCTCGGGCACGACCCAGTGGGAGAAGCGGAACATCGCGCTGGAGATCCCGGTCTGGGACGAGGAGCTCTGCATCCAGTGCAACAAGTGCGCCATGGTCTGCCCGCACGCGGCCATCCGCGCCAAGGTCTACGCCCCCGAGCACCTGGAGAACGCCCCGGCGACCTTCAAGTCCGTCGACTACAAGGCGCCGGAGCTCAAGGGGTACAAGTACACCATCCAGGTTGCGCCCGAGGACTGCACCGGCTGCACCCTGTGCGCCCGGGTCTGCCCGGCCAAGGACAAGTCGAACCCCAAGCACAAGGCGCTGGACATGCACCCGCAGATGCCCCTGCGCGAGCCCGAGCGCGAGAACTTCGCCTTCTTCCTCGACATCCCCGATCCCGACCGGACGCAGATCAAGCTCGACGTCAAGGGAACCCAGTTCCTGCGGCCGCTGTTCGAGTTCTCCGGGGCCTGCGCCGGCTGCGGCGAGACCCCGTACATCAAGCTCCTCACCCAGCTCTTCGGGGATCGCGCCCTGATCGCCAACGCCACCGGCTGCTCGTCGATCTACGGCGCCAACCTGCCCACCGCGCCGTACGCGGTCAACGAGGAGGGCCGGGGACCCGCGTGGTCGAATTCCCTCTTCGAGGACAATGCCGAGTTCGGCCTCGGCTTCCGCCTGGCGGTGGACCAGAACACGATCCACGCGAGGATGCTGCTCCAGCGGCTGGCCCCGCAGGTGGGCGAGAACCTGGCCGCCGAGATCCTCGACGCGTCCCAGGACACCGAGGCCGAGATCCGCGCCCAGCGGGAGCGCGTGGCGGCCCTGGCGAAGAAGATCGGGGCCATCGACGATCCCGACGCGCGGCGCCTGGAGGCCGTGATCGACTACCTGGTCCGCAAGAGCGTGTGGATCGTCGGCGGCGACGGCTGGGCCTACGACATCGGCTACGGCGGCGTCGATCACGTGCTCGGCCTCAACCGCGACGTCAACATCCTGGTGCTCGACACCGCCGTCTACTCGAACACCGGCGGTCAGGCCTCCAAGGCGACGCCGCTCGCGGCGGCCGCCAAGTTCGCGATGGCGGGCAAGGAAATCGAGGGCAAGGACCTCGGCATGATGGCGATGGCCTACGGCCACGTCTACGTGGCCCAGGTGGCCTTCGGAGCCAAGGACGCGCAAACGGTGCGGGCGTTCACGGAGGCCGAGTCCTACCGGGGCGCGTCGCTCATCATCGCCTACTCCCACTGCATCGCCCATGGCTACGGCCTGGAGAACGCCCTCGATCACCAGAAGCTGGCGGTCGATTCCGGCTACTGGCCGCTGTACCGCTTCGATCCACGCCGGGCCGCCGCCGGAGAGCCGCCGCTGAAGCTCGACTCCCGGCCGCCGAAGATCCCGTTCACCGACTTCGCCATGACCGAGACCCGTTTCCGGATGCTGACCAAGACCCACCCCGAGCGGGCGAAGATGCTCCTCGAGAAGGCCCAGAGGGCCGTCAACGCCCGTTTCGACGTCTACGCGCAGCTGGCCAAGATGAGCATCCACGAGACGCCCCAGGCGTAGGAAGGAAGAGCGGTCATGGACCTCCGCACCACGTACCTCGGACTCGAGCTGGCCAACCCGATCATCCCCGGCGCCTCGCCGCTGGTGGAAAGCCCCGGCGACGCCCGGCGCCTCGAGGACGCCGGCGCGGCCGCCATGGTGCTGCACTCGCTCTTTGAGGAGGAGATCGAGCGCGAGGTGGCGGCGCACCTCGCCGCCGAGGCGCATACCGAGAGCTTCGGCGAGGCTCTGAGCTACATGCCCGAGCTGGAGCACCACCTGGGGCCGGACCAGTACCTGGAGCTCCTCCAGGCGGTGAAGGAGGCCGTCGACGTTCCCGTCATCGGCTCGCTCAACGGCACCACCCCCGGCGGGTGGACGACCTACGCGGCAAAGATCGAGAACGCCGGCGCCGACGCCATCGAGCTCAACACCTACCACTACGCCACCGACCTCGAGGAGACCGGCGCCGCCGTCGAGGAAAAAGTCCTCGACGTCGTGCGGGAGGTCAAGAAGGCCGTCGGCATCCCGGTGGCGGTCAAGGTCTCTCCCTTCTACTCCTCGTTCGTCAACTTCGCCGCCAGGCTCAAGGAGGCCGGCGCGGACGGGATCGTCGTTTTCAACCGCTTCTACCAGCCCGACATCGACATCGACGAGCTGGAGCTCGTGCCCAACCTCAAGCTGTCCTCCTCCGACGAGCTCCGGCTCCGGCTGCGCGCCCTCGCCCTGCTGTCGGGGCGCGTCGACCTCTCCCTCGGCGTCACCGGCGGGGTGCACACGGCGGTCGACGTGATCAAGGCCCTGATGGCTGGCGCGCACGCGACACAGATGGTCTCCGCCCTGCTCGCCCAGGGCCCCGGACACATCGCCCGCACCATCGACGCCCTCAAGTTCTGGATGGAAGAGCACGAGTACGAGTCCGTCCGCCAGATGCAGGGCAGCATGAGCCTGGCCAAGGCCCCGAACCCGGCCGCCCTGCTCCGCGGCAACTACGTCAAGGTGCTGGAGAGCTGGGGCAGCTGAATCGACGGGTAATGAAAAACACGACGGGGGACGGCTGCGGCCGTCCCCTCGTCTATTTCGAATGACACGCCAGACAGAGCCGGCTCCGCCGCACCGGCAACGACAGTTCGACGCGGCCCTGCTCCGTCGCACGATGACACGTTGCGCAGGTCACCTTACCGTTCTTCAGCTTGAGACGTGGGTCAAGGTCGGCAAGCGGCCTGAAGCCCTTACGGCCCACGGGGTAGGGAATGTCGACCGGATGGGAGGAGATCCCCATGCGCGTTTTCTCAATGGTTGAAAACCCAGAGCGTGCGGAATTGTCTATCAGGGCGGTGAATGCCGAGGCAACGGTCCCGTCGTGACAGCTCAAACAGGCTTCCGTTTCTCCCCTGATCTCCACGAGCCTCCGTCCGCCAGTGAGGAACACCCGGCTACCAATCGTCACAACGTGTCGGCCGGCCATGCAGGCGCGCTCACTTCCTTTCGCTGCGGAAGCCGGCGGCAGCCCACCGCCAAGCCACAGGACGAGAAGCAATACCCGGACTGCCGGTTGACCGAGACTCCCCGAAAAGCTCGCTGGTCGCATAGACACCTCCCCGGCTTCGTTAAGGAGCAAGGGCTGTGCCGACTCCGCGGTAGAGATCTAACCTAGTGTAACATCGTGCCTTATCGTCTACACCATGAATCTGTACAGCAGGTCACGTGTACGAAATCAAGTCATGGCTCTTATCCACGCACTGTGTGAATTGCGGTACAAGCCAGCTCCGCAACGTAAACATTCGAGAATTGCAGCCGGACCCGGCTAGTGATCGAATTTCGGACACGCTCCCGCGCCATTGCTTATAAGCTGGGCTTCGCCTAGAAAGATCCATGAACGATTGCCTTGGAGCCGGCCCAAGGTCCGTTGACACCGGGTGTCGACGGGAGGCTTCTGACGGCATATCGGCGGTGGCGAGGCGCGACGCGTGCGATAACGGACCGTACGTCTCCAGCCGGAGAGGATGATCAGGGCTCAGCAGCGCTCCCAGCGTTCGGCTACGATGGCCGGTGTGGGGCGTGAAGATCGCAGCCAGGAGCTCGCGGCCCGGTTCATGGTCCTCGGGGCGGCGGTGCTCTTCTCGACGGGGGGCGCGGCGATCAAGGCGTGCTCGCTCTCCGGCTGGCAGGTGGCCAGCTTCCGCTCCGGCGTCGCCTGCATCGCCGTGCTGCTCGTGGTCCCGGCCGCCCGGCGGCGCTGGAACGCCCGCACCCTGGCCGTGTCCGCCGCCTACGCCGCCACCCTCGTCCTCTACGTGCTCGCCAACAAGCTGACCACGGCGGCCAACACCATCTTCCTCCAGGACACGGCGCCGCTGTACATCCTCCTCCTCGGGCCCTGGTTGCTCCACGAGAGGATCCGGCGCCGCGACCTCGGCTTCACGGTCCTCTTCGCCGCCGGCATGGCGCTCTTCTTCGTCGGCGCCGCGCCCCGCTTCCACACCGCCCCGGACCCGCTCGCCGGCAACCTGCTGGCGGTCGCGGCCGGCGTCTGCTGGGCGCTGACCATCATTGGCCTGCGCTGGCTCGGCCGGGAGGGCAGCGGCAGCGCCGGCGCCTCCGCGGCCGCCGTCGCCCTCGGCAACCTGCTCGCCTTCGCCTTCACGCTCCCCATGGCCCTGCCCGTCCGCCGGGCGGGGGCCGCGGACTGGGGTCTCGTGATCTTCCTCGGGGTGATCCAGATCGGCCTCGCCTACGTGCTCCTCACCCGGGGCGTCGGCCGCGTCCCGGCGCTGGAGGCCTCGCTCCTGCTCCTGCTCGAGCCGGTGCTCAACCCCGTCTGGGCATGGCTGGTGCACGGCGAGCGACCCGGGCCGTGGGCGCTGCTCGGCGGGCTGATCATCCTCGGTGCCACCGCGCTCAAGACGTGGACCCAGGAGCGCGTCCCGGCCTGAGGCCGGGCTCAGTCGCCGCGCACGAAGGGGTTGGTCCGCCGCTCGCGGCCGATGGTGGTCTCCGGCCCGTGGCCGGTGATCACGACGGTCTCGTTCGGGAGGGTGTAGAGCTGGCTCCGGATCGACTCGGCGAGCAGCTCGAACGAGCCGCCCCATAGGTCGGTGCGGCCAATGGAGCCGGCGAAGAGCACGTCGCCGGCGATCACCAGCGGCCGCCCGGCGCCGTGGACCACGAAGGACACGCTCCCGGGCGAGTGGCCCGGCGTGTGCCGCACCTCGAGCTCGATCCCGCCCACCGCGATCCGCTGCCCGTGATCGAGCCACAGGGTGGGCTCGGGAGGGTCGCCGATCTCGAGCCCGAACATCCGTCCCTGCGCGGGCAGCTTCCGGTAAAGCTCCAGCTCGTCGCGATGCAGACCCACCGGGACCCCGGGCGGCAGGCCCGCCGCGACGCCCGCGGTCCCCCCCGCGTGGTCCAGGTGGCCGTGGGTGTGGAGGACGGCCACCGGCCGGAGGCGGGAACCCCGGATGCGTTCCAGGATCGCGCCGGAATCCGCGCCGGGATCGACGACCACGAGCTCGCCGGCGTCCTCGTCACCGAGCAGCGTGCAGTTCGCCTGCAACGGCCCGGTAGGGAAAACGTCGAGCATCATCGTCACGTCGCCTCCATCGTCCGTCCACCATAGCAAGACCCGTCCGCGCTTTCCCCGGGGCACTCCCGAGGCCTGGGAAAACGGCCAAGGAACAGCCACCAAAGTCAAGGACCGGCCACGTCCCCCGATCGTTCTCACCGTGCGGGCCACGTTCATCTGTCATTCACGAGCACCCTCACGCCCCGATGGGAGCACCCTTTGCCTTGTCATCGCGAGGAGCCGGGCGAAGCCCGGCGACGTGGCGACCCCTCACAGCGTTGGAGCGCGCTGCCCACTGCTCCGGGGAGAGCTCCCGGCGTGATGAGGTCCCTTCGCTCCGGCCCTGGCGGGCCGTCGCTCGGGACGGCGGCGGGACAGTCGCCCCTGTCGGTAGCGCCCACAACGCTGGATTTCGGCAATGTCCCGGTGGGCGATTCATCTCAGTTGATCGTGACGGTGACCAACACGACCTCGGTGCCGGTTGGCCCCATCAACATGGCCGGAGGCGGGGTATCAGCTCCGTTCAGCGCGTTTCAGAACTGTGCGAACGTAACCCTCCCGCCAGGGGGGACGTGCAGCATCTCCTACGTCTTCACACCGACGAGCCTGGATGCGGCTTCCACGACGAGCGACTTCACGCTCGACGATGAACCCTTCAGCATCAGCCTCACCGGTAACGGCGTCGCCGCCCCGATCCCGGCCCTGAGCGGCGGGGGCCTGACGGCCTTCGTCGGCCTGCTCGCCCTGCTGGGCGTCGCCGTTCTCCGGTGGCGCCGCGGGTAGGACCCGCCCAAAGCCGTGCCGGGCGGAGCCCTCCCGCGTCGTCTTGTCCGTCCGCGCCACCGGCACCGCGGGGGCGGGGCGTTCAGCGCAGGGTGACCAGCATCCGGATCCTGCCGGAGCCGCTTTTCAACGGGGCGAGGGCCTTGCCGATGATGGTGCCCGGGTACGCCCAGACGGCCCTTTCGGCCGTTCCGGCCGTCGAGCCGGGGGTCAGCAGGTCGCCGGGCGCGATCGGCCCCGAGGCCGCCGAGGCACGGACGTCCACGATGCCGAGGATCGCCACCGGCAGCTTGCCGTGATTACCCTCGCCTTCGATGGCGACGCCGCCGACGATGGTCGGGTTGTCCGAGATCACGCCCATGACCGCCGTCGCCCGCCTCGCGTCGGCCGCCACCAATCGGCCGTCGGGCCCGATGGCGACCACCGTGCCCGGCTCGAGGTCCTCGGCAGCCGGGTACATCTCGGCGAAGTCGGCGCCCCCGGAGTTGAACTTCTGGGCGTAGACCTGGCCGTCGGCCTCCACCCGCATCTTGATGGCGCCGTTCGAGTAAAGACCCATGATGCGGCTGCCGGTCCTGGCGTCCACGTGGAGGGCGGCGTTGTTGTCGAACCAGGAGCGCGCCACGCCGTTCAGGTCGAAATCTGCAATGTGGCCGGACCCCTTGGCGTTGGCGACCAGTGTCGCACCTGAAGAGCTCGCCTCGAACCACCCGCCGTGGCCGGCGGCGTCGTTCGCCGCACCCATGACGCCCGTGTATCCCTCCCCCTTGATGCCGATCCCGCCTCCCGCAGAAGAGTTGTTCCCGTAGACTCCGAACCCCTGGCCACTGCTCGTGAGGCCAAAGACCCCGTAGCTCACACCGCTGGTCGCCGTCGCCTGGCCGGCCACGCCCTTGCCACCGCTGGTGTCCGTCTCACCCCAGATCCCCGTGGATCCCACGCCCTTGATCGCGGCCCCGCCGGTGGCCATATTGATGCCGTAGACCCCGAATCCACCCGCGCTGTTCGTGGTCCCAAACACACCGTAATTGACTCCCGAAGAGGCGGACGCCTGGCCCTCGACCCCAATCCCTTCGCCGCTCTTGCTCAGCCCGGACACCCCGTGGTTGAGCCCGGCCGTGCCCAGCGCCTGGCCGAACACTCCCGTGGTCGTATCGGTGGATCCCGCGATGGCTGCACCGCCCGATCCGTTGTCCTGAATGAAGAAAACCGATTGTGGAATCGAAGTGGAGCTGCCCGAGCCGGAAAACGGCAGCGTCAGCCCGCCGCCCGCCGCGGGAGTCGTCCAGACAAGGTTGCTCCCGTCGTAGCCGAGCACCTGGCCGCTGGCGGGCGACCCGGCAGCCCCGATGTTGGGCCACATGACGGCGCCGTCGGCGAGCTTGAGCGTCGTCACGCTCGCATCCGCGAGCTTGGCGCTGGTCACGCCGCCGTCGGCGATGGAGAGGGTGATGTCTCCCGACGTCCCGCCGCCGGCGAGCCCGGCGCCGGCGTTGACCGCCGTGATGTCGCCGCCGCCGCTTGCGGACGACGCCAGCAGGCTGTCGGCGAAGCCCATCTCGAACACCGAGGAGTCGTTGGAGCGGTTGGCGAGGCCGGTACCGAAGGCGACCACCCGGCCCGAGCCGGAGACGACCTCCACGTGCAGCCGCACGTTGGTCACGCCGGGGTTCGGAACGAGGTCGTTGAGGTTGACCTGCTTCGGCTCGTTGGCTCCCATCGGGTAGTCCTTGGTGGCCAGGACCGCTCCGTCCTCGTCCCGCGCCGTCACCCGGACCACGCAGCCGGCGCCGGCCACCTCGGCGAAGCCGAAGTTGTAACGGAACTCGGAGGCCGTCTTCGGCGTCGTCTGGTAGACGCCGAGGATGTCGCTCCCCTGGCCCAGCCCGATGGCGAAGTCCACCGGGATGCCCGAGAAGAACTGCCCCTTGGAATCCCCGGATGCGCCTCCCGGGGGCGTCGAGGCGATGCGACTGTTGACGATCACCCGGCCGGTCGCCTTCACCCGCATGGAGCCGAACTTTTCGAATCCGAACAGGGTCAGCGTGGCGTCGTCGTACTTCCTGGTGTCCCCCGGCTGTACGGTGGTCGAGAAGGTGGCCGTGGGTGAGGCGTGCGCCTGGTCCCGCTCGTAGAAAAGGACCTGGACGTCGACCGAGCTGTCGCCCGGATTGTAAATCCACAGGGTCGTGGACCAGAAAGAGCTGGATGCCCCCGGCCCCCTACCGGCCGAGGGGATGACGACGTCCGTTCCCGTAAACGAGGCCCATCCCGGTCCGGCCGCCGTCAGCACCGCCAGCGCGGCAAGGCTCAGCGTTCTCATCACGAATCGCTTCATGACTCTTCCCCTTCGTCGCGCCACCACCTCCGAGCCACCCGCTGCATGCAGGAAAACGGCGGCCGTCCGGCCCCCTCACGCCGGCGTCATGATGACAGTTGTTCGTATTCGCACTTGTAGATACCTTAGCCCCTCCGCCCGAACCCGTCAACGCGGGTGGTCCTGGAGTTTCCCCAAGATTGAGTGAGCGATCCTAGGAAGTCGTCGTGTAACCGACGCTTCCTCCATGGCCGTGGATGGAACGGACCTTTGGGAGCGTCACGCCCGTCGCCGCGGCCTGGGCCGCAGCGACGCGGTGCGGGCGACGACCCGGGTAGCCGCGAGCGTCCCCCCGTCCCGCCGCAGGACCGTCGGTTGAGAGTACCCTTCTCCGAGGCGGTGTCCGATCGTGAGTGGGGTCCCATCGCTCGGGCCCTGGGGGGCCCTCGCTCGGGACGCCGTTCGACAACGGGAAGCAGGGCTTCCCTGTCTCACGGCGCTTCGGCGCTTCGTCGCTTCGCTCCTCGCAATGACAAGGGGAGGGGGTGCGAGGCGTTCAACGAAGCCCCTTCCATTGTCATTGCGAGGAGCCGGGCGCAGCCCGGCGACGTGGCAATCTCTAGCAGCGTCGGAGCGCGGGCTGTCCCGGGGGCCGGCGGCGGGCCGGGGGAAAGTCCGACCTCGCGGCCGGGCTGTGTTACCCTCCGCGCGATGACGAGAACCCTGACTCCCGACGGTCTCCGATCGCTGGCCGAGAGCTTCCGGATGCGGCACGAGCCGGGCACGGTGCGGGCGCTCCTGGTGGCCGGCTCCGGCCTGACGCTGGAGGTCCCCGGCTGGGCGGCCGACGAGCCGATTCCCCTGGCCGAGATCTTTCCCTTCCCCATCCACGCGCTGCCCGGCCACAGCGAGACGCTGACCATCTGGCGCCGGGACGGGGAGAGCCTGCTGGTGATGAACGGGCGCCTCCACCTGTACCAGGGTTACCGCCCCGAGGAGGTGGTCGCGCCGGTGCGCCTGGCCGCGCTGCTCGGTGCCGGAACCATGATCGCCACCAACGCCACCGGCGCGCTCGATCCCGCCATCGAGCCCGGGAGCCTGGTGATCATCACCGACCACATCAACCTCCAGGGCAGCAACCCGCTGGTGGGCGAGTGGGCCCGGGAGTTCGGCCCGCAGTTTCCCGACATGAGCCGCGCCTACGATCCCGAGCTGGTCCAGCTGGCGGTGGATGCCGCCGCCGAGGCCGGCTTCGTCGTCTACGAGGGCGTGTACGCGGCCGTCCTCGGGCCGTCCTTCGAGACGCCGGCCGAGGTGCGGATGCTGCGTTCCCTGGGCGCCGCCGTGGTGGGCATGTCCACCGTTCCCGAGGTCATCGCCGCCAACCACATGGGGATGCGCGTCCTGGTCCTGTCCCTGGCCGCCAACCCCGCCGCGGGCCTGTCCACCGAGCCCCTGTCTCACGAGGAGGTCCTCGAGGCCGGCGAGCAGGCTGCCGGCCGGTTGCGTGTTCTGGCCCGCAGCCTCGTGGAGAGGCTCTTCCCAGCACGGACCTGATGGGCCGGATCCGTCTCGCCTCGCTCAAGCTCTCGGGATTCAAGTCCTTCGCCGATCCAGTGGAGCTCGTCTTTCCCTCGGACATCACCGCGGTGGTGGGACCCAACGGGGTCGGCAAGTCGAACCTGGTGGACGCCATGCTCTGGGTGCTCGGCGAGCAGAGCCCCTCCCTGCTTCGCCTCAAGAACATGGGCGATCTCGTGTTCGCCGGGGCGACGGGCCGCAAGCCCGCGGGCGCCGCCGAGGTCGCGCTCACCCTCGCCAGCGACGACGGCCGTTGGACGGCCACCGAGGGCCGCATCACCATCTCCCGCCGGGTGGCCCGGAACGGCCCGTCGGACTACCGGCTCAACGGGAAATCCGTCCGCCTGCGCGACATCGCCGACGAGCTCCTGCGCATCGGCCTCGGCACCCGCGCCTACGCCATCATCGGCCAGGACCGCATCGGCCGGGTGCTCACCGCCCGTCCCACCGATCGCCGGATCCTGATCGAGGAGGCGGCGGGCATCACGCACTACCGCGCCCGCCGGCACGAGGCCGAGCTCCGCCTCGCCCAGACCCGGCAGAACCTGCAGCGCGTGGACGACATCATCGCCGAGGTGGACAGGTCGCGCCGGCAGCTCAAGCGCCAGGCCCGCCAGGCCGGGCGGTACCGCGAGCTGGAGACCGAGCTCAAGGAAAAGCTCACGGCCCTCTACGCCCTCCGCGCGCGGACGCTCTCCGAGCGGCGGCGGCGGCTGGCCGCCCTCCGCGCCGATCTCCAGAGCCAGGCCGCGGCGGCCGCCTCCGCCCTCGGCGCGGCCGAGGCCGACCTGACCGCCGCCCGCCAGCGCCTGGAACAGGCCCACGCCGACGTCGAGGGCGCCCGCACCCGGGTCACCGAGCTCCTCGGCTCCAGCGAGCGCCTCGAGGCCTTCCTCGAGCGCTCCGCCGATCTCCTCGACAACCTGCGCGGCTCCCTCGCCGCGGCCCGGAACCAGGCTCGCTCCCTGGCCTCGAGCCGGCGCACGCTCCAGGACCGCGAGCGCGAGGCCCGCTCCCGGCTCGTGGAGCTCGAGCAGGCCCTGGCCGCGGTGCGCGAGAACAAGGCCGCGGCCAAGGCGGCGGCCGACGAGGCCGCCCGCCTGGCGAAGGAGGCCGAGAGCCTGGCCGCCGGGAAGCGCCAGGGCCTGCTGCGCACCATCTCCGTCCTCACCTCGACCCGCAACCGCCTCGGCGAGCTCGAGCGCCAGCAGGACCGCCTGGCCTACGCGCTCTCCCAGACGACGCAGGAGAACGAGCGCCTCACCCGGCGCCTGGGGGAGGCCCGCGAGCGGCTGGAGAGCGCCCGCGCCGCGGCCGAGGAGGCCGCCCGCGAGGCGGGCGTCCGCCGGGCGGAGCGCGACGCCGTGGCCGCCGAGCGCGCCGACCTCGCCGAGGCGGCCGCCCGGGCCGGGCGCGAGGCCGAGGCGCTGGCCCACGCCGCCTGGGAGATCAAGCATCAGCTGGCCGGGATCGACCGCGAGCTGGCCCGTCACGCGGCCGCCGTGGAGCAGGTCGCCGAGCTGCTCCCCGAGGGCTCCCTGGCCGGCCAGGTGAGCGATTACCTGCACCCCGAGCCGACCGACGCCCCGCTCCTGGACCGGGTCTGGCACGAGGTGCTCGAGCTCCCGGTGGCGCGGCTCGACGGGCTGCCCGCCGAGGCCCTGGCGGCGGCGCGCTCGCTCGCCGTCCGGGTCCGCGTGGTGCTCGCCGGGAGCGGCCTGGAGCCGCCGGCACAGCCGCCCGTGGAGGGCGCCGAGGCGCTGCTCGACCGGGCGGGCATCGAGCCCGGCGATCTGGGCTGGCTGGCCCGCGTCCTGCCCCCCGCCTTCGTGTGCGCCGGCGACGACGACGCCCGCCGCCTCGCGCTCCGCCACCCGGCGGCCGTCTTCGTGACTCCCGCCGGGACCCTCTACCGCGGCGCCGCGGTGGAGCTGGCCCCCGGCGGCACCGGCGCGCGCGGTGCCCTC
>CAZXXL010000005.1:26205-34632 GCA_964644635.1 uncultured Thermoanaerobaculia bacterium | reverse complement strand
GCTAGGGATGGCCACGTCGCGCGCCTCCGGCGCGCTCCTTGCCATGACAGAAAAGGGTGTCATTGCGAGGTGGCGTAAGCGCGCGAAGCGCAGCTTCGCTTGCGCGCACGCCATCCCGAGGAGCGAAGCGACGAAGGGAGCTCGGCGCAGCCCGGCGACGTGGCAATCCCCCCACGATCGGACACCGCCTCGGAGAAGGGTACTCTCAATCGACTGTCCTGCGGCGAGACGGCGGGACGCTCGCGGCCAGCCGGTCCGCCGAGCGCACCGCGTCGCCGCGGCCCGGGCCGCGGTGACGGGCGCGACGCTCCCAAGGGTCCGTTCCATTCACGGCCATGGAAGAAGCTTCGGTGACACGTAAACTCCGGAGATCGCTGGCTCGATCTTGGGGAAACTCCAAACATGAAGAAAGGGCGGGCCACCAGGCCCGCCCCGGGTGTTCACGGCACGAAGGCATCAGAAAGACGGCATGAACGTCTTCAGGATGTCCCTGGTGGTGGGCTTCGGCCCCTCGGCCTGGGCCATCATGCGGATGTGGGCCAGCCGGTCCACGAAGCTGGGCTCCTGCACCTCGTAGAGCACACCCTCGGTCACCACGTCCTTCTCCCGGGTGTACCGCATGGCCGCCGCCCGGTCGGTGGGATCGTGGTCCTCCGGCAGCTTTTGCAGCTTCTCCTTGAGGATCCCGTACTGGGACTCGCCGCGCCAGGTCACGCACGGGGAGAGCACGTTGACGAACGCGAAGCCGTGGTGCTCGATGGCCCGCTGGATGATCTCGGTGAGGGTCTTCATGTCGCCGGAGAAGCCGCGCGCGACGAAGGTCGCGCCGGTGGCGATCGCCAGCTCCACCGGATCCACGGCCGGCTCCGGGTTGCCCCAGTAGGACGACTTGGTCTTGTCGCCGGTGGGGGTCGTCGGCGCCGTCTGGCCCTTGGTCAGGCCGTAGATCTCGTTGTCCATCAGGATGTAGGTCACGTCCAGGTTGCGCCGGCAGGCATGCATGAAGTGGTTACCGCCGATGGCCATGCCGTCGCCGTCGCCGCCGACGGCCACCACCGTCAGCTCCGGGCGGGCCACCTTGACCCCGGTGGCCAGCGTCAGGGCGCGGCCGTGCACGGAGTTGAAGCCGTAGGTGGCCACGTAGCCGGGCAGGCGCGACGAGCAGCCGATGCCGGAGAGCACGACCGTGTTCCACGGCTCGAGCTGCATCTTGGCGAACGCCCGGTAGAGGGCGTTGAGGACGCCGAAGTCGCCGCAGCCGGGACACCATACCGGCTTGAGGTCGGTCTTGTAGGTTCCGGGCTTGAAAGTCGTCTCAGCGGTGCTCATACCAGCACCTCCCTCCTGGTCGAAGCCTGCGGCAGCACCTTCCTGATCTCCTCCTCGACCTCATGGACGGTGAGGTTCTTGCCGCCCGAGCGCTTGAAGATGTGGGTCCGGCCCTCGGGCAGCTCGAGGAAGGTGCGCAGGTACTTGTAGAACTGGGCCGAGTAACTCAGCTCGATGACGATGAACTCCCGCACCCCCTTGAGGAACTCCTCGAACTCGTGCTTGGGGAAGGGGTAGAGAACCTGGGGCACGAAGGCGGCCACCTTCTCGCCCCGGGCGTTGGCGCGGAGCACGGCCTCCTTCACCGGGCCCTTGGAGGAGCCCCAGCAGAGGATGCCGACGTCGGCGTTGTCCGGCCCGTACTTGCGGATGAAGTGGAACTCGTCGCGGATCGGCCGCAGCTTGCGGTACCGCTTGGCGTTCATCTTTTCGTGCACCAGGAACATCGAGCTCGGTTTGCCGTACTCGTCGTGCTCCAGCCCGTTGGTCTGGTACTCGCCGCCCTTGATGCCGGGCCAGGTCATGGGCGAGACACCGGTGGGGGTGTCCTTGTAGCGCTTGTAGTCCTCGAGCTCCTCGGGCTTCGGGGTCAGCCTTTCCTTCACCTCGTGCTCAAGGCTGAGCATGGAGAGGGTCTCCCGCCGCTGGGCGATATTCTGGTCGGACAGCACGATCACCGGGATCTGGTACTCCTCGGCGATGTTGAAGGCGTCCACCATGGTGTGGAAGCAGTCCTCCACGTCGGCGGGCGCCAGCACGACCCGGGGCGCGTCCCCGTGGCTCCCATACAGGGCCTGCCAGAGGTCGGACTGCTCACTCTTGGTAGGCAACCCGGTGGAGGGACCGCCCCGCTGGACGTCGAAGATCACCGCCGGCAGCTCGGCCATGGAGGCCAGGCCGAGCATCTCGGTCATCAGGGCGAACCCCGGTCCGGAGGTCGCCGTCATCGCCTTGACGCCGGCGAACGAGGCCCCGAGCACCCCGCCGATGGCGGCCAGCTCGTCCTCGGTCTGAACCACCGATCCACCGACCACCGGCATCCAGTGGGAGAGGAAGTGGAGCACCTCCGAGGAGGGGGTGATGGGGTAGCCGGAGAAGAAGCGGCACCCGGCGTGGATCGCGCCCACGGCCGCCGCCTCGTTGCCCGACATCAGCAGCTTGGGCTCGCCCGGGGTGTACTCCAGCCGCCAGGCGCCGAGATCCACGTCGAGGCCCTTGGCGAACTCGAGCCCGGCGGCGAAGCCCTTGAGATTGGCCTCCAGTACCTCCGCCTTCTTCTTGGCGAACTTGTTCTCGATGGCCTTGCGAATCCCCTCCTGGGGCAGGCCGAAGAGCTCGCTCAAAAGGCCGAGAGTGACGATGTTCTTCGCCAGCGTCGTTCCCGCCGCCTCCTTGGCGAGATCGATGAACGGCACCTTGATCCAGGTGGCCTCGGGGCCGGCTCCCAGCTCGGCGCCGTCGACCTCGGTCTCGTCCTTGGCCTCGGAGAAGATCACGGCGTCCTTCCTGACCATGATCTCGCTCTTGAAGCGGGCGAAGTCCTTCCAGTTGAAGACCACCAGGATGTCCACGAAATCGGCCTGGGCGAAGATCTCCTCGCCGCTCAGGCGCACGGTGGTGGACGACTCACCGCCGCGGATCTGCGGGCCGTAGGCCTCCACCTTGATGACGTTCAGGCCTTCCCGGGCGCCGGCCTGGGCGATCATGTCGCCCATGGTGATCACGCCGTCTCCGCCGGAGCCGACCAGCGCCAGTGTCAAATCGCTCCTCGGCATATCGAGCTACCTCCCTTCGCGGGCCGCGCCCGCCTCGACCGGAGTCCTCACCAGATCGACGTCCCGGCAAATCCTCCGCGTTGCGAGATTGTGAACCTCTTCACACCAAATGTCCATACGGCAATACGAATTCAGAGCGAGACTTCATATCGTCGCTTTACAGCAGGAAGCTCCCGAAGCCCCCGTCCACCGGCAACGCCACCCCGGTCACCCCGGACGCCGCCTCGGAGGCGAGGAAGACGACCGCCGCCGCCACCTCCTCCGGTTTCAGGAGACGGCCGACGGCGGCTCGCGACGCCCAGCCCTCGAGAATCTCGCGAACGGTTCTGCCCTCCCGGCGGGCGACCACCGCCGCCAGCTCGCCGAGCCGCTCGGTGGCGGTGAAGCCCGGACAGACGGTGTTCACCGTCACCCCGTCGGCGGCCACCTCGGCCGCCACCGTCTTCAGGTAACCGGTCACCGCCGCGCGCAGGGCGTTGGAGAGCACCAGGCCGGGCTGGGGCTCGCGGACGGCGATGGAGGTGATGGCCACGATCCGGCCCCACCGCCGCGCGCGCATCCCGGGCAGCGCCGCGGCCAGAAAACGCTGCACCGGCAGCAACAGGAGCCCGGCCGCCGTCTCGAGATCGGCCGCCGTGGCCCGAACCGCCGGCATCGCCGGCGGGCCGCCGGCGTTGATCACCAGTACGTCCACCGGGCCGAAACGTTCCTCAGCGGCCGCCACGATCGCCGCCGGCGCGTCCGCGTCCCGCACGTCGGCGGCCAGGCCCGCGACCTCGGCCCCGGTGGCCCCGCGGATCCGCTGTGCTGCGGCCGTGATCCGCTCCTCGTCCCGGGAAACCACGAGCACCCTCGCGCCCTCGGCGGCGAGGCCGCCGGCGACGGCGAAGCCGAGGCCCGACGAGGCCCCGCCGACCACGGCCACCTTTCCTTCCAGCCCGGTGTTCATTGCAATCCCTCCAGGGTGTAGACGGGGTCCACGTCGACCGGGATGTCGCCCATGCCGTCCAGCAGCCGCCGCATGGCCGGCGGGACGGTGCCGTACCGCTTCACGAGCTCGGCGGCGCCCGCGTAGGAGCCCTCGGCCTGGATCAGCAGGATGGTGCGGGCCAGGTCCCGGATCGCCGGCCGGAAGCGCTCCACATGGGGCCGGAAGCGGCCGTCGGGCGTGATCTCGATGGCGCCTTCGGCGAGCAGGAAGTTGGTCTGGATGACCACCCCGAGGCCGTGGGCCTCGGCGGTGCCGAAGCGGGCCGAGCGAAAGAGACCCGCCACGTAGGTCCAGGGAAGGTGCTCGACCACCGAGAGCGGCACCACGCCCCGGTCGGCGAGCACGTAGAGGTTGTAGACCCCGACGACGTCGGCCTTGGCCTCCTCCAGCGCCGAGTAGAGGTCCTTGAGCTCGAGGCGGACCTCGGTCTTCCTGCCGTCGACGACGATCCGGCCCGGCCCGAGGCCGTGGGCCAGCTCGTGGAAGAGGGTGAAGTGATAGTAGGCGTCGAAGCTGACGCTGGGGGCCTCCAGCGGGGTCAGCACGTGGCCCGCGATGGGTACCAGGATGGCGTCGTACTTGGCCCGCATCATGTTCTTCAGCAGCACCTTCTTCGATCCCTTGGCCTCGCGCACCCGCTCGTCGTTGGGCAGGTTGAAGGCCAGGGTCTGGACGCCGGCCCGGGCGTCGCCGGCCGTCAGCACCTCGTCGACGACCCGGATCGGCGAGTCGGTGCCCCGGTGCAGGTTCTTGTAGCGGTCGGGGATGGGCAGGTTGCGCTCCAGGAAGGGTAGCTGCGACTTGTAGCCGGCCAGCCGCGCCGACTCCTCGGGCTGCGCCACGCACAGGAAGGCCTCGAAGGACGCCTTGTAGCCGAAAAGACCGTCCTCGTAGGTCTCGTAGGGACCGAAGACCACCTCCAGGGGCGAGTCCAGGTCCATCCACGCCAGGTCCGAGGCGTAGTAATCGTCGTCGAGCAGGGCGGCCGCGCGCAGCTCGAGGAATTTCCTCAGGCTCACGTTCCCGGTGACCGCCGCCGCCTTCCGCAGCTCCTCCGCCGCCGGGGCCAAGAGCTCGCGGTAGGCCCGGCTGTAGGGCACGGCCACCAGGCCGCCGTCCCGGCGCCGGATCACCGTGGTCAGGGACGTGAACGCCTTCCGGTCACCGGGATGGTCCGCAAGCCAGCCCTCGAATTCCGCCTTCGTCATGTCCTCCGGGTAGAAGCCGGCGCCCGGCGGGTGGGGCCGGTGGCCGATGAAGGGGGCGAAGCCCTCCAGCCGGTCCCACGGCCCGTACATGATCCTGAAGTAGGCGCGGGCCGCCTCGCCCCGCGGCCCGGTCAGGGCGGCCACGCGCCGCGCCAGCTCCGGGTTGTCCCGCCAGACCTGGCGCAGGTAGATCTCGTCCAGTCGCCGGCACGCCGCCGCCAGGTGGCGCAGGGCCTCGCGGTCGCCCGCCGACAGCCGCGAGAGGTCGGCGCCGATGCGGTGGGGCTGGAAGCGGGCCCGGCGGGCGAGAATGTCGGGCGCGATCTCCAGCCCCGGGGCGCCGCCCTTCGGCGCCGGGGCGCAGGCCAGGGTCAGAACGCCGAAACCGAGAATGACGAGGACGGCTGCTCGCATGGGTTCCTCCGGATCAGCCGGCCGGGGGTGCCGGTTTCGTCGCCACGAGGCTGAAGTCCCGGGGCCCGTTGAGGAGCTCGTCGAGCCGCCCGGCCAGCCGCGCGAGCCCGTCCTCCGCGCCGCCCTGCGGCAACGCGCCCCCGAGCCGCTGGTCGGCGGGGAACGGGTGCAGGTACTCGGGCCCGGCCGCCTCGAAGCCGGCCGCGGTCAGGAAGACGCGCAGGGTTTCCGGCAGCAGCGGGCGGTGGTGGGTGGGATCGAGCCAGAACAGGCTGGCCCCGACCCTGAGGTTGTGCGGGTTCGGGCACTCGGCGACGAAGAGACCGCCCGGCCGGAGCACGCGGTGCGCCTCGTGGACGAGGGCGAGCAAGGTGGCGGGCGGAAGATGCTCCAGGAGGTGGATGGCGCACACCGCCCCCCAGGAACCGTCGACCTGCTCCCGGAGCACGGCCAGCGCATCGCCTTCCACGATCTCGAGCCCGCGCCGGCGCGCCGCGGCGGCCAGGGCCGGGTCGGCCTCCACGCCGCGGGCGGCCACGCCCGCCTCGCGCAGCAGGAGCAGGAGCTCGCCGCGGCCGCAGCCGAGGTCGAGCACCGGCGCGGCCTCCCGCAGGCGCGGCAGGTAGCGCTCCAGGCGGTGGGCGATCTCGGCCGCACCGCCGCGGAACGCCTCCACCAGAAGGGGTTGGATGTCTCCCAGGCCGGCCGCCAGCGCCGCCTCCTCGCGGCCGGGGCGGGGGAGCGGCAGGGGCTCCCGGGCGAGCATGCGCTCCACCAGGGAGGCCAGCTCCTCGAGCTCCCCGGCCAGCCGATCGATCAGCACGTCGCCGCGGCCGACCGCGGCCGGCAGCCTCTGGTCGCGGACCTCGGCCGCCACCCGGCCCACCTCCGCCAGCGCCCGCTCGGCGGCGTCCAGGCGGTTCTCGACGCCGGCCACGCGGTCGTCGCGCAGGGCCTCCAGCTCCGCCTGGAGCTCACGCTGGGAGGTCTCGACGCCGTCGGCGCGCGTCTCCAGGGCGGGTACCCGGCCGTCGCGCAGCGCCTCCAGCTCGCGTTGCAGGGCCGCCAGGGCGGCCCGAAGCTCGTCCCGCTCCCGCTCCAGACCGGCCACCCCGTCCTCGAGGGCCGCCAGCCGCCGCGCCACACCGACGGGGTTGAAAACGGAAAGAGCCTTCGCCAGACGCCGGCGAAGGCCCGGAGCGGCCTCGTCCCCGGAGCTGCCGGGGCGCGCGGGCGGCCGCCCATCCCGCTCCGGAGAGCTCACCGCGCTCTCCTCACGGGGTCGTGGTCTCCGGCTCCGCCGGGGCCGCCTCGCCGGCGGTCTCCACGGCGGGCGCCTCCTCGGTCTCCTCGGTCGCGGTTTCCGCGGCCCCCGCGGCCCCCGGCTGCTCGCCGGGACGGACCACGTGCACCGGGATGCTCACCGTGATCTCGCGGTGGATGGCCACCGGCACCTCAAAGGAGCCGAGCTCCTTGATCGGGCTGTGGAGCTGGATCTTGCGGCGGTCGATCTCGATGCCGCGCTCGGCCAGCGCGGCGGCGATGTCGTGGGTCGTCACCGAGCCAAAGAGAACGTCCTTCTCGCTCGCCCGCCGCTCGAACAGGAGCTCCACGCCCTCGAGGCTGGCCGCCACCTGCTCCGCCGCCGAGCGGCGCTTCAGGTCCAGCTCCTCCCAGCGCTTCTGTTCCTGCTCGAAGAGCTTCCGGTTGCCCGGCGTGTCCACGTAGGCGAGCCCCTTGGGCAGCAGGTAGTTCCGGGCGTAGCCCGGCTTGACGTCCACCACCTTGCCCCGCTCTCCGAGGTGCTCCACGTGGTCGTTCAGTATCACTCGCATCATGTCCTCCCGTCGTCGTCGGATGGCCGGGGCCGCAAGGAGACGAAGCTGTCGATGATCCCGGCGGCCGCCACGAGGACCGGCAGCGGGACCTGGAGACACAAGAGCGCGACGCCCCAGCGCACGAGCCAACCCCGCCCGATGTACCGTGCGAGGTGGGCTCGGATCATAGCCAAACCCTGGACGAAATACAAGATGAGCACCACCACCAGCAGGTTGACGGCGATCCAGCGCGGAGTGCCGCCGAGGAAGAGGGTCCCCAGCCCACCGAGGACGAAACCCACCGCCAGCCAGTCATCGTTGCGGTACTGTTCGAATGGCACCGGCACCCAGTCGAAGCCGAGCAAGGGCAGCCGCGGCCGCACCCAGAACAGGATCACCGCCAGGTAGGCCACGGGGAGCGCAGGCAGGATCCAGGTGAGACTCGTCCGGCCGGCGTCCAGCGCCAGCTGCAGCCCGCCCACGGAGACCCCCATCTTCTGGTAGAACTGCAGCGCCTGCTCCGCGGCCCGGCCCAGCCAGGCGGACGTCCACGCCACCGGGGCCTGCGGCCAGGCAATGCCGGCGACGGTGGCGAGCACGAACACCAGGCCGGCCAGGGTGGCGGTCCCGGCCCACCGTCCGTCCGCCCACCGGCTCCGCCGCCACCACTCCACCGAGAGGGCCGGCAGCACCACGACCGTCACGTAGCCGGCGAAGAAGACCAGGGCCGGCACGCCCCCGCCCGCCGCCGAGGTCACGCCGAGCGCCAGCGCCACCCAGCCCCAGGCCGCGACGCCGCTCGGGCGGCGGGCGGTGTACTGGAGCACCGGGATCAGGCCCAGGGGCGCCACCACGATGCCCAGGATGGGCAGAACGTACAGGCTCCCGTACAG
>CAZXXL010000005.1:0-26105 GCA_964644635.1 uncultured Thermoanaerobaculia bacterium | reverse complement strand
CACGATGCCCAGGATGGGCAGAACGTACAGGCTCCCGTACAGGAAGAGGGAGATCACCCCGCTGCCGAACGCGCCGAAGTTGCGGCGCGGGGGCCCTCCGGCCGGGCCCGGCTTCTCGGCGGACGGGCTCAAGCCGGGGCCCACGGCGCTATCCTGTGATCACTCGCGGCGAGCCGGCGGCGCGGCTCACTCCCCCACGTAGGGCAACAGCGCCATGTAACGGGCGCGCTTGATGGCCCGGGCCAGCTTGTGCTGGTAGGACGGGCTCGTGCCCGTGACCCGCCGGGGCAGGATCTTGCCGTTGACGGGCGTGAAGTCGCGGAGGAGATCGACGTCCTTGTAATCGATGTAGCCGACCTTCTCCACCGTGAACCGGCAAACCTTCGGCCGACGACGAAAACGCTTCTTGCGTCCCATGTGAGCCACCTCACACCTCGGTTTCCCCGGCGGTCTCCTCCGCCGGCACCTCGGCCTTGGCCGCCTTCTTCTCGGCCTTGGCCTTGAGCTGGCGCTCGATCTTCCGCTTGCGCACCAGCTCGCGGTCGAGGTTGAGCACCAGCGACCGCATGACCACGTCGTTCGTCCGCAGCTCGAACGCCAGCGGCTCCTGCACCTTCCCACCGGCGTTGAAACGCCAGAAGTGGTACACGCCCATGGTCTTCTTCTTGATCGGGTAGGCCAGCGTGCGGCGCCCCCAGGCGTCCTTGCTGACCAGCTCGCCGCCGCCCTCGGTGATGATCTTCTCGAGACGCTCCAGCGCCGCCGCTTCCTGTTCCGGCGTCGCCTCGGGGTCGAGGATGACCCCCAGTTCGTACAGAGGCATGTGCTCTCCTTTCGGCCTTCGGCCCCGGATCCCTGTCCGGGGCAAGGAGTTGTGTCTCCCGGCCATGCCGGGGCACGCATTGTACACGATCGCGCCCGGGATGCAACCTCCCCCACACTGGACCTTCCCCAGAATTTCTGAACCTCCCGAGCCAGGCTTAGCATCTTAGCGTTGTTGAGATGCGCCCGGCCCCGAAAAAACTGAGAAGGTATCGGGAGCACCGGCGGGTCATCGGGCCTGCTGGCTTTCCTCCCAAACCGGTGCCAAGCGCAGGGAATACGCCCGTCCGCCTTTCGATCACCAGCCGATGCCGTAGTCCTCGCCGTAGTTGCTCGAGCCGCCCCACATGGTCCCGTGCTCGCGGTCGAAGAGGATGGCGTTGATCGGCCCCGAGGTCCTTTCGGCGAAGACCATGCTGTACCCCATGTCGCGAAGCCTGCGCCGCACCCACGGCGGCACCTCGTCGTTGAGCAGTACCTTGCTCGGGATCGACTCGTGGTCTCCGAACGAGCTGTGCATCTGGTAGCTGTTGAAGTTGGCGGCCTCGGCCGCCTTCTGCACCGTCATCCCGAATTCGACGACGTCGAGAAAGAACTGGAGCAGGTTCTGGTCCTGCGTGTCGCCGCCCTGCACGGCGAACGCGAGGTACGGCTTGCCGTCCTTCAGGGCGAGGGTCGGCGTCAACGTCACGCGCGGGCGCTTGCCCGGCTCGACGACGTTGTACGGGTTCTCGGCCGGGTCGAGGACGAACGACTGCATGCGCTGGCTGAGGCCGATGCCGGTATGGCCGGCGATCACCGCCGGGATCCAACCGCCGCTCGGCGTGACGGAGACGACCCAGCCGTCGGAGTCCGCCGCCTCCACCGACGTCGTCCCGGCGGTGAACGCCTCCCGGAAGCGCGCGAGCTCGGCCGGACCGATGGAGGGGTGCAGCCGCCGGTTGCGTTGGTTGGGCGGCTCCGCCGCCGCCGACTTCCACCGGGCGAGCAGGCCGCTGAACGGGTTCACCCCGCCCTGGAACCGGTAGGGATCGCCCGGCGTGACGTCCGGGTTCGCGTGATCGGGATCGATGAGCCTGGCCCGCTCCCTGGCATAGGCCTTGGACAAAAGCCCCGCCACCGGCTCCGCTGGTGGAAAGTACGGATCCCCGTAGTAGAAGTCGCGGTCGGCGAAGGCCAGGCTCATCGCCTGGTAGACCGTGTTGATGTAGCGCGCCGTGTTGTACCCCATCGACTTGAGGTCGAAGATCTCGAGAATGTTGAGCGCCTCCAGCATGGCCGGTCCCTGCGTCCAGACGGTGAGCTTGTAGACGTCGATCCCGTGGTAGCTGGTGGCGACCGGTTCCTCGATCTTCACGTGCCAGTTGGCGAGGTCGGCGGTGGTGATGAGCCCGCCCTGCTCCCGGGTGCTCCTCGCGATCTCCCGCGCGATGTCGCCCTTGTAGAAGCGATCGTAGGCCGCGTAGATGGCTTGCCTGCGTGACTTGCCCCGCTTGAGAGCCGCCCGCTCGGCCTCCACCAGCTTGCGCAGGGTGGCGGCCAGCTCGGGCTGACGGAAGATCTCCCCCGGCGCCGGCCCGCTCGCGCCCTCACCGTCTCCCGCCGGGGCCTCGCCCCCGGATCCCCGGCGCCCCCCGTGGACCAGGAACACGGCGCGGGAGTACGGCCACTTCTCGATCCACTTCTTCCGCCGCTCGATGGTCCTCGCGGCCTGGGCCTCGATCGGGTACCCGTCGGCCATGTCGATCGCCGGCTGGAGCACCGCCTCGAGCGAGAGCCGCCCGAACTCGGCGAGCATGACCAGGATTCCGCCGGGGGTGCCCGGGGTGACCGCCGCCAGCGGGCCGTACTCGGGCGGGTACTTCATTCCCCCGGCCTTGAAGAACTCGGGGGTCGCGCCGGAGGGTGCGACGCCCAGGGCGTCGATGCCGATCACCTTCCCGGTCTTGGGGTTGTAGATCAGCGCCTGGGTCTCGCCGCCCCAGCCCAAGGTATCCCACATGGTGCAGCCCGCCGCGATCATCGCCACCGCGGCGTCGACCGCGTTGCCCCCCTGCTGGAAGATCATCGCCCCGGCCGTGGCCGACAGCGGCTTGCCGGTGATCGCCAGCCACCGCTTCGCGTGCAGGGGCGGCTTTTCGGTCCGCATCTGTGCAAGACCCGGCGCCGTCACGAAGACAAAGAGCACAGCAACCAGCCGTCTGCCCATGGGAGCCTCCCGCTTTCGAGTCTACCCGAGGCGGTCCGCAGGCGCGGGAGCGGGCCCGGCGTTCGCCGAGAATCCAGGATACAATGAGGCCCGCCGCCCCCCGGGGCGGCGGTGGAGCTTTCATCATGTGCGGCATCATCGGTTACGTGGGCGCCCACCAGGCGGTTCCGGTCCTGCTGGACGGGCTGCGCCGGCTCGAGTACCGGGGTTACGACTCGGCCGGCCTGGCGGTGGCCGACGGCGGCGGCATCCGCGTTCTGCGCGCCCCCGGCAAGCTCACCAACCTCGAGGAGAAGGCCTACGCCACGCCCCTGCGGGGCACCCTCGGCATCGGCCACACCCGCTGGGCCACCCACGGCGCGCCCACCGAGGCCAACGCCCACCCCCAGGTGGACGCCGGCGGCACCGTGGCCGTGGTCCACAACGGCATCCTCGAGAACTACGCCGCGCTGCGGGGCGAGCTCCTGGCGGCCGGGGTCGATCTCGCCTCGGACACCGACACCGAGCTCATCGCCCAGCTCCTGGGGCGCGAGGACGGGCCCCTGCTCGAGAGGGTCCTGCGCATCCTGCCCCGGCTCGAGGGCCAGTACGCGGTGGTCGCCCTGAGCCGCGCCGAGCCGTCGAGCCTGGTCGCCTTCCGCCAGGGGCCGCCCCTGGTCATCGGCGTCGGCGAGGACGAGGTCCTGGTGGCCTCGGACGTCACCGCCCTGGCCCCGAGGACCCGGCGCGTGATCTTTCTCGAGCACGGCGACGTGGCCCGCATCGGGCCGCGGGAGGTGCGCGTGGTGGACCGGCGCGGCGAGCCGGTCGAACGGCCGCTGGAGGAGCTCGACTGGGACCCCGGGCGGGCCGAGAAGGGCGGATTCAAGCACTTCATGCTCAAGGAGATCCACGAGCAGCCGGACGCCGTGCGCAACACCGTCGCCGCCTATCTGGACGCCGAGCGCCGGGGGGTCAACCTGGACGGTCTCGGCCTGCCCCGCGGGCGGCTGGCGGCCCTCGACCGGGTCCACCTGGCGGCCTGCGGCACCTCGTGGCACGCCTGCCTGGTGGGCAAGTTCCTGATCGAGGAGCTGGCCGGGCTGCCGGTGGACGTGGACTACGCCTCGGAGTACCGCTACCGGGCGCCGCTGGTGGGCGCGAACACGCTCCTGGTCGGCGTCAGCCAGTCCGGCGAGACGGCGGACACCCTGGCGGCCATGGAGCTCGGCCGCGAGGCCGGCGCCCTCGTCGGAACGATCTGCAACGTCCGCGGCTCCTCCGCCTGGCGCCTGGCCGACGCCGCGCTGCTCACCCAGGCCGGGCCGGAGATCGGCGTCGCGTCCACCAAGGCCTTCACCTCCCAGCTGGTGGCCCTCACCCTCCTGGCGCTGGCCCTGCGCCGCATCCGCGGCCTCGAGGACGAGCGCGACCCGGCGCTGGTCGCCGCCCTCCAGCGGCTGCCGCTGGCCCTCGAGCGGGTGCTGGCCACCCCTGAGGACGTGTTCCGCCGCGGGGTCGAGATCATCACCGCGGCCGACGACTCGCTCTTCCTCGGCCGCGGCCGGCTCTATCCCATCGCCCTCGAGGGCGCCCTCAAGCTCAAGGAGATCTCGTACCTCCATGCCGAGGGCTACCCGGCCGGCGAGATGAAGCACGGCCCCATCGCGCTGGTCCAGGACGGCTTCCCGGTGGTGGCGGTGGCGCCGAGGACGCCGACCCGCGAGAAGCTCCTCGGCAACCTGATGGAGGTGCGCGCGCGGGGAGCCTCGCTGATCGCGGTGGCCGAGGCCGACGCCGCGGCGGTGGCCGACCTCGCCGACCTGGTGCTGCCGGTACCCGGGGTGGAGCGGCTGCTGCAGCCCATCGTGGCGGTGCTTCCCCTCCAGCTGCTCGCCTACCACGTGGCGGTGGAGCTCGGCCTGGACGTGGACCAGCCGCGCAACCTCGCCAAGAGCGTGACGGTGGAGTAGGCGGATGGAGCAGCTGCCGAGGAGGAACGGTATCAGGGAGCTCGGGCGCGGGGCCTACCGCGCCCTGCGCCCCCAGACCACGGGCTTCCTCATCGTCTCGGTCCTGGTGGGGTCCCTGTCCGGCCTGCTCTCGGTCCTCTTCTGGCACGCCATCCACCTGGTTCACGTCTTCGGGGACGGCACCCTGCCCGCCTTCCTCCACCGCCACCTGGGCGCCTCGGCGGCCTGGCTCACCCCGCGGATCTGGAGCTCGGCCCTGCCCATGTTCGGCGCCCTGCTCATGGCCTGGATCACGCTCAGGCTCTTCCGGGCGTCCGCCAACCCCGGGATCCCCGTCATCATGCTCGACGCCCGGACCCAGCCGGGCAACCTCCCGCCGCGCTACGTGGCCGCGGCCTTCATCGCCGCGGCGCTCATCATCGGCACCGGCGGCTCGGCCGGCCGCGAGGCGCCGGTGGTCGCCATGGGCGGCATCCTGGGCGGCTGGGTCGGGAGCTGGCTGGGGCTGACCAAGCGGCGCAAGCAGATCCTCATCGGCTGCGGGGCCGGCGCCGCCATCGCCGCCGCCTACAACGCCCCCATGGCCGGGCTCTTCTTCGGGATCGAGATCGTGCTCGGCGATTACACGGCGGCCACCATCTCCCCCGCCCTCCTGGCCTCGGTGGCCGGCACCGTTGTCGCCCGCTCCCTGGAGGGCGTGGGCGCAAGCCACTTCGCCGCGCCTCCCTACCACTTCTCGAGCTGGTGGGAGATCCTGCTTTACGCCGGGCTCGGCCTGGCGGCCGGCGTGGTGGCGCCGATCTTCGTCGGGACCCACGATGCGATCCACCGCTACTTCAGCAGCCGGTCCCGGCTGCCGGCCATCCTGCGGCCCGCCGTCGGCGGGCTGGCGGTGGGCGTCATCGCCCTCGCCCTGCCCCAGGTGATGGGCAACGGTTACGACCACGTCCAGCTCGCCCTCACCGGCGGGCTGGCGGGCGGCCTGATGGCGGCCCTGGTCTTCGGCAAGATCCTGGCCACCAGCCTGACCCTGGGCTCGGGCGGCTGGGGCGGCGACTTCGCCCCGCTGCTCTTCATCGGCGCCATGCTCGGCGGCGCCTACGGCTCCACCCTCGCCCACCTGTTCCCCCACATCGGCCTCGCCCCCGGCTCCTACGCCATGGTCGGCATGGGCGCCCTGCTCACGGCGGCGATCCGCTGCCCGATCACGGCCATCCTGCTGCTGTTCGAGCTCACCGGCTCCTACCAGGTCATCCTGCCGATCATGGCCGCCGTGGGCGTGGCCATCCCGGTCTCCCACATCTTCCTGCGCCGGGGCATGTACCACCGGCGGCTGGAAGAGATGGGCGGGCCGGCCAGCGAGCTCTCCGAGACCAGGATCCTGGAGACCGTCAAGATCGCCCAGATCATGCAGCCGCGGGCGGTGAGCCTGGACGCCGGCGCGCCCTACCGCGAGATCCTGCGGGTCATCTCCAGCTCCGACCAGCTCGTCTTCCCGGTGCTCCGCCGCGACGGGCGGCTGCTCGGCGTCCTCACCTTCCACGAGCTGCGCGGTTACCTCGACGCGGTGGAGCTCGCCGACCTGGTGGTGGCCGAGGACGTCGCCACCGAGGACGCCCCGGTCCTCACCGTGGACGACACCCTGGAGCGGGCGATGCAGCTCTTCGCCGAGTCCGATCTCGAGGAGCTCCCGGTGGTGGACGATCTCACCCGCCGCCGGTTCGTCGGCATCCTCACCCGCCGCCAGGCCCTGGCGGCCCGCGCCCGGGTCATGGCGGAATGGGAGATGGAGGAACGGTGAGCGGTCTTCTCGACGGTCTCAATCCCGCCCAGCGCGAGGCGGTCACCTTCGGCACGGGTCCGCTGCTGGTCCTGGCCGGCGCCGGCTCGGGCAAGACCCGGGTGCTCACCCACCGCATCGCCCACCTGCTGGCGAGCGGCGCGGCGAGGCCGACCGAGATCACCGCCGTCACCTTCACCAACCGGGCCGCGCGGGAGATGCGCGAGCGGGTGGAGCGCCTCCTGGGCGGCCCCGGCGGCCGGGCCGGCCGGGTCTTTCTCGGCACCTTCCACCGCTGGGCGCTCTCGATCCTGCGCCGTGAGCCGGACAAGGCCGGGCTGCCGGCGGGATTCGTCATCCTCGACACCGACGACCAGCGCGCGCTCATCAAGCGCATCCTGGGCGAGCTCGGGATGGACCCCAAGGCCCACCCGCCGCGCAACGTGCTCGCCGCCATCTCGGCGGCGGTCAACCGCGGCCAGGGGCCCGCGGATCTCGAGAAGGCGGCCGGCGACTTCCACCGCGCGCGCATCGCCGCCGTCTGGCGCGCCTACCGCGACGCCAAGGCCCGCGCCGGCGCGGTGGACTTCGACGACATGCTCACCTTCGCGCTGCGGGTGCTCAAGGAACACACCGCCGTCCGCAGGGCGGTCGCACGCCGCTGCCGCTGGCTGCTGGTGGACGAGTTCCAGGACACCAACCGGCTCCAGCTCGAGCTCCTCAAGACGGTTCTCGACGGGGACCGCAACATCACCGCCGTCGGCGACGAGGACCAGTCCATCTACCGCTGGCGCGGCGCCGAGATGCAGAACATCCTCGTCTTCGAGCGCCACTTCCCGGGCGCCCACGTGGTGACCCTGGAAGAGAACTACCGCTCCACGCGGCCCATCCTGACCGCGGCCGGAGCGCTGATCCAAAACAACGCCTCCCGCCGCGGCAAGACGCTGTTCACCAGCCGCGACGGCGGCGAGCCCGTCCGCCTCTTCGTCGCCGAGGACGAGCGGGGCGAGGCGCGCTGGGTCGCGGAGCGGATCGAGGAGCTGGCTTGTAAGCACGCGCCGGGGTCCCTGGCCGTGCTCATGCGGACCAACGCCCAGACCCGGCCCTTCGAGGAGGAGCTCACCCGCCGCCGGATCCCCTACCGGGTGGTGGGCGGCCTCAGGTTCTGGCAGCGGGCCGAGGTCAAGGACGCCGTGGCCTATCTCCGCCTCGCCGTCCGGCCGGAGGACGAGGTCGCCTTCCGCCGGGTGATCAACGTCCCCGCCCGCGGCATCGGCGCCGCCACCCTCGACGTCCTCGAGCGTCACGCGGCCGCCAGCGGCCTCGACCTGCCGGCCGCGGCCCGGCGCCTTCCCGACGGCCTCACCCCCCGCGCCCGCCAGTCCCTGGAGCGGTTCTTCGCCCTCCTCGACCTGGCCCACGACCGCGCCGCCCAGCTGCCGCCGGGGGAGCTCGCGGCCTGGCTCCTGGAGGCCTCGGGCCTGCTCTCGTTGTACGAGGGTGACAGCCCGGAGAAGACCGTCCGCCGGGAGAACCTCCAGCAACTGGCCGCGGCGATGGCGGAGGCCGCGGCCCAGGGGCAGGACCTCGCCGGCTTCCTGGACTCCGTGGCCCTGCTCGAGGAGGGGGACGAGGCCACCGCGGCCGACGCCGTCAACCTGATGACCCTGCACGCCGCCAAGGGGCTCGAGTTCGACGCCGTTTTCCTGGTCGGGCTCGAGGACGGCCTGCTGCCCCACGCCTCGAGCCGGGAGGATCCGGACGGCCTCGAGGAGGAGCGCCGCCTGGCCTACGTGGGCATGACCCGGGCCCGGTCCTGGCTCGCCCTGACCGCCGCCCGCAACCGCTTCCTCTTCGGCAAGAAGCAGCAGACCACGCCCTCGCGGTTCCTGCGCGAGCTGCCGGCCGACAGCCTGCTCGACGTCTCGGACCTCCCCGTGACCCTCGGCGCCGCCGCACCCGCCGACGGCGCCACGGAGAGGCCCGCCGTCCGGGCGCCGCGGCCGCCCGCCCGGCGCCCGGGCCGCCGGGTCCCGGCCACCGTCACCGACGGCGAGGGCAAGGGCTGGCGCCCGGGCGACCGCGTCCGCCACCGCCGTTTCGGCACCGGCCTCGTCCTCGCCTGCCAGGGCCGCGGCCCCCAGCTCAAGCTGGTCGTCTTCTTCGACGGTGCCGGCCGCAAGACCCTGGTCCCCACCATCGCCAGGCTGGAGAAGCTGTAGCCCCCATGGAACCGACCCGAAAGCCGTATACCGGGGCGGTGACCTTCACAACGATGCAGCCGTCCGGGCCGTGGAGAGTGTTTTCCCGCCGTCGCCTTCTCGCGGCCCTGGTGCTGGCGCTCGTGGCGGCCGGGGCGTGGAACGTGCAGGTGGTGCCCGGCTTCGTGCGCAAACAGGTCCTTTTCGACCTCGGCCACCCGGGAAGCTTCCTCGCCGATACGGCTGACCTTGGGCCGAGCACGCTCGGGTATTTGGCGTGGCGGGGAACGGCACCGCTCCAGTTTCGCAAGAGGTCCCTGCGCCGGGGGGATCGCATCGAGCTCAGGCTCCGGACCGCCCTAAAGAGCCGATCCGTCCGCGTGCTCGTGGACGGGCGCCAGGTCGCGCGGATCGTCGTCGTGCCGCGGTGGCGCACCTTCACCGTGTGGCTGCGCCGGTCCGGGGCTTTGCTGACCCTGCAGGCCGTTGCGCCTGGCAGGGACCCGGTGCACTGCTCGCGCATCAAGATCACCAACGTCGCCGGCTACGTCGAGGGTGTGGTGAATGGGTACCTCGTCTTCGACCCCGGCCCAGTTCGGGTCAGCCGGCTCCTGCATCCGAAGGTGGGCGTTTTCCTTCTCGCCCTGCTTCTCGGCCTCCCATGGAGCGTGAAGGATGCAAGAAGCGGGCCGCTGCGAACGCTGCACTGGGCAATCGCCGGCCCGGCCCTGATCGCGGCGCTCGAAGCGATGGATGCCGCGTCCGAGCTCCGGGCCGTGGAGCCCGCCACGACATTCTTCATCCTGCTCCTGGCGCCCATCGGCGCGGCCGCTGTCTCGGTTCTCGCGGTTGCCATCCGGAAGCTGCGCCCGGGGGCGATTCCGACGGGCGGTCGCCGCCCGTGGCGGGGGGCGGTGGTCGTCGCGCTCACGGCTCTGGCCCTGTGGGCACCCGTGCTGTACACGGTCGGCTCGCGAAGGTTCGCCGGCGATATCCGCGGTTTCGCCCGCTTCGGGTGGAAGTTTCACGCGATCCCGGAGCTCGCCGACGTGGCACGGGTCGGGAAGTACGGGTACGACGGCCAGTTCTACGAGACGCTGGCGACCGATCCCCTGCTGCGCAGCCCTGTGACCCGGCGCGCGATCGACAACCCGACCTACCGGGCAAGGCGCGTGTTGCTGCCGCTCGCCGCCTACGTCCTGAGCGCCGGGTCCGCTTCGACCGCTCCCCGGATCTACGTCCTGCTCTGCTGGCTCCTGCCGCTCGCCGGGGTAGCCCTGGTCGCGTGGTGGCTCGCGGCCGACGGACGATCCGCGTACTGGGCGCTCCCCCTCGCCCTCACGGCGGGAATCGCCGTCTCCATGCTGAGAGCGACGCCCGACGGCGCGGCTGCGGCCCTGATCGTCGCCGCGCTCTTCGCCTCGGACCGGAACCGCCCCCGGTGGATGCTGGCTCTGACCACTCTGGCGGTGCTCGCCCGGGAGACCTCCCTGCTGATCGTTCCCGGTCTCGCCCTCCTCGAGCTGCGCCGCGGGCGGCGGGTCGCGGCCGGCCTGGTGGCGGCCCTCCCCGCGGCGCTCATCACAGCCTGGCGGCTGCATCTGCGAAGCTCCCTGGGGATCACTGCGGCCTCGGCGCTCGGCAATTTCGGTGTCCCCTTCGGCTGGGTCCCGGCCAAGATCAACCGGCTTTGCGAACCCGGCGCGGCGAATGCCGCTGAGGTCTTCGGCCTCCTTGCGATCCCCCTCCTCCTGATCGCCGCCGCGGCCGTCGCCCTTCCCCGGCGGAGACGTTCGCCGGTCGAGTGGTCACTGCTGGGGTTTTCGGGGCTGGCCCTCTTTCTCAACCTGCGGGTCTACGCCGAGATCTACGCGTACTCGCGGGTCCTCGTGGTCGTCCCCTTTCTGGCGCTGATCCTGGCGGCCGGGGAGCCGGTGGCCCGGCGGCGTTGGATCCTTGCCGGCCTGGTCGCGGCGTGTTCTCTTTCGGGTCTATTCGTGATTCGCGGAGAGCTCAAGGTCGTGCGCTCGATGCGGCACATGCGTGTGGCCGCCCTGGGCACGAGCGGCGTGCTCGTGCGCCTTTCCGGGCGCTGGCGGGTGGACGGCGGCCGGTGGCGCCTCCAGGGCCCGGGCAACGTCAGCCTTGCCTCCGCCGGGAAGCGAAGCATGCTCGCGCTCGACGTTCTCCAGGGACGGGCTCGTTTCCTGAGGAACGGGAGCGTTCTCACCACTTTGGGGCCCGGCAGCGGCGGAGCCTTCCCGATCGGCCCGGGCAGCACCGGCAGCATTGAGGTTCGGCCCATCGGCGGCGGCGTCGCCTTTGCGCCGCCCAGGCTGCTGCCATTCCCGCGAATCGACACCTCCGTGCCGGGGAACGCCCTGGTCGTACCCGGCTTCGGCTCCGGCCCCGCGGCCGACGGAGGGTCGTGGCGCTCGCGGCTTCGGATGAACAACCCGGCCGCCGCCCCCACACGTGTGCGCCTCATCTTCCTGGAACGCGGAGAAACGAACAGTCGTCCAGCCACCATCGAGCTTTTCCTCGCCCCGCACGCCACGATTCGGCTGGCCGACGCCGCGCGGGCCCTCTTCGCCGGCGGGGGATTCGGCACGCTGCTGGTAACCTTCGACGGGGAGGAGCCGCACATTGCGACAACGATGATCCACTCCACGGCCCGAGGTGAGGAATCGTTTCCGCTCGCCGTGGTCCGCGCCTCGGCCCGGCTGGCGACAAGGTCGCGGCTGCAGTTCGGGCCGCTGCCCGCCGAGGTGGCCCGCCCGAATCTCGGGCTGACGAATCTCGGCGCGGTGACGCGCCGGGTGGACATCGAGGTTCGCGCGGCGGGCGACCGCGCCGTTTTGGACCGGAGGATCGAGCTCGGTCCCTGGCAGGTCCGCTCGCTCCGGCGGTTGCTGCGTCCCCGGGGGCTCCTCCGGGGGGCGACCCTGACCGTCCGCTGGCGGCCGCCCGGCCCGGTCATCGCGTATCTTTCAGTCGCCGTCGAGTCCGGTCACGGGTGGCGGGTCCTGCGTCCCACGTACCAAGATCCGCCCGCACGGCGCGGGGCGGCCGGCCCCGGACCTTCCTCTCCCGCGGCCGCGAGTGGCCGGCCGGGGTACACTCCCACCAGGTGATGGACGTGCACGAACCCCAGACGCCCGGTGACCGCCCCGCGACGCTCGGCCTCTCGATCGTGATCCCGGTCTACAACGAGGAGGCCACGCTGGAGGAGCTGTTGCGGCGGGTGGCCGGCGTCACCCTGCCGGCCGGCGTCGAGCGCGAGATCATCGTCGTCGACGATGCCTCGACCGACGGCACGCGGGAGCTTCTCGGCCGGCTGGCGGGGCCCCTGGGGCTCACCCTCGTGCTGCACGAGAAGAACCGGGGCAAGGGCGCGGCGCTGCGCACCGGCTTCGCCCGGGCGAGGGGCGATTTCATCCTCATCCAGGACGCGGACCTGGAGTACGACCCGCGGGACATCCCCCACCTCCTGCAACCCATCCTGGAGGGGCGCGCCGACGTCGTCTACGGCAGCCGCTTCGTCACCGGCGCCTCCCGCCGCGTCCTCTACTACTGGCACGCGGTGGTCAACCGGATGCTGACCACGCTGTGCAACATGGTGGCCAACATCAACCTCACGGACATGGAGGTCTGCTACAAGGTCTTCCGGCGGGAGTACCTGGAGCGGATCCGCCTCCGCGAGGACCGCTTCGGCTTCGAGCCCGAGATCACCATCAAGCTCTCCCGCCTCCGCCCCCAGCCGCGGTTCTACGAGGTGGGGATCAGCTACGCGGGCCGCACCTACGCCGAGGGCAAGAAGATCGGCTGGCGGGACGGCGTCCACGCCCTCTGGTGCATCCTCCGCTACGCGGTCGCCGACTGACCGCGAGGGCCGGCCGGGGCCTCACTGCACGCCGCCGCGCAGCTCGAGCACCGGGAAGCTCCCGTTGCAGCCGGCGTCGGCGCCGGAGAAGCCCGAGCCCACCGCCTCCACGGCCCCCGAGAAGCCGGAGCCTCCGGCGAAGGAGAAGGTGACGGTCCAGGTGATGTCGCCGCCGGAAAAGCCGCTCGCCGCGTCCGGGTCGTAGCTGTCGGTGAAGGTGACGCCCCCGGCGAAGCTCGCCACCGGCAACGGCAGGGGCAGGCCGGCCCCGAGGGCGAAGGTCCACGGGCAGTCGGGCTGGCCGTCCTGGTCGTCGTCGCGGTCGAAATTCAGGTAGCTGGCGTCGAACGCGGTGATGTTGCCCCGGGCCAGGGTCAGGAACCCGCCGGTGGCGAAGCCCAGCGAGTCGTAGATGCCGAGCTGGTAGGTGCCGTCCGCTGGACCGCCGGAGCCGCCCAGCAGCCACCAGCTCTCGAGGGTGGTGCCGTCGGAAAAGCCGTTGTCGTTCTTCGAGCCGACCACGATGGCCGAGCCCGAGTCCACCGCCACGTGCAGCGTCGCCGTGGTGAAGCTGCCGGCGAAGATCTTGTCCACGCGTTCGTAGAACGCCGCCCGCGGCGGTAGCTGCACCGTCTGCGGGCTGCCGAGGGGGTTGCCGTCGGTGTCGAGGAGGGTGAAGGTGAGCTGGGTGGTCCCGGTGCTCGTGTTGACGGCGAAGATGTTCGAGCGGAAGGTGCCCGGCTGGCCGGTGGTGCCGGTGCTGGCCAGGCCGGTGATGTCGGTGCTCGAACCTGCGGCCACCGCCGCCGAGGCCGGGATCCCCTCCAGCCCCTGGCCGAAGGTCGAGCCGTCGCCGACGGTGTTGAAGATCCGCGCGATGACCGTCACCGGCTGGGAGGCGACGACCCGGAAGGCGCCGCCGTCGTTGCCGGTGTTCACCCCGAAGGTCTTGAGGATGACGTCGGGAAGCTCCAGGGTCTGGCCCGGACCGACGGTGAAGCTCTTGGGCACCGCGCCGGAGTTGTCGGTATCCCGGGGGAGCCAGTAGATCTCCACGCTGGCCCCGAGGTCCCCGGGGTTGTAGATGTCGAGGTCGGTCTTCCAGTCGAGGGTGACGCCGCCCTGGACGCCGGTCACCCGCGCCGCCGCCGGCACGTAGAGGTCGGTGCCCGGGTTCAGGGCGAGGCCGGCGGCGGCCACGCCGAGGGCGAGGACGAAGGCTTCGAGGCGTGCGGCACGGATCATCGGGCTCCTCCCTTGCTCCCACCCCGGCCCGCGGGCCGGGCCCCTATTCTACGGCCGGGCCCGGCCGCGGGTTGACGGGCGCCTCCGGCCCGCGCCTCACTGCAGGACCAGGTTGGTGTGCCCGGCGAAGACCCCGGCCGGGATCATGGTCCCGTTGCACTGCGCCGGGTCCGGGTTGGTCACGGTGACGTTGAGGGTAGCGGTGATGGTGTCGCCGTCGCGGTTGCCGGCGAGGTTGAACGTGATCGACGTGCCGTTGGTGAAGTTGGCGTCGGTGAACTGGACCTGGAAGTTGCCCTGGCCGTCGAAGGCCACCGGCTGGAAGTCGGTGTTGTCGGTGCCCCAAGGGAAGATGTTGCCGCAGTTGGTGCCGCCGTCGTCCGGGCTGAAGAGGATCAGGGTGCCCTGCATGAAGATGATCTGGCCGTTCTGCACCTGGATGGTGATGCCGCCGTTGTCGGGCAGGTTGGTCTGGGGATCACCCGTGTCGTACTGGACGAAGCCGGTGTAGATGCCGTCCCCGCCGCCGGCGCCGGCGCCGAGCTCCCAGGCCCCCTCCAGGGTTGTGCCGTCGGAGAAGCCGTTGTCGTTCTTCGAGCCGATGACGATCGCCGAGCCCGAGGTCACCGCCACGTGCAGGGTACCGTCGTCGAAGTTCGGCCCGCCGAGGTCGCTGGCCTTGGCGTAAAAAGCCGCCCGTGGGGGCAGGTCCCAGGCGCGGGTGGCGATCTGGACGCCGGCGGGGTCGAGCAGCGAGAAAACGATGTGCGTGGTCTGGGTGCTGGTCGAGACGGCGAAGACGTTCGAGCGGAAGGTGCCCGGCTGGCCGGTGGCACCGTTGTTGGCGAGGCCGACGATGTCGGTGCTCTCGCCGGCGGAGACGGCGGCCGAAGCCGGCACGCCCTCCAGACCCTGGCCGAAGGTGGTGCCGAAGCGGCTCGGGTCGACCGCCGGGTCGTCCGTGATCGTGTTGTAGATCCTGGAGTTGACGATCACCTCGGCGTTGGAGGTGACGCGGAACGCGCCCCCGCCGTCGGTCACGCCGAAGGTCTTGAAAATGACGTCGTCGAGGACCAGCGTCTGCTGCGGGTTGACGGTGAAGGTCTTGGGCAGCGCCGTCGAGTTGTCCGTGTCCCGGGGCAGCCAGTACACGTCCACGCTCACCGCCGCCGTGCCCGGGTTGAAGATGTAAAGATCGGTCTTCCAGTTGAGGGTGACGCCGTTCTGGACGCCGGTCACCCGGGCGGCCGCCGGCACGTAAAGGTCGGTGCCCGGGTTGAGCGCCAGGGCCGCTCCGGCCGCGAGCGCAATCATCAGCATCAGGGCGATTGTCTTGCCATACTCTTTCACGGTGACCTCCCGGAGTCTCCTGATTTCAGTTCTCAGCGGTCAGTGTACCGCAGACCGCGTCCCGAGACACCCCGGCCGGCGGCTGTTGGCCGGCGGCGTGATCCGGGTTACCATCGGCCCCATGGTCTACCAGGTCCTCGCCCGCACCTGGCGCCCGCAGCGCTTCGCCGACCTCATCGGCCAGGAGGCGGTGGTGCAGACCCTCAAGAACGCCCTCGCCGCCGGTACCCTGGGCCACGCCTACCTGTTCTCCGGCCTGCGCGGCGTGGGCAAGACCACGGCCGCGCGCCTGCTCGCCAAGGCCGTGAACTGCGAGCAGGGCCCGACGCCCGAGCCGTGCGGGGAATGCCTCTCCTGCCGCGAGATCACCGCCGGCTCGAGCCTGGACGTGGTGGAGATCGACGCCGCCACCCACACCGGCGTCGACAACGTCCGCGAGCTGCAGGAGCTGTTGCGCTACCGGCCCACCCGCGACCGCTACCGGGTGATCATCGTCGATGAGGTCCACATGCTCTCCAAGGGCGCGTTCAACGCCCTGCTGAAGAGCCTGGAGGAGCCGCCGGAGTACATCCTCTGGATCTTCGCCACCACCGAGCGGCACAAGGTGCCGGCGACCATCCTCTCCCGCTGCCAGCAGCTGGAGTTCCGGCCGGTGAGCGCCCCCCGGATCGCCGCCCACCTGGCCGCCGTGGCCGCCGCCGAGGGCTTCGACCTTTCCCCGGAGGCGGCGGCCGCCGTCGCCCGGGCCGCCGGCGGCAGCGTCCGCGACGCCCTGTCGCTGATCGACCAGCTGCGCGCCTTCTCCGGGGACGCCATCGACGAGGCGGCCGTGGCCGCGGTCCTCGGCGTGCCCCGCAGCGAGAAGATTGCCGAGCTGGTGGCCGCCATGATCGACGGCGAGGCCGCGGCGGCCCTGGCGCTGCTGCGCGGCGAGCTGGCCGCCGGCCACGACGTGGTGGTGCTGTACGACGAGGTGGGGCGCTTTTTGCACCTGTGCCTCGCCCTCGCCCTGGGCCAGGAGCTCGACGCCGGGTTGGCACCCGAGCACCGGGCCCGCCTGGAGGCCGTGGCCGCGCGCCTCGACACCTCCGCCCTCACCCGCATGCTCGGCCTGTGGGTGGAGCAGGAGCCCGTGGTTCGCCAGGCGTCCAACCGGGACCTGGCCCTCGAGGTGGCCTGCCTGCGTCTGGCCCGCTGGCCGTCCGTGCGGCGGGTGGAGCTCGAGGACGGCGTCCTGAGCCTGGCTTTCCCGGCGGGGATGGAGCGCCTCGCACGGTTCCTGCGCTCGGACGAGGTGAGCGCCGTCCTCGCCGCCACCGCGCGCCGGGTGCTGCCCGGCTGCCGGGAGGTGTCGATCCGGGTGGAGGGAGCCGATGGGGCCGGGGCGGCCGGGATCGCCGCCGCCGAGGCCGACGAGGGCGTGGCCGCCTTCCTCCGCATCGTCGGCGGTGAGGTGGTGGCCGTCACCCCGGACCGGGAGCCGTCCTGATGGACCTGCGGCCCGAGGCCGTCCGCCGTCTGCTGACCCACCTCGGGCGCCTGCCCGGGATCGGCCCGCGCTCGGCCCGGCGCCTGGTGGAGCACCTGCTCACCTGCCCCGAGGAGGAGGTGGCGGCCCTGGCCGACGCCCTGGCCCGGCTGCGCCGGGAGGTCCGGCTCTGCTCCACCTGCTTCCTGCTCAGCGCCGAGGACCCGTGCCCGGTGTGCAGCGACCCCGGCCGGGAGCGGGACACCATCCTGGTGGTCGAGGAGCCGACCACCGCCTGGCGGGTGGAGGAGACCGGCGCCTACCGGGGCCTTTACCACGCGCTTCTGGGCCACCTGTCGCCGCTCCACGGCGTCGGCCCCGAGGACCTCACCATCGACGCCCTCGTCGAGCGGGTCCGGGCCGGCGGCGTGCGCGAGGTCATCCTCGCCACCAATCCCACCGTGGAGGGGGAGACCACCGCTCTGTACGTCGCCGGCCTGCTCGAGCCCTTCGGCGTCGAGGTCAGCCGCCCCGCCTCGGGCGTGCCCATGGGCGGGGAGATCGGCGCCGTGGACCAGGCCACCCTGACCCAGGCGCTGGCCCTGCGCCGCAAGGTCTGAGCGCCGTGAGACAGGGCGGCTCCGCTGCCCGCTGTCGAACGGCGTCCCGAGCGAAGCGCCGTGACACCGGGCGGCTTCGCCGCCCATGGTGGAACGGCGTCCCGAGCGAAGGCCCGCCAGGGACGAGCGACGGGGCCCCCCACGATCGGGCACCGCCACGGAGCACCCCGGAGCGCGCTCCCCTCCTCTTGTCATTGCGAGGAGGATTCCGAGGAATCCGACGAAGCAATCCCATCACGATTGGACCCCCTCGCGGAGAACATCGTAGCGCGCTCCAGCCCTGCCAGGGATTGCCACGTCGCCGGGCTGTGCCCGGCTCCTCGCAATGACAGGGCAAAAGATGATCTCAACGAAGGGTGCGGCGGCGGGACGGGGGGACGCTCGCGGCCACCCGGTCCGCCGAGCGCACCGCGTCGCCGCGGCCCAGGCCGCGGCGATGGGCGCGACGCTCCCAAGGGCCCGTGCCATCCACGGCCATGGAAGAAGCTTCGGTGACACGATAACTTTCGGAGATCGCTCGCTCAATCTTGGGGAAACTTCAATCCAGGGCCGCTCGACCTTGACCTCTCGAAGGTATAAGCTATGATGATGCTCATGATTCGCATGAATCGAACCCAGCGCTATCGACTGCTCACGTTGCTCGAGCTCGCCCGGCACCGCGACGGGCCGATGACCAAGCGCGAGATCGCCCGCCGCCGGGGTATCCCGGAGTCCTTCCTCGCCCACGTGGCGAGCGGCCTGGTCCGCGACGGCCTCGTGCTGTCCAGGCGGGGACCCATGGGCGGGCTGCGGCTGGCCCGGGACGCGGCGGCCATCAGCCTGGCCGACGTGCTGCCGCTCCCGGCCGCGGGCTGCGAGGCCGGCCCGGTGCTCGAGCGGCTCGACCGCGTGCTTTCGGAGACCCTGACCGACACCCTCCGGCGGCTGAGCGTCGCCGACCTCGTCGCCTGGGAGAACGAGGCCCATACCGTACCGAACTACGTGATCTAGGAGGATCGATGAGAATTGCATCCAACGTCTCGTCCCTGGTCGGAGACACGCCGCTGGTGCGGCTGAACCGGCTCGCCGCAGGGCTCCCCGCCACCGTCGCCGCCAAGCTGGAGATGTTCAACCCCGGCAAGTCGGTGAAGGACCGGATCGGCGTCGCCATGATCGAGGCCCTGGAGCGGGAGGGTCGGCTGCGGCCGGGGGAATCCACCATCGTCGAGCCGACCTCCGGCAACACCGGCATCGCCCTCGCCATGATCGCCGCCGCCAGGGGCTACCGCTGTATCCTGACCATGCCCGACTCCATGTCCGTGGAGCGGCGGCGGCTGCTCCGCCATCTCGGCGCCGAGGTCGTCCTCACCCCCGCCGCCGAGGGCATGCCGGGGGCGACGGCCCGGGCGGAGGAGATCGTCGCCTCGACGCCGGGCGCGGTGATGCCCCAGCAGTTCGTCAATCCCGCCAACCCGTACGTGCACGAGCACACGACGGCCGAGGAGCTGTGGCGCGACACCGAGGGGGGCATGGACGTCTTCGTGGCCGGGGTCGGCACCGGGGGCACGCTCACCGGGGTCGGCAGGGTCTGGAAATTCCGCCGCCCGGCCACCCGCATCGTGGCCGTGGAGCCCGTCGACTCGCCGGTGATCTCGGGGGGCGAGCCCGGCTCGCACAAGATCCAGGGCATCGGCGCCGGGTTCATCCCGGAGAACCTCGACGTCTCGCTGATCGACGAGACCGTCCAGGTGGCCAACGAGGACGCCTTCGCCACCGCCCGCCGGCTGGCCTGCGATGAGGGGATCTTGGCCGGGATCTCCAGCGGCGCGGCGTGCTGGGCGGCCCTCCAGGTGGCTGCCCGGCCGGAGATGGAGGGCAGGCTGATCGTCTTCATCGCGCCGGACCTCGCCGAGCGTTACATCTCCACGGACCTGTTCGCGGAGGCGTCAGCCTGACGCCGCGGGCAGGCGCACCTTGAGGCGGGCCGGCTCGGGCCACACCTCGACCGGCAGGACGCCGGCCGGATCGCCGTCGATCTGGTAGGGGACGCTCTCCTCGCCGGGGGCGGGCTCGATGACGAGCCGGGTCACGTGGCGGCGCACGACGTCCCGCCGCTTGAGGTGACGCATGCTCGGGATCGAGAAGAAGAACGGCACCGCCGCCAGGCGGCCCACCGCCTGCTGGACCACGATCTCGAACTCGGGAACGAAGGGGTCGGCCTCCGGCGTGGCGTAGAAGGGACCGCCGTAGCAGCGGGAGTTGCCCACGATCACCCATCCGCCACCGACCTCCCAGCCGTCCTCGCTCCGCACCCGGACCCGGGGCAGGCCGCCGCGGACGAACTCGAACACCGCCTGGAAGGTGATGCCGGTCTTGCCCCCGTACCGCTTGAGCCACTCCGGAAGGTGGCTGAGGATCACCGAGTCGGGACCGGCCGAGAGCATGAGCAAGAAGATGTCCCCGCGGTCGGTGCGCCCGACGCTCATCAGCCGGTCCTCGCCGCCGACGAGATGGCCCAGCGCCTCGGCCGCGGGCCGGGGGATGCCGAGCTCGTGGGCGAGCACCGAGGTGGTGCCCCCGGGCAGCAGTCCCATGGCCGTCCCGCTCCCCAGCAGCCCGCGGGCGACCTCGTTGTAGGTGCCGTCGCCGCCGAAGGCGAAAACCAGATCGCGCCTGGCCGCCGCCGCCCGGCGGGCCAGCTCCACGGCGTGGCCCGGCGCCTCGGTGGGCCACCAGTCGAGCCTGATCCCGACCCTCTCGGCCGCGGCCTCCAGCGGCCCCCGCTGGTGCAGCAGGCGGCCCCTGCCCGCCACCGGGTTGAAGATCACCGGCACCGGGCCGGTCATGGGCCCTCCTCGAAGAGCGGCCCGGAGCCGCCCGGCAGCCCCAGGTGGCGGTACGCCAGGGGGGTGGCCACGCGGCCGCGGGGCGTCCGCTGGAGGAGGCCGATCTGGAGCAGGTAGGGCTCGTGGATGTCCTCCAGGGTCCCCGTGTCCTCGCCCATGGACGCCGCCAGCGCCTTCAGACCCACCGGCCCGCCGCCGTACCGCTCGATGATGGTGACCAGGAGGCGCCGGTCCATGGGATCGAGCCCGAAGGCGTCGACCTCCATCTGCTCCAGGCCCCATCGCGCCGCCTTGAGGCTGACCTCGGTCTCGCCGAGGTGGTGGGCGAAATCGCGGACGCGGCGCAGCAGACGGTTGGCGATCCGCGGCGTGCCCCGGGAACGGCGGGCGATCTCCTCGGCCGCCTCGGGCGCCACCGGGATACCGAGGATTCGGGCCGACCGGTGGACGATGGTGGTCAGGTCTTCCGCGCGGTAGAAGCCGAGGCGGTGGACGATGCCGAAGCGGTCGCGCAGCGGCGCGGTGATCAGGCCCATGCGGGTGGTCGCGCCCACCAGGGTGAAGCGCGGCAGGCTGAGCCGGACGCTGCGGGCCGCCGGCCCCTGGCCGATCACGAGGTCGAGCTCGAAGTCCTCCATGGCCGGGTAGAGGATCTCCTCCACCGCCGGACTCAGGCGGTGGATCTCGTCGATGAAGAGCACGTCCCCGGCCTGGAGGTTGGTGAGGATCGCCGCCAGGTCACCGGCCCGCTCCAGCACCGGCCCGGAGGTCACGTGGAGCTCCGCCCCCATCTCTACCGCGATGATGGTCGCCAGGGTCGTCTTGCCGAGCCCGGGCGGCCCGGCGAAGAGCACGTGGTCGAGCACGTCGCCCCGGTCACGCGCGGCATTGACGAAGATCTTGAGGTTGCCGGTCAGCCTGGGCTGGCCGACGAACTCCTCCAGGCGGCGCGGCCGCAGGCTCTCCTCGAAGGCGCCTTCGCCGGGTTGCGCGGTCGGGGCGAGCGTGTCGTCCGTCATGAGGCCGTCAGGATCTGCAGGGCCCGCCGCAGCAGCTCGCCCAGCTCGAGCCCCTCCTCGCCGGCGGCACGGTCCACCGCCCGGCCCGCCTCGCGCGCGCCGTACCCGAGGTTGACCAGGGCCGATACGGCGTCCTGCCTGACATCCATCCCGCCCCCGCCGACGCCCGCCTCCAGCCTGCCCTCGAGCTCGAGCACGATCCGATCGGCCGTCTTGCGGCCCACCCCCGGAACCCGCTGCAGGCGGGCGGCGTCCCCGGACTCGACCACCCGGCCGAGCTCCGCCGGGGTGAGACCGGAGAGCACGGCGAGGGCGGTCCGCGGACCCACGCCGGCCACGCCGATGAGCCGCTGGAAGGCCTCCAGCTCCTCGCGGGTCGGGAACCCGTACAGGGTGATGGCGTCCGCCCGCACCAGGGTGTGGATCCACAGCGCCGCCCGTTCCCGGTGGCTGAGCTCCTCGAAGGCCCGGAGGGTGATCTGCACCCGGTAACCGACACCCCCGGCCTCGACGATCACCTCCCCCGGCCGCAGCTGGTGGAGATCACCCTCGAGGCGGCCGATCATCGAGGCCTACCCCTGGTCACCCTTCGGCGCGAAGCGCTGGATGATCTCGCTGTCCACCGCCACCACGGTGTTGCGGCGGCGCTCGTTGAGGATCGATCCCAACAGCGCGTTCGCCCGCTCGGCCTCCAGGCGCTTGCGGACCGCCGGCATCCCGGCGGCCAGCTCCGCGGCCGAAAGCTTCTTCACGGCGACGATCTTGGCCACGGCGACACCCCGGTCACCGAGGTCCACGGGCCCGACCACGTCGCCGTCCCTGGCCGCAAAGACCGCCCGGTCCAGGGCCTCGACCACCCCCAGCCCGGGCACCGCCGTCCGCCGGCGGTGGCTGCGCACCGAGATCACCCGGGTGCCGACCGCCCGCGCCAGGGCTTGGCCGTCCGCCCCGGCCCGCCACTTGGCGGCCAGCTCGGCGGCCTTCTCGTGCGCCGCCTTGAGGGCCTTGTCGCGAACGACCTTCGCCGCCACCTGGGCGCGGATGGTCTTGAGGGGCGGCACGCCGGCGGGAATGATCTGCTTCAGCTGCCAGACGATCCAGCCGCGCGAGATGGGAACCGCGGTGCCGATGTCGCCGACTTTGGCCGCGAACACGGCCTTGACCAGCTCGGGATTGTCGCCGATGCCGGGGATCGCCTGCCCCTCGGCGAAGGGCGGGCTCACGTTGAGCACGACGGCCTCGTCCTCGTCAGCGATCTTCTGCCAGGCCGCGTCGGTGGTCGGCTTCGCGGCCCGGACCTCCCGCTCCAGCTTGGCCGCCCGGGACTCCGCCTCGGCCGCCGCGCGGCTCTCCAGCAGGCGGAACTTGACCTGGTCCTTGACCTCGGAAAGCGGCTTCTGCCGGGCCGGCTTGAAGCCCTCGACCTTGATGATGTGGTAGCCGAACTGGCTCTTGATGGGCCCGACGATGTCGCCCGGCTTGTGGCTGAAGACGGCGTCCTCGAAAGCCTTGACCATGCTCCCGCGGCCGAACCAGCCGAGGTCGCCGCCGCGGTCTTTCGACCCCGGATCCTGGGAGTGCTTGCGGGCGAGCGCCGCGAAGTCGGCCCCCGCCCGGGCCATCTTGGCGATGGCCTCGGCCTTGGCCTTGGCGCGCGCCGCGGCCTCGGGGCCGGCGGCCGGATCCACCCGGATGAGGATGTGGCGGGCGTGTGCCTGTTCCCCGACCCGGAACTCGTCCTTGTGCTCCTTGTAGTAGCTGGCGATCTCCTGGTCGCTCACCGGGAGCAGGCGCCGCAGGCGGTTGGTCTCGACGACCAGGTAGCGGATCACGCGCTGCTCCGGATGCTTGAACTCGTCCTTGTGGGCCTCGTAGTAGGCCTTCACCTCGGCGTCACCGGCGTCCAGGCCCTTGAGGAACGAATCGATGGGCACGTCGATGAGGTCGAAGTCGGCGCTCTCGCGGGTCCGGCGGAGCTCGGCCTCCACCTCCGCGTCGCTGACGAAGACGGCCTGCCCGACGAGGTCCTGAAGCTTCTGGAGCAGGATGTCCTGGCGGAGCCGGTTCTCGAACTCGTCGGGGGTGGTCTGGTTGGCGCGCAGGATCCGCGCGTACAGGCTCTGGCCGACGAAGGAGCCGTCCTGGCGCCGGAAGGCGGGGAAGGAGAGGATCTTCTCCCGCAGCTCCTGGGGCGACACCCGCAGCCCGGCCCGCCGCGCCTCCTCGAGCAGGAGCTCGCGCTGGATGATCTCCTGGGCGGTCTGCTGGGCCAGGTTGATCCGGTTTCTCAGTTGGGGCCAGTTCTTGCCGTAGATCTTCTCGAAGCGCTGCTCCGTGTCGCGGACCTCGCGCAGGAACTGCTGCTCGGTGATCTTGTGGTCGCCCACGCGCACCGCCGCGCCGCCCGTCCTCCCGCCGCGGCGGCCGGTGCCCCAGTCCACGAAGACGAGCAGGATGAAGACGAAGACGATGAACCAGAGCACCCACTTCAGGTGCTTGAGGTTGTCTCTGAGGTACTTGAGCGCCATCCGGAGCCTCCCCGGGCCGATCGTTCGGACAAGGGAGTGTATCCGAGCCTTCTGCGCCGCGCAACCGGGCCGGCGGCGCAGCGAATCTTCCAGCTGGGTGAACAGTTTACGACTCTCGGGCCGCCCCTTGCCGTTGTCTCACGGTACGTGTTAGGGTGCCGATGGAGACCTGAAACGAGTGGCTCGCGGTATCGAGATCGACTGGGTGGTGGTTCGCGTCAACACGCTGCGGCGCGTGCTGGCGTTCACGGCCACCGGCGTCGTTGCCGCCGGCCTCCTCCTCTTCGCCTACAGCCGCCTGCACCTGCCTCCCCAGGCGCTCGCCGGCCGGGCCATCGAGCGCGCCGAGCGCGCCGCCCACGAGCTCGAGGGCAGGGTGGTCGCCGACACCTGGAAGAAGGAGATCCGCCAGGCGCACCAGCAGTTGGACCAGGCCAAGGGAGCGTACGACGTCGGTCACTGGGCCCGGGCGCAGGAGCTGGCCGACGACGCCCGGCAACGCTTCGAGGCCGTGCTCGGCGCCGGGGAGGCCGGCATGGTCGGCGCGGGGCAGGTCTTCAGCCTCGAGGGCCGGGTCTCGATCCAGCGGGCCGGCAAGTCGGAATGGACGCCGGCCCACGAGCGCACGCCGCTGTTCAACGGCGATTTCATTCGTACCGGCGAGGAGGGCTCGGCGGAGATCCTGTTCGCCGACGGTACCCTCTACCGGGTGACGCCGGACACCCTCCTCGAGATCCACCACCGGCCGGCCTCGGCCGCCGGCGGCGCGGTGAAGATGGTCGTCGGACGGATCAATGTCTTCACCTCCTCCCAGCCCTCCACGGTGACCACGGACACGGCGCAGACGAGGGTGAACCGTGAGAGTCGGGTGGCGGTGGACGTGGAGCAGACGGATCATTCGACCCGGGTCGCGGCCTACAGCGGCGGCGCCCAGGTGCGGACCAAGGGCGGCAGGACGGTGAGCCTGCGGCCGAACCAGCGCGTGGTCGCCCTGCCCGACGGCAACCTGTCGGCAACCGCCCCGATCCCGCCGCCCCCGTTGCCGGCCGCTCCCCGCAACAACGCGGTCTTCGACCTGAAGACATCGCCCATCATCGGGCTCAAGTGGCGCCTGGCCCCCGACGCCGCCGGAGCCATCCTCCAGGTCAGCCGCTCCCGGCGCTTCGGCCGCAGCACGCTCGACGTCAACACGACCACGCCCCACCGGGACTGGGCCCATCTCAAGGCCCTGGCGCCGGGGACGTACTACTGGCGCGTGGCGGCCCTGGACGCCATGGGCACGCGCTCGGAGTGGAGCCCGGTCAGGCGCTTCCAGGTGACCTCCGCCGGCCGCCTCCTCCCCTTCGAGGACCGGATGCCCCCCAAGCTCGAGGTGGAGCCGGCGCGGCAGATGGGACAGCTCTTCATCGTCGAGGGCCGGACCGAGGTCGGGGCGACGGTGACCATCAACGACGAGCCGGTGGACGTCGACGCCGACGGCCATTTCCGGAAGGCCGTCGAGGTCTCGAAAGCGGGATGGAACGATCTCGTCATCGCCGCCGTCGACCCCGCCGGGAACCGGACCGAGCGCCGGCAACGGGTGTACGTGGAGGTTTATTGATGCGTCTTTCCAGCCTGCTCGGGTACTTTTCCTCCGACCTCGCCATCGACCTCGGCACCGCCACCACGTTGGTCTACATCAACGGTCGCGGGATCGTCGTGGTGGAGCCCTCCATCGTGGCGGTGAACCGGGTCACCAACCGGGTCGAGGCGGTGGGGAGCAAGGCCAAGGAGATGCTCGGCAAGACCCCCGGCAACATCCAGGCCATCCGGCCGATGAAGGACGGCGTGATCGCGGATTTCGAGGTCACCGAGCGCATGCTCGATTACTTCATCAAGAAGGCCCACGGGCGCTCGTTCCTCGTGCGGCCCCGGATCGTCATCTCCGTCCCGTCCGAGATCACCCAGGTGGAGAAGCGCGCGGTGAAGGACACCGCGCTCAAGGCCGGCGCCAGCGAGGTCTACCTCATCGAGCAGGCCATGGCCGCCGCCATCGGCGCCGGCCTGCCCATCACCGAGCCCTCCGGGAACATGATCGTGGACATCGGCGGCGGCACCAGCGACGTCGCCGTGATCTCGCTGGCCGGCGTGGTGTACTCGCGCTCGGTGCGGGTGGCCGGCAACGAGATGGACGAGGCGATCATCCAGTACATCAAGAAGAAGT
>CAZXXL010000004.1:0-40903 GCA_964644635.1 uncultured Thermoanaerobaculia bacterium | reverse complement strand
CCCGCCTCCCTCCGCCGCACCCGCGCCCCCCCCGCCGACCCGCTCGTGGCTGCACCGGACTCGGCAGGTGTCGAGAAGCGACACTGGAGCGGCTGATCCCCGTTCTCGGCGACCATCCCGAGCTCCACACGCTGAAGGCGGTGGCCCTGTCGCAGCTGGGCGATCACCGGCACGCCATCGAGAGCCTCCGGGCCGCGCTGTACCTGGACCCGTCGCTCTTCCAGGTCCGTTTCCTCCTCGCGGAGGCCTTCTCGAGGGCGGGGATGCAGGTCCGGGCGGACAAGGAGTACCGCCGGGTGCTCGAGAGCATGGCGGCGCCCGGCCGGACGGCGCTCTCTTTCGAGGCCCGGCTCGGGTTGCCCGGCCCGGCCGAGGTCGAGGCCGGCTGCCGCCGGGCGCTGGCCGGCGGGGGAGGGGAGGACCCGCCCCGCGGTCAGCCGTAAAGCTGCCGCCCGCCGTCGACGACGATCACCTGCCCCTGGACGACCGCGGCCGGCAGGCTGAGAATTCCGAGCACCGCCGCGGCCATCTCGGCGGGGGCGGCCGGCCTGCCCAGCGCCGTCCGTTCCTTCACCATGACGGCGTCCATCCCGGGGGCACCCTCGACCGAGCCCGGCGCCACGCAGCAGACCGTGAGCCTCGGCCCGAGCGCCCGGGCCAGGGATCGCGTCGCCGCCTCCAGGCCCCCCTTGGCGGCCAGGTACACCGGGTACGACGGCCAGCCCACGCGAAGGCCCGTGTCGGAGAAGAACAGGATGACCCCGCCGTCTCTCACCCGCGGAGCGAGGCCGAGGGCGAGGTCGAGGTGAGCCTCGAGCTCCAGGGCGAGCACCTGGCCGATGGTCTCCGCCGTGACCGACGCCGCCGGAGTTTTCACGAAGCGCGAGGCGCCGAGAATCAGGCCGGCCAGCGGCGCGCGGCGCCCCGCCCAGCCAGCGAGCCGGCGCCGCTCCCCGGGTCGCGCGAGATCGGCGCGAAAGGGATCCCGGGCGGCGTTCACCGAGGGCAGGCGATGGGTCCGGCGATGGACGTGGAGCAACAGCGGCGTGCCTTGTCTCGCCAGGGCGCCGACGATGGCGGAGGTCAGCAGCCCGTTGGCTCCCGTGACCAGGTACGGCTCTCGCCCGGCGCCCGCGCTACCAGTCGACTTCGACACGCCGCGGACGGCCCCCGAACCGCGAGACGAGCACGAACCGGTTCCGCTTGCCGAAGTTGTAGAGGTCCCGGGTCACCTCCACGTCCTTGCGGCAGTACTCCGCGATCTTCTCGATCTCGCCCTGCTTCCACCACTTGAGGGCCTGCAACCCGTCGGCGGACTTGCCGACGCCCAGGGTGGCCGTGGCGACGCTCTCCAGTTTCGGCCGGAAGCCCAGCCGGGACTCCAGGTCGTACATGATGTCGAAGGTGGGCAGGGCGCGGAGATCCTCCTCCGTGTAGCCGCGCAGCACCTCGTAATCGAAGCCGACGATGTTGTACCCGACGACGAGGGTGGCATGGCGGAGGAGGTCGATGAGATCGGGAACCGTCTCCTCGGTGTAGGTGATGAAGCGGTCCTCGTCGTAGCGATAGGCGACCCCGACCGACACGCCGAGCCGGTGCATCTGGCTGCGTCCCCCCACCTCGTCGAAGGACCGCTGGGTCTCAAGGTCGAAGACCACCACGCACTGGTCCCGCGGCACCTCCCGGGCCGGATTGTCGTCGAAAAGCCCCATCTGTCCGTCCCACAGCTCCACGCGCGTCACCTCCGGCCCTGATCCTTTCGCCCGCGGCGCGCATCGCACCGTCCACGTGCATGCCGTCGCCGGCGAGTGTAGCATCGCACCGTGGAGTGGACGATTCATCCCCCGCTCGAGATCGGGAGGCTCGGCCGGCCTCCCGGCCCGGCGGCGTTGACCTTCCTCCACGTGCACCTCTGGCTGCGGGCCGTCCTCGACGACTGGGACGAGCGGCTGGAGGGGCATGTGCACTTCATTGCCCGGCTGTCCGCACCCGCCGCCGCCGGCCCCTGGATGAACGTCCGCTTCGACAGCCATACCTTCTCCCCGGCCCCTCCGGAAACCCCGGTTCCACCGGACCTGCCCGGCCTGCTCGACGCCGGTTGCTCCAGCCTCGGACTGGACCTGTACCGCGTGCGGGAGCTCGGCGTCGTCTCCGAGCTCGGCGAGCCGGTGGACGCCTTCAGGTCCCGGGTGCTCGGCCTCATGCGCCCCGAGATCCAGAAACACCTCGAGGAGCGGGCTCCCGGCGGAGAGTCCGCCGCCCGGCGGATCGCCCCCGCCGTGGCGGCCGTGGCCCACGGCATCGAGCGCCGGCGCCTCGAGCCCCTCGACCGCTTCGCGGCCCGCAGGGAGGGGGGCATCCTGCTCCTCGCACCCGACGTGGCGGCGGAGCTGGCGCGCGGACGTCGCCGGCCTCCCGACGGGGGAACGGATTGGAGGTGAAGGAGGCCCGCCGGGCGGCCCTCATCGCCGCCGTCGTCGCCGCCGCCCTTGCGGCGGCCAAGACGGCCATCGGTCTCGCCACCGGCTCCCTGGTGATCCTCGCCGCCGCCGTCGACAACGTGCTCGACCTTACCTGCTCGGGGATCAACGTCTTCTTCCTGGGTCTCGCCGCCAAGCCGCCCGACCGCGAGCACAAGTTCGGTCACGGCAAGGCGGAGGCGCTGTCCGGGGTCATCCAGGCGACGCTGATCGCCGGTGGGGGAGCGGTGCTCGCTGGCCATTCGGTCTGGGAGATCGTCACCGGCGCGCGGGTGCAGCGGACCATGCCCGGGATGGTGGTGGCCGGGATCTCGCTTGGCGCGTCCGTGATCCTTGGACTCTTTCTCACAACGAAGGCGCGCAAGCTCCGCTCGGTGGCCCTCAGGGCCGACGCCTTCCACTACCTGACCGACATCGCCACCAACATGGTCGCCCTGGTGGCGTTATGGCTGGTCAGGGCCACCGGCGTGCACGCCTGGGACCCGGTCGGGTCGCTCCTGATCTCGCTGTACATCATCTTCGAGGCGGTGAAGATCCTGCGCGTCGCCGCCGACGAGGTTCTCGACCGCGGGTTGCCGCTGGAGGCGGAGCTGGCGGTCAAGGAGATCGTGGACGGCCTGGGACCCGAGGTCCGCGGGGTCACCGGGCTGCGGACGCGCCGGGCGGGAAGAACCGTGTTCGTGGAGCTCCGGCTGCAGCTCGATCCCCGGGTCTCGTTCACCAAGTCCCACGTGTTGACGGAGGATCTGATCTCCCGCCTCCGGGATCACTTCGGAGCCGACACCCAGGTGATGGTCGACACGGACCCCGTGCCGGGGCCGTAGGGACCCGGCAGCGGCGGGCTCGTGTATCATTCCGCGGTGTCAGCCGCCGGCCACGTCTTCATCATCGCCGTCGACCTTGCGGTGCTCCTCTTCGCCGTCTCGATCCACGAGAGCGCCCACGCCCGGGTCGCGCTGGCTCTCGGCGATCCCACGGCGCGGGAGGGCGGAAGACTGTCGCTGAACCCGTTGCGCCACCTCGATCCCGTGGGGAGCATCCTCGTTCCCCTGACGCTCGCCATCGGGGGGGCGCCGGTCTTCGGCTGGGCGAAGCCGGTCCCGGTGCACCCCGACCATTTCCGGGATCCCAACCGGGGCATGGCCCTGGTGTCGGCCGCCGGCCCGCTGGCCAACTTGGCGGCCGCAGCGGCGGCGGGCGGTCTGCTCGTTCTCCTGCAGGTCGTTTTCCCCGGCACGCGTCCCGTGGTCCGCGGTTCGCTTCTCGCCGCGCCGCAGGCCGGGGTGACGATCGTCTTCGTCATCGTGGCGGTTCTCAGGATGTCGGTGACCATCAACCTGATCCTCGCCGTCTTCAACCTGCTGCCGGTGCCACCGCTCGACGGGGCCGGTGTCGTGGAGGGCCTTGCCCCCAAGACCGCCGGCGCCGCTTTCGGGCGGATGCGGGGGCTCGGGTGGATCGTCGTCTTCGTGCTCCTGTGGACGGGCGTGCTCGACGGCATCCTCGACCCCGTGCTGGCGGCCGTTTACCGGCTCATCCTGCGCTGAGGACTCGTGATGGAAGCGCCCGCCCCGCAACCCGTGCCCGGCCGCATCGAGCTCCCGGTCTTCTCGGGACCCCTGGACCTGCTGCTTCACCTGATCCGGAAGAACGAGGTCTCGATCTACGACATCCCGATCGCCGTCATCTGCGACCAGTACCAGGAGACGTTGCGCCGGATGACCGAGCTCGACATCGAGATCGCCGGCGAGTTCATCTCGATGGCGTCCTGGCTTCTCCAGCTCAAGTCGAAGATGCTGCTGCCGCGGCCCGAGGAGGGCCTCGAGGAGGACCCGCGCGCGGAGCTGGTGGAGCGCCTGCTGGAGTACCGGCGGGTGAAGGAGACGGCCGCCATGCTGGCGGAGATCCACGCCGTCCGGCGGGGCGTTCACGGCGCGCGGGTGCCCGCCGAGGTGGAGCCGGAGGACGCATCGGAGCTGGACCTCGAGTCGGTCGACCTGGACCTGCTCGCGCGGACCTACGTCGCGGTGATGGAGCGCTTCGCGGCCGACAACCCGCCCCCGATCAGGATCGTGCCGCTGAGGTTCACGGTGGAGGAGAAGATGCGGACCCTGCAGGCGAAGGTCGTCGAGACCGGGCTCTTCCCGCTGCTCGCGTACATCCGCTCGCGGGAGGACGCCGAGGAGGCGGTGACCCTCGTGGTCGCCACCCTGGAGCTGGCGCGGCTCGGCCGGGTGCGCGTGGAGCAGCGGCGCCCCTTCGCCGAAATCTACCTGAGGCCGGGGGAGCGGGCGGCCGATCCCGAAACCCTGGACGACGAGGTGAAGATCGATGACTACTGAGGAGCTCCAGGCCGTGGCGGAGGCCCTGCTGCTGACCTCGCCCGAGCCGGTCACCCTGGACCAGCTCGTGGCCGTGATCGACGACGACGGCGTCACCCGCGAGCGGCTCGAGGACGCCATCCAGGGGCTGAAGCAGGAGTACGAACGTCCGGGACACGGCGTCCGGCTGGAACGGGTGGCCGGGGGTTGGCGCTTCGTCACGCTCGCCTCCCTCGATCCCTACATCCGCGAGATGCAGGGGGTGCGGGCCCGGCAGAAGCTCTCCCAGGCCGCGCTCGAGGTGCTGGCCATCGCCGCCTACCGGCAACCGGTCACGCTGCCCGAGATCAACTTCATCCGCGGCGTCAACTCGGCCGGCGTCGTCCGCACGCTGCTCGATCGCAAGCTCCTCCGCGTTGCGGGCAGGAAGAAGGTGGTCGGCAAGCCGTTCCTGTACCGGACCACCAAGGAGTTCCTGGTTCATTTCGGCCTCGAGAGGCCGGAGGATTTGCCAACTCCCGAGGAGCTGCAGCGGGCGTGATTCAGACCAGCTTCCGCGGCGGCGGCAGGAGCTGGGCCGGGAGGCCCGGCCAGACGGCGGTGCCGAGGTCCTCGATCAGGCGGCGCAGGCGCCGCTCGAGGACCTGGAGGGCCATCTCCCTGGTGTAGAGCGCCCACAGGCTTCCCGCGGCCAGGGTCGCCACGGCCGCCGGAACGCCGGCCAGCCACCCGCCGGCGAGCCACACCGCCGCGGTCATGACGATGACGCCGCCCATGCCGGCCGCGTGCGCCTCGTGGGTGGCCACCGGAAGGCAGGTCAGCCGCAGGCGTCCCCCGTCGGGCTCCCCGAGAAACTGGAGATCTGCGCTCTCCTCGACATCCCTGCCGATGATCCCGAAGACCCTGGTCGTCCAGCGGAGGCGAAGCTCCCACGAAACCGGATCCTTGCGAACGGCGGAGACATGGGCCGACTCGGCGGCCCGGGCCACGGCCTCCGGGCTCGGCGGCGCCACGGCAATGCCGATGATGTCGTAATCGAACCGAAAGGTGGTCCGGGGCCGGGCGCGAATGATCTCCGGAAGCCAGCGGTCGATGTCCACGCCGCAAGTCTACCGGAGGGGCATGGCGAAAGAACCTTCTTTGCGTGGACTCCGGTTCCTTCCGAGGTCGAGGGGCCCGCCGAACACCGGCTCGGTATACACTGAGCCCAGGAGGTGAGTGTGAGCCCCATGAGAAAGATCCCGGCGATCCGGGTCCTGATGATGCCCCGCGACACCAACTCGAGCGGTACCATCTTCGGCGGCGTGATCCTTTCCTACCTCGACCAGGCGGGCGCCGAGGAGGCCAAGCTCCACGGGGCCGGCCGGGTCGTCACCGTGGCCATGAAATCCGTGGTCTTCCACGAGCCCGTCTTCGTGGGCGACCTCGTCTCCTTCTACACCGAGCTCGTGCGCGTCGGCAGAACCTCGGTGACCGTGCAGGTCTCGGTGCGCGCCGCCAGGTACTGGGACCGCACCGAGGAGGTCGAGGTGACGGCGGCCGAGATCACCTACGTCAACGTCGACGAGGATCTCCGCCCGGTTCCCATCCCGAAGGGCGGCACCCGGTCCGCGGGGTGAGCGGACCGCCGGCAGCCATGGAACGGGGAGATCTCCGCACGCCGCGCTGTATCACCAGCGTGCGTCGGCTGCTCTCCCGCGCCGTCGCCGCCGGCCTCGCCCCCGGCGCCTCGGCGGCGTGGGGGAGGGGAGGAGTCCTCGAGGGCGAGGTCGCCGTGGGCAGGGCCAAGGTGCGGCCGGCGCCGGCAGCGACCGGGCCCGGGGTGCTCTACGACCTGGCCTCGCTGACCAAGCCCCTGGTGGTCGTGCCGCTGTTCCTCCTCGCCCGGCGGGCCGGCCTCGTCAATCTGCACACGGCCGTGGCCGACGTGCTCCCAGAGCTCGGCGGGGCGCCCGTCGGCCGCCTCCCGATGGAGCGCCTGCTCACGCACACCGCGGGCCTGCCGGCGTGGCTGCCCCTCTACGCCCTGTGCCGCGGGGAACGGGACCGCCTGGTGGATGCGCTGCGGGGCGTGGTCCCCGAGCCGGAGGGCGATGTTGTCTACTCCTGCGTCGGCTACGTCATGGCCGGGCTGGTGATTGAGCGCGTCCTCGGCATGCCGTTGGAGGACGTCTTCCGGACCAGAATCGCCGCCCCCCTGGGCCTCGCGGACGAGCTCATGTACCGCCCGGACCCCGGCCGTCACGCCGTCGCCGGCGGCTCGGAGGCGCCGCTGGCCGAAACCGCGCTCCTGCGCTCCCTCGGGATGGAGGACGCCGTCGGTTTCATCCCGCCCCAGGGGGCGGGGGAGCCGGACGACGGGAACGCCCGCTTCCTCCGCGGCGTCGCCGGGAACTCGGGGCTGTTCGGGACCGCGCGCGCCGTGCTCGCGCTCGCCTCCCAGTTCCTGGCCGGATCCTCGCGCCTGTTCGCGCCCGAGGAGATCGAGCTCGCGGTGCGCAACCGCACGCCGGGGCGTGCTCAGGACCGCGGCCTCGGCTGGCAACTGGCGTCGTCCCCGGGCTGCTCCGCCGGTCCCGCCCTGTCCCCGTCGTCCGTCGGGCACAACGGCTTCACGGGAACCTCGGTGTGGGTCGATCCGAAGTCCGGCTGCATCGCCGTGCTGCTGACGAACCGCCATCATCCGGCCCACCGGGACATCGAGCTCCATCCCTTGCGCCGCCGCTTCAACACCCTGGTCGCACGCTGCATGACGGGGTGACGGGCCGGCGGAGCCGGGGAGGGGCCTCGACCCCGCCGAGGGCCGGTCAGGTGCGCACCGTGGTCAGGCGGTTGACCGCGAACAGGGTCGCCAGCACCAGGGGAATCCACGCCCCGACCAGGGGGGGAAGCACGTTGGCCTCGCCCAGCTTGCCGAAGACCGCGACCAGGAGGAAGTAGACCATGCCGAGGCCGAGCCCCCACGCGATGCCGTGAACCGGGCTCACGCGGCGCCCTCCACTCCTGTTCAACCCGAAGGGAAGCGCGAGGAACACCATCACGAAGGCCGAGAGCGGATAGGTGATCTTCTGGTAGAGCCGGACCAGGAGCTGGATCGGGCGGTAGCCCGAAACCTTGAGCTCCGCGATGTACCGCCGCAGCTGCCCGAAGGTCATCTCCGCCGGTGTCCGGTACTCGGTCACGAAGTAGCTCGGCGCCTCGGGAACATCGAGCTCCATGGGCTTGGTGATCCTCTGGAAACTGTCCGTTCCGTCCGGGTAGATCTGCCGGAACCACCCCGAATCCGCGATCCAGCTCCCGTTCCGGTACCGGGCACGGTCCGCGAAGAGCATGAAGCGGAGCTGGTCATCCTCGTCGAAGCGGTACAGGGAAAGCCTGAACAGGGTCTTCGAATTCCTGTCGTAGCGGAGAAAGTTGTAGAGGGTGGAGCCGTCCCTCGAGAACAGCCACTGGCGGTCCGTGCCGGCGAAGGAACGGGGGCCCCGCCGGCCCTTGATCCTGTTCAGGAGCAGGTGGGCCTCCCGGTTGCTTCTCGGAACCACCGACTCCTGGAGCACGGCGAGGCCGGTCGCCAGCATTCCCGCCGCCACAAGGACCGGCACCACGACCCGGTACAACGAGATCCCGCCGGCCTTGATCGCGGTCAGCTCCATGTTGCGCTCGAGCAGCGTCAGCAGGAGCAGGACCGAGATCATGAAACCGAGGGGGGCGACGTCCAGAACGACCTGGGGCAGCAGGTTCCAGTAATAGGCAAAGAAGACGCCGAGAGTGGCGGTGTGCTTCGCCAGCTCGTCCAGCTTGTCGGCGAAATCCACCACGATGTACAGCGCCGCCGAGCTGGTCAGCACCAGGAGCAGGGGACCGGCCAGCCTTCTGAGCAGGTACCTGTCGAGAAGGCCCGGGAACGCCAGACCGGGCCGCCGCCGCTGCAGGGCGACCGGGATCGAGCCGGTGAGCCGCAGCTCCCCGGTGCCGGTGGCCTGACGGTGCCGCCTCTTGTCCACGCGCTCCCCGACGGCCATGGTCAGCGTCGCGATCAGAGACCGGCGCCGCGCCCGTTCGCCCAGCCACATGCCGGCCCTGGCCATCATCCCAAGCCCGATGACGACGACGAGAAGGTTGGGCAGCCAGGCTCCCACCCAGGCCGGGATCCGTCCCTCCCGTGAGAGCAGCTCCCCCTGGTTGAGCACGATGTAATAGCCGACGATGACCATCAGCGACACGAGGAAACCGCGCCCCTTCCCGCCGGACCGGGAGCGCACGGCCAGCGGGAACCCGATCAACCCGAACACCAGGCACGCCATGGGAATCGCCAGCCGCTTCTGGAGCTCCACCTCGGCCAGCCGCCAGGTCCTCATCCCGCCCGCAGCGACCTCTTCCCGGCCGCGGTGCGCCCGTCCGATCGTGCGCACCAGCTGCGCCGTGCTCTGCGCCCGCAGCCCGAAGGAGTACTGCACGCGGCCGTTGGCACCCGGCTTCGGCCCGAACTGCACCAGCTGGCTCTGATTCACGTTCACCCGGTACATCTGCGGCTTGCGCTCGTTGAGCTCGTGACTCACCGCGTTGTCGAGGAGCAGCCAGCGTCCACCAGCCCCGGCCCTCGCGGCCCCGGCCGCGCCCGGCGGGGCCGTGCGCACCAACCGGCCGCGGCGCGCCACCACCAGCGTGTCCTTCCCGTCCCGGCCCCGCTCGAAGAGAAGGACTCCTTTCCACACGCCCGTCTCCGCATCCACCCCCCGCACGTACAGCAAGGTGTTCGGAAGCTCCTGGTAGAACACCTTCGGCTCGATTTCGCCGAGGCTCTTCGCGGAGCTGAACAGGCGCACCTTCATCTCGACCAGCTTGCGGTTGAAGCGCGGCATCACGTCGAGCGTCAGGTACGCGTTCGCCCCCGAAAGAACCAGGCCCAGGACCAGCACCGGGTACACAAGGCGCCGCATGGACACGCCGCCGGCCTGGAGAGCGACGATCTCGTTCTCGGCGCTCATCCGGCCCACCGCCAGCAGCACACCGAACAGAAAGCTCATCGGTACCGTCAGCACCACAACGTGGGGGAGCGAGTACCAGAGCAGCATGAACGCGTCACGCGCCGAAACGCCACGGACGAGAATCTGCTCCAGCACCACGAACACCGCCCGCAGGAGCAGCAGGAACGTGTAGGTCACGAAACCGATCGCCGTCGGCCCCAATACCTGGCCCATGACGTACCAGGTGAGCCGCGAGCGCCAGAAGCTCAGGAACGACCGCATGCCGCAGCGAAGTTTACACGCGCCGCGATCCGAGTGCGAACCACCAACGGGCGACGGGCCACTCCCGGGGACGAAGGAAATCATCGACAGGGTTTTCCACAGGCTTGCCGACTCTCCACAGTTCCTTGTGGAATTTCAATGTCCGATAAGATATATTATGTAAACCTGGAGATGGCCCCGGCCCCGATCGATCGCTCTGCGCGTCGATCGATCCCCTCTCTTCGGTGTGGAAAAAGTTCGATCCCGCCCCTGGAGAGGGCTTATGCCGCTGCTGCGCCCGCCTCAGGAGGGCGAGTGGCCGGGATCACCCAGCTGGGCGCGGAGATCGGCGAGAATCTCCTCGAGGGCGCGGACGACCTCGTTCGGGTCCGGCTCAGTCTCCGTGCGGAACGTGAGGGCGAGGCTGAAGGGCCGCTCCGGGTGCCGGAACCGCCAGACGAAACGCCGTGGAGCCTTTGCCGGGGACCCGTCCGCGTCGGCCTCCTCCCCCGCCGCCGGGGCCTCGTCCGCGGTCCTCGCCGTCTCGAGTCCCTCCATCTCGCGCCGGAGCCGCCGGAGCGCGGCGCGGTCGAGGTGGCGTTCCAGGTAGGCGTCGAGGAGATGCTGCATGGCCTCCTCGCTCGATGTCTTGGCGATCTCCAGGAGCACGCCCTTGGCGTTGATGTCGGCATGCCGACATCGCTCTCGTACGGCGGGGGGAATGGCGAGGAGTTGAAGGGTCTCGGTGACCGTCACCCGGGACTTGCCGATGGCCCGGGCGGCTTCCTGGTGGGTGTAACCATACTTGTCGACAAGGGTTTGGACCCCCTCGGCTTCCTCGAACGGGCTGAGATCCTTGCGCTGGAGGTTTTCGATGAGGGCGATTTCGAGGGCAAGCTCATCGCTGACGTCGAGCTGGATGCAGGGCACCTCTTCCAGGCCGGCCTCGAGCGCGGCGTGGAATCTGCGCTCGCCGGAGATGAGCTCGTAGGTGCCTGGGGTCCCGGGGCGCGGACGGACGAGGAGCGGTTCGAGGATGCCGTGGCGTTTGATGCTCGCCGACAGGTCGCTGAGATCGCCGAGCGCCGTGCGTGGCTGATCGTGGTTGCTCGTGATCTGGGTGGTGGGAATCATGCGCCCGATTCCCTCCCCCGTGCGACGGGCGAGCTCGTCGACAAAGTGGCGGTCGTGACGCATCCGCCGCTTGGCTGGCAGGCCGCGTTTAGGCACCGACACGTTGCAGGACCTCCTCGCAGAGCCGGTAGTACTCGTAGGCGCCCGCGGATCGGGGCGCATGCTCGAAGATGCTGAGCTGGTGGGCCGGAGCCTCCTCGAGGCGGACGGATTTACTGATGAGGGTGTCGAAGACGAGGTCGCCGAAGACGCCGCGGATCTCCTCGAGAACCTGGCGTGAGAGCAGGGTCCGGCGGTCGTAGAGGGTGACGAGAACTCCCAGGAGGCGGAGCTCGGTGTTGGGACGGGCCTTGATCTTGTCGATGGTCTCGAGGAGGTCGTCGGTGCCCTCGAGAGCGAAGAACGAGGCCTGGATGGGAATCAGGACGTGCGTGGCCGCGACGAGGGCGTTGACGGTGATCAGACCGAGGGTCGGGGGCGTGTCCAGAACGACCGCGTCGTAGCTCGAGCTGACCGGGCCGAGCCTGTCCGCCAGCCGGAAGGGAGCGTCGACCTCACCCACCAGGGATGCCTCCAGCTTGGCCATGGAGATCCTGGACGGGGCGATGAAGAGGTTTTGGTCCGAGGTGGGCTGGACGATCGACTCGAGCTCCGTGGAGCCGGCGAGCACGTCGAACATGTTGGCGTGCTGCGTGCGCACGTCGAGAAAGGACATGGTGGAGTTGGCCTGAGGATCGAGGTCGGCGAGCAGGGTGCGCAGGCCCTTCTGGGCGAGCCCGGCGGCGAGATTGATTGCCGTCGTGGTCTTCCCCACCCCGCCCTTCTGGTTGGTGATGGCGATGATCATGGATGCACTGTACCTCCGGCGTCCGGCGGTCAACTATAGGGTGCGCCGAATTGGAGTGTCAACCGCCCGTCGGGGCGCGCCGGGGGTGCGAGCCATCGAGGACCGGAAGCCGGGCCGCCCGCGCGTGGATTTCGCCGGTCAGGGAGTGCGGGCCGGCGCGGAGGATGCGTACCGGGACGATATCTCCGATGTCCTCGAAGCCGGTCTTCGGGAAGTTGACGACCCGGTTGTCGTCGGTGCGCCCCTGCCAGTCGCCCTCGCTGCGGCGGCTGGTACCGTCGATGAGCACGTCCATCACGCTGCCGACCAGGGCCTGGTTGATTTCGAGGGTGATGCGGTCGGCGAGGGAGAACAGCTGCTGCAGGCGTTCGCGCTTGACGTCCTCGGGGACCTGCTCGGGGTACCGCGAGGCCGGCGTTCCGGGGCGTGGCGAGAAGGCGAAGGCGAAGACCTGGCCGAAGCGTACCGTCTCAAGGATCTCCAGGGTGGCGCTGAAGTCGTCGTCGGTCTCGCCCGGAAAGCCGACGATGATGTCGGTGGACAGGTTGATTCCCGGCATGGCCCGGCGGATCCGGGCCACGAGATCCAGGTACTCTTCCCGAGTGTAACGGCGATGCATGCGCTTGAGAACGGCGTCCGACCCGGACTGGATCGGCAGGTGAAGGTACCGGGAGACCCTCGGGTTATCAGCCATGGCGGCGATGAGCTCGTCCGAGAAGTGCCGGGGATGCGAGGTGATGAATCGGATCCTCTCGATCCCGGCCACGCGGCCGACCCGGCCGAGCAGCTCGGCGAAGTCGGTGCCGGTGTCAGGGCATGCGTAGGCGTTGATGGTCTGGCCGAGGAGCTGCACCTCCCTGACGCCGGTCCGCGCCAGGGCCGCGACCTCCTCGACGATCGCCGCCGCCGGCCGGCTGCGCTCGGGACCGCGGGTGTACGGGACGATGCAGAAGGTGCAGTGTTCGTTGCAGCCCTCGATGACGGTCACCATCGCCCGTGGCGAGCCGCCCCGGAAGATGAGGTCCACATCGTGCTCGGCGCGGGCGTCGAAACCGGTGAGAACGGCCCTTTCCCCCCGCTGGTACCGGCGCAGGGCCTCGGGCAGCCGGGACAGCTGGCCGGGGCCGATCACGAACCCCAGGGAGCGGGTACGTTCCAGGAAGGCTCTCCCCTCCTGCTCGGCCACGCACCCGCACAGGCCGATGCACGCACGGACGTTCTGGCTGGCGATCTCTCCCAGCCGGCTGCGAACCTTCTGGACGGCCTTCTCGCGTACCGAGCAGGTGTTGAGAAGCACCAGGTCCGCACGCGCCACGTCGGGAGCCGGTTCGAGGCCCTCGGCCATGAGGATGCCCGCCAGCCGCTCGCTGTCGTGGTGGTTCATCTGGCATCCCCAGGTCTCGACGTAAAAGGTCTTCATACCGCGTCTCCGTTTCTACGCGCGCCTCGCGGGCAATTCTACCATCGCCGGCGGCTTCGGTGCGGGGCGCGACCCGGGCCGGCGCGCCTACGGGGTCTCGGCCTCGAGGTCGCGGAACCAGCCCGGCTGGGCCCCGTCGCGGCGGGCCGCTTCCAGGATCCGGGGTAGCTCCGCCTTCTTCGCCTCGAGCTGAGCCTTCAGCCTCGTGACCTCGGCGAGATCGCGGTCGAGCTTGGGCTTGATGACGCCGTCCCGGTACGCGGGATCGTCCCAGGCGTAGAACGTGCGCCAGAGTCCGGGAATCTCCGCCTCCAGACGTCCGATCTCCCGTTCCAGGCCGTGGATCTTCTTGAGCTCGGCCGCGTACCTGGTCCGCCAGTACTCTCGGCCCCGGTGGGTCGTTCCCTCCCCCACCCCGGCGGCCGGGGCGGTGGACGATGGAGCCGTCATCTTCCCGGGCGAGCTCGTCGTCAGCCGGCCCCGCCGGGCCAGCGCCGGCAGGTTCTCGTCGGTGATCTCGACCTTACCGCCTCCGCGGGCCGCGGCGCCCGGGGGCCAGCGCAGGTGGATGCGCCGCGCAAGATCAGCCAGGGAGCGAACCCGCGGGCGGGGCGTTCTCGTGGGAGCCGGCGTCGCCCGCGTCTGGTCCGCCGGCCTCCGGCTCCCCGCCGCCGCCTGCGGAAGAGCGGCCGCCGTCATCAGGAAGAACACGGTCGCGGCCTGTGAGACGAACATCGGGGACCTCCTTGCGACCCGGTTCTACGGGTCGCTGGTACCCTCCCTGCCGTAGCGATCCTCGAGCCGCACCACGTCGTCGAGCTCGGGCGTGGAGACCTCGAGAACCCTGCAATCGCTGCGGGCGATCATGCGGTGTATCATGCTCGGCTCGATGCGGAAGGCATCGCCGGGGCCCAGGCGAAGCGGCCGCAGGGCGTCAGGGGAGGAGCCGACGACGAGCTCCAGATCACCCTCGAGCACCCGGATGGTTTCGTCCTTGCGCTCGTGGTACTGGAGGCTCAACGCCTCCCCCTGCCTGATGAACAGGATCTTGCCGACGTACCTCTCGGTGTGGGCGAAGATCTCCTCGTATCCCCATGGTTTCGGAATCCGGCGAATGCTAACGGTACTCATCGCATCTCCTAGATTCGAATCTTGATCTTGGCGAAGAGCAGGGCGAGACGTTCGAGCAGGTACTCCTCCACCGCCCGCGCGGTCGTCATCTCCAGGGCCTGGCGGGCGATGTGCGCGGACTCCCTGTACGAGAGGTGACGCACCAGATGCCGAATGACGGGCACCGCCTGGGGGTTCATGCTGAACCTCTTCAGGCCCAGGCCGACCAGGAGCGGAACCATCAGGGGATCCGCCGCCGTCTCGCCGCACATCGCGACCTCGATTCCCTCGGCCTCCCCGGCGAGGATCACGTCCCGGATCATTCTCAGTATCGCGGGGTGGCTGGGCTGGTAGAGGTACGAGACGAGCTCGTTGGCGCGGTCGACGGCGAGCGAGTACTGGATGAGGTCGTTGGTCCCGATCGAAAAGAAATCGACCTCTTGGGCCAGCTCGCGCGCCATCACCGCCGCGGAGGGAACCTCGACCATGGCGCCGAGAGGCACCCGGTCGGGGACCGTGTACCCCTCGCTGCGCAGCTCATCGCGGGCGTTCTCGACGAAGAGGCGGGTGACGCGGAACTCCTCGATTCCCGAAATCAGCGGGATCATGATCCGGACGGAGCCTTCCGGCTCCTCCCCGGCGAGCCGGAGCAGGGCGCGGATCTGGGTCCGGAAGAACTCCGGCTTGGCCAGGCAGAGCCGGATCCCCCGCAGCCCGAGCACCGGGTTCGCCTCGGGGCTGCCGATGAGGTCCCGGGCCAGCTTCTTGCCGCCGAGGTCGAAGGTGCGGATGGTCACCGGGCGGGGCGCCATCCGCCGCACGAGCTCGCGGTAGAACGCGAGGTGGTCCTCCTCGGAGGGGAGGACCGGGCTCATCTTCATGTACAGGAACTCGGAGCGGTGGAGCCCGATCCCGTCCACGTTCCAGTCCAGGGCGAGGTCCACCTCCACCGGCAGATCGACGTTGGCCAGAAGCTCGAGCCTGCGGCCGTCCCGGGTCACCGTTGGGAGGGACCGCACGTGGAAGAGCTGGGCCTGTTGCTCCTGGTACTCCCGCTTCCTCGACTCGTAGGCGCTGATCTCGGCCGGATCCGGATCGAAGACGATCTTGCCCTCGAACGAGTCCAGGACGACCTGTGAGGCCGTCGCTGCGGCCTCGCAGGCGCCGTGCAGGCCGACGGTGGTCGGAATGCCGAAGGACCGCGCGATGATGGTGGTGTGCGAGGTGGGCCCGCCCATCTCCAGGGCGAAGCCGAGGATCTTGTCGAGGGGCAGCTGCACCGCGACCGAGGGTGGGAGCTCGTCGGCGACCAGGATGACGGGCTTGCTCAGGTCCCTGAACCGGTCGATATCCTGCCCCTGGAGCATCCTGAGAATCTGGGTGGACACGTCGAGGAAGTCGAGCCGGCGGTCGGCGAAGTAGAGGTCGCCGAGGCTGTCGAACTTGGAGAGCAGGGCGGTGATGACCTTGTCCAGCGCCCACTCGGCGTTTACGTGCTCCTTGCGGATCATCTCCTCGACGGGAACCGAGAGTGAGGGGTCGGACGCGATGAGCCGGTGGGCCTCGAAGATGGCCGCGTACTCCTCGCCCATGGTCTCGGTGGCCATCCGCTGGTTCTCCCGGATCCGGCGCGTGACCTTGTCGACGGCCTGCCGGAACCGCTCGACCTCGTCGTCCACCTGGGAAGGCGGGATGGGAATCCGCAGAGCCGGGATGGGCCGCGTCTCCTGGACCACGACCTCGCCGATGGCGATGCCGGGGCTCACCCCGATCCCGGAGATCTCCTTCCGGCTCATTCCTCTTCTCCGAACTTGTCGGCGATCAGCTGCACGACCGCCGCCACGGCATCGTTCTCGTCCTCGCCCTCGGCCCGGACGGTCACTGTGGTCCCCTTGGTGGCGGCCAGGGTGAGCAGTCCCAGGATCGACTTGGCGTTGACCTCCTCGTCATCCACGCCGATCAGGATGGACGACTTGAAGCGGTTGGCCGTGTGCACGACCCGTGCGGCCGCCCGTGCGTGGAGACCGAGCTTGTTCGTGATGAGCGCCTGTTCTTTCCTCATGCCGTCCCAATTCTATCCTTGCGCGGATCCGCCGTCGCCCGGAGGGGGCCACGATCACGGGTCGCGGGGCTTCGCCGCATCCCTCTCCCCGCCCCGGTCACGGGCGGTGCGGAGGAAGTCGCTCGCCACGTGGATGCTCTTCTGCCCGGCCGCCACGGCCCGCTCGGCCACCTCGTGCAGGCTCAGGCGGCGGTCGCGCAGGTTGCCGAGCCTGAGCAGCATGGGGAGGTTGACACCGGTCACGACCTCGACCCGCCCCGGCGCCAGCAGCGGCAGGGCGATGTTGGTGGCCGTGCCGCCGAACATGTCGGTCAGGACGAGCACCCCCTCGTCGCCGGTCGCCATGGTTTCGAGACGCTCACGGAGCCTGGCCGCGGCCTCCTCCGAGTCGATGTCCCACGGCAGGGCGAGGGCCTCCGTGGCGTCGTCCAGGCTGGGATCGATGGTCCGTGCGGCTCGGAGCAGCTCGTCGGCGAGGCTGCCGTGGGTGAGAACGAGCACCGGAATCATGGGTACCTCCAGCGGTCCCGGTCGCGGTGGGTCAGGGTGACGATGTAGCCGGCCCGGCGGATCGCATCCGCCAGGCGGGCGGCCATGTAGACCGAGCGGTGCCGTCCACCCGTGCACCCCGTGGCTATGGTGAGGTGGGTCTTGAGCTCGGCGCTGTACTTGGGCAGCAGACCCAGCGTGAAGGCGACGAGGTCGTCGACCGCTGAGCGAACCTCCTCGAACCCCTCCATCCAGGCGACGACGTCGGGGTGGTCGCCGGGCAGCGAGCGGAGCTCCGAGACGAAATAGGGGTTGGGAAGGAAGCGGACATCGAAGACCAGGCTGGCGGTCGGGGGCACCCCCTGGAGGTAGGAGAAGCTCTCGACGTCGAGGGCCAGGAGCTCCCGCGGATCGTCCACGCCGCCCAGGTGCAGTGCCTGGCGCCTCAGCTCGTGGGGGTTGAGCGCGCTGGAATCGATCACGATATCCGCCAGGCCCCTGATGTCGGCGAGGCGTTCCCTCTCCTCGGCGATGGCGTGCTCCAGGTTCGATCCCCGCAAGGGGTGGGGACGGCGGGCCACGGAGTACCTGCGGAGCAGCACCTCCGGCGAGGCCTCGACGAAGATGAGCCGAAGGTCGCTCCAGCGCTCGCCCAGCTGCGCGTAGATGGCCGGGAAGCGCCGCGCGAAGCCCTCCGTCCTCACGTCCACCACCACCACCAGGCGTTTCAGGTCGCCCCGGCTCCTTTCGAAGAGATCGGCCAGGAGCTCCAACGGAATGTTGTCGACGCAGAGGTAGCCCAGATCCTCCAGGCTGCGGCTGAGCACGCTCTTGCCCGCACCGGAGAGCCCCGTGATCACGAAGGGCCCGTGGAAGTCCCGTTCGTCAGAGCTCGTCTGCATCATCGCCGGGCAGTCCCTTCGCCCTCCGGTTCACGGACTCGATGAAGGATCGTTCGTCGTCCACACCGCGCCGCGCGAGCAGGCACTTCCTCACCGCCGTCTCGACCATGATCGCCACGTCGCGGCCCGGAGCCACGGCCATCGTGTACAGCGGAATCTCCTTGCCGAGGATGGTCTCGGTCTGCACCAGGGGCCTGGGATCTTCCATCAGGGACTCGCGCCACCGCCGCTCCATGGCCCGCGTTTCCTCGCTCAGCTTCACCAGCCGGATCACCAGCGAGACACCGATCCGCGGGGAGGTGGCCGTCATGCCGAAATGCTTCTGCACGTCGATGATGCCGACGCCGCGGAGCTCGAGGAAGTTCTCCAGGCGGGGGTGCGCCGTCCCCACCAGCCCGGCGTTGTGGGTGCGCCGCAGGACGACCACGTCGTCGGCGACCAGGCGATGGCCCCGGTACACCAGCTCCAGCGCACACTCGCTCTTTCCGATCCCGGGATCGCCCATGATCAGGGTGCCGAGGGAGAAGACGTCGAGGAGCACGCCGTGAATCTGGACCTGCGGCGCCAGGCGCTCTTCCAGGAAGAGGGAGATCAGCGAGATCACCTGGGAGGTCGGCCTTTCCGTCAGGAAGAACGGCACGTTCTTCGCCTCGCACTCGCGGAGGACCCGGTCGTCGGGCCGCAACCCCTTGGCGGCGACGATGGCGGGCACCCCGTGGCCGATGAGGGCCGCCATTCTCGAGATGCCCTCCTCCGCCGGCAGGGTCCGCAGGTAGTCCACCTCCGACTGTCCGATGATCTGCAACCGCCCGCTCTTGAGATAGGGCAGGAACCCGGCGAGAGCCAGGCCGGGTTTCTGGATCCGCGGGTTCGTGATCAGGTTACCGTCGAGACCCCCGGCTCCGGCCAGGACCTCGAGCTCGAGGACATCCAGCTCCGGGGCTTCGAGCAGGGAACGGACCGGGATCGGCGCCTGGTGCTTCACAGGCCCTCGGCCTCGGCGGCCCGGCGGATGGCGGCCACGAGCTCGCCCTCGTCCCGGCTGGCCAGAATCGGCTCGCGCAGATTCTCGCGCTTGAGGACCCTGGCGATCTGCGACAGGACCTGGAGGTGCGCGGCCGGTTGGTCCGGGGGGGACAGCACGACGAACATCACGCGCACCGGCTCCCCGTCCACGGCATGGAAGTCCACACCCTCGGTAAAGCGCGCCACGGCCACGTAGATCTCGCTGATGCCGTGAAGCTTGCAGTGGGGGATGGCGAAGCCGTGGCCGACCGCCGTCGACCCGAGCTCCTCCCGCTCGCTCAGGGCGGCGACGATCTTGTCCGCGCTCACCCCGATGTCGTCGGCCACGCGTTCGGCGATCCGGGCCAGGGCGGTGCCCACGTCGGATGCCGACAGGCCGAAGAAAACGCGGTCGGGATGAATGAGTTGTTGCAGCTTCACGTCAGAGCTCGGGGGTGATCAGGCCGAGGTTCGCGTCACGGCGCCGGTAGAGGACGTTCACCTTGTTGTTGCTGGCGTTCAGAAAGACGATGAAATCGTTGCGCGACTTTTCGAGCTGCAGCATGGCCTCGTCGATGGTCATCGGCTTGACCTGGATGGTCGACGTCTTCACGATTTCCGGGTGGCCGGACGCGATCGACTCCGGCGCCAGAACCTCCACGCTCCAGTCCGGAGCCTGGGTCCGGACCTCGGCCTGCCGCTTCCGCCCCTTGAGCTTGGTCTTCGCCTTCCTGGCCTGGATCTCGAGCTTGTCCGCGACTTCCTGGACGGCGGACAGGAGGTCCTTGTTCTGGCTCGTGGCACGGGCGTCGAAATCCTTGCCGTTGATGAAGACGTCGACGACGTAAAGGTGCCGTTCCTGAGTGAACTCCGCACGGACTTCCAGGACCTGGTTGAAGTACTTCTCGAGCTTGGCGAGCTTCTTCTCCGTAAAGGCCTTGACCTTGTCGCTCAGGTCGACCTTTCTGGCGATGTAATCGATGTTCATGATGCCTCCCTGCCCCTTTTACCACGGACGCCTCGGACTTCCGCGTCCGGGGAAACCGTTCCTGTTCTTTTACAGCGCTCTTCTCCTCTTGTCCGACGATGCGATGCCGAGCTCCTCCCGGTACTTCGCGACTGTCCGGCGTGCAAGCCGCACCCCCTCGCGCTGCAGGATCTTCATGATAGCCGAATCCGAGAGCGGTTTCTTCGGGTCCTCGCCCTCGATGATCTTCCTGATCCGGTCCTTGACCACCAGCGAGGAGACGTTCTCCCCGCGGGCCGAGTCCACCCCCGAGTGAAAGAAGAACTTCATCGGGAACAGGCCCCGGGGCGTCGAGATGTACTTGTTCGTCACCACCCTCGACACCGTCGATTCGTGCATGCCGATGTCCTCCGCCACCTGGCGCAGGACCATGGGCCGCAGGGCCTCGATGCCGTAGTCCAGAAACCCGCGCTGGAACTTGACGATGCTCTCCGCGACCTTGTAGATCGTCCTCTGCCGCTGGTCGATGCTCTTCATGAGCCAGACCGCGTTCTTCATCTTCTCGCGCAGGTACTCCTTCGCCTGCCTGTCCAGCGAGCCTCCCTCCAGCAGCCGCACGTAACGCGAGCTCATCCGGAGCCGGGGGAGCCCGTCGTCGTTGAGCCGGATCCGGTACTCCCCGTCCACCTTCTCGACGAAGACGTCGGGCTCCACGAAGACGTTGCTGTCGGTCACGTACCGCCGTCCGGGTTTCAGCTCCAGCCGGCGCACGATACCGACCACATCCTTGAGCTCCCGCCGATCCAGGCCGAGGGCGGCGCACAGCCGGTCCCAGCGCTGGTGCAGGAAGTCGTCCCAGTGATCGGCGATCAGCTTCCTGGCGTGGCCGACCAGGCGAGCCTCGTCGTCGTCCAGGGAGCCCTCGCCGGCCAGGTACTCCAGCTGCAGCAGCAGGCATTCCCGCACGTCCCTGGCGCCGATCCCGGGAGGATCCAGCGACCGGACCACCCGCAGCGCCTCCTCCACCGTCGCCTGGTCGGCCCCGGTGGCCTCGCGGATCTCGTCGTCGCTGGCCCGCAGGAAGCCGTTCTCGTCCAGGTTCCCGATGATGAACTCGCCGACCTCGGCCACCTCGGGACGACAGTCCACGAGGTGCAGCTGCCAGACCAGGTGCTCGTACAGGCCGGACGAGGCCGGGAGGGTATTCTCGATGGGAAACTCCCGGGGGCCCGGCGCGGCCATCGACGGACCCTCCCACGCCCCCCCGCCCAGGTAATCGGCGAAGAACGCCTCCACGTCGATGTCCCCGTAGGTCTCCTCCGGGGTGGGAAGAGCGGGATCCAGGTCGAGGCTGTTTCCCGGAGGGGCTTCTTCCGCCGCCTCGCCGCCCTCCGCCGCCGCTCCTTCCTCCACGCCGCCGAGCTCGTCCTCGGGTTCCACCTCGAGCATGGGGTTCTCCAGGATCTCCCGGCTCAGCGTCTGCTCCAGCTCCACCCTGGAAAGCAGGAGGAGCTTGATCGCCTGCTGGAGGGATGGGGTCATGACCAGCCGCTGCGAAAGCTTCAAACGGAGTTGTTGTTCGAGGGCCATGACCTAAAGCTGGAACCCCTCCCCGAGGTAGATGCGCCGGACGTCCGGGTTCGAGGCCAGCTCGTCCGGCAGCCCGGAAGCAAAAATCTTGCCGTCCTTGATTATATAGGCGCGGTCGGTGATGTTCAACGTTTCCCGAACGTTATGGTCGGTGATCAGGACCCCTATCCCCAGCGTCTTGAGGTGCCTGATGATCCTCTGGAGATCGAGGACCGCGATCGGGTCGATGCCGGCGAATGGCTCGTCCAGGAGGATGAAGGTTGGGTTGATCGCGAGCGCCCGGGCCACCTCGAGCCGCCGCCGCTCGCCCCCGGACAGGGTCCCCGCCGGCTGCCTCCTGCGGTCGATGAGGCCGAACTCCTCGAGCAGGCCCTCGATCCTCTTCTGGGCCTCGTACCGGTCCACCGCCGTCGGCTCCAGGACCAGCCAGATGTTGTCCTCCACCGAGAGCGAGCGGAAGGAGCTGGGCTCCTGGGGGAGGTACCCGATGCCCATCCGCGCCCGCCGGTACATCGGCAGGTTCGTGATGTTCCGGTCGCCGAGGTGGACCTCCCCGCCCTCCGGCTCGATGAGCCCCACGATCATGTAGAAGGTCGTCGTCTTGCCGGCGCCGTTCGGCCCCAGGAGGCCGACGATCTCCCCCGGCGAGATCCGCAGCGAGACCCCGTCGACGACACGGCGCCTGCGGTACGACTTCTGCAGGTCCTTCGCAACGAGATCCAACGCCTTGGGGCTCAGTGGGTTCCCTCCTGTTGAAGAATCGTCTCCGAACGCGTGTTCTTGCCGCCGGAGATGGTGACCGTACCATCGGCCCCATTCCAGGTCAACGACGTGCCGGTCACCACGTTGCCCTTCGCATCGGTCACGTGCACCTCGTGGCCGGTCAGCTCCATCAGCCGCCGCCGGACGTCGAAGTGGGCCTTGTCCCCGGTCATTCTCCGGTTGTCCACCAGGTCCGTGATGACGACCTGTCCATCGGCGTCGGCGGTCTCGATCGACCTGTCCGCGCCGAGCTTGAGGCGCAGGGTCGAGGCCGACAGAATCCGCGCGCTGTCGGAGTACTGCACGTTGCCCCGGTAGACCGCGACGCCGCTCTCCCGGTCGGCCTTCAGCGACCTGGCGACGATCAGCACCTCGCCCGTGGCCGCCTGCGTGGCACCCGCCTCCCCGGCGGGAAACGTCGAGCGCACACTGCCGGCGGCCTCGAGCACGCCCGCGGTCCGTCGGTAGGTCATTTCGTCCGCGAGCAGCAGCCGGCCGCCCTGCCAGAGGCGGGCGTTCTTCTTGAGGTGGAGGATCTCCCCTTCCCTGGAGATGTCCAGCGCCCCGGCGGCGAAGAGCACGGGAGGGCCGCTGCGGCCCCGGGCGGCCCCGAAGAGCGGCCCCCCCTCCTCCAGCCTGCCCTGGACGTTCCCGCCGGCCCGGGCGCCGCCGGTGTTCTCCAGCTCCACCCGGTCGGCGGTGACCCGGGCCTCCTTCGACACCAGCGTGGCGCGCTCCGTCCCGGCGGGGTTGGACGTCAACACCAGGCGGTCGCCGCTCCTGAGAAAGCGCGCGGCGGCACCCGAGGCGCGCACGCTCTCGCCCCACAGCCGCACGTCCCCCTCGAGATCGAGGTCGGTCGGAGCGCCGGCCTCGAATCGCACGGTGGCCGTCCGGGCCTCGCCCCGGCGCTGGACGCCGCGGTCGGTGATCTCCGTGAGGCAGACGACGGGGTCGCAGACGGCGTTGACCGGTCCCGCCGGCCCGAACGAGGCGCGAACCCGCCACGTCTGCAGGCTGCGAAGCCCCGGGCCGCTGCCCGACCAGGAGACGAAACGGATCCAGGGCCCGGTGGTGGTCGCCGCCACCTGCCACGAGTCCGACGTGGTGCGGACCGCGGTGACGGTCTCGGCCCAGCCCTCGAACGGGCCCCCCTCGACCGATCCGGACATCGTCACGCCGCCCAGGAGGCGGACGGTCTCGACCCTCCCCTCCTCCTTGGCCAGCTCGATCTCCCCCCGCCTCGCCCGCACCACGGCGCCGCCGCTGCGGATCACGCATCCCGACGGCAGGACGGCCCGCCTCGTCTCCCGGGAGTACCGGAGGAGGGGCGCCCGGAGCGTCTGGCCGCCCGGCCTGCCGACGATCACCCGGTTCTCCAGGAGGAGCTCGTCGGTGCCGAGCCGGTAGACCGCCCGGCCCGCCTCGCCGACGAGAGATCCAAAGGAGAAGACGACCCCCGCGTCGGTGAGAAAGGACCGCGAGGAGGAATCCAGCCGCCCGCGGTCCATGTCGACGAATCCCCCGTCCACGAACTGGAGGTGGACGGCGCCCACGAGCCGCGCGTCGCGCGTCTGCGGGTTGAACCGCGCCGAGTCGCAGGTCAGGGTGGCCTTGTGGACGCCCTTCTGGAAGAGTTCGAGCCGGACCCCCTGGATGTCCTGCCACCCGGAGGAGAGGCCGAGAGTCCTGTCGGCGCGGAGCGTGAAGATCGTCTTCCCGGACACGCTCTCCGTGAACTCGAACCCACGGTAGATGCTGACGGTCTTCCCCGGTCCGGGCGCCGACCCGGCGACCAGGTGCTCGGGTCGCACGGTGATGATCCTGCCGCCGAGCCCGCCGCGGATCCTGCGCGCGACCGTGAGTCCGATCACGAGCAGAAGCACCGCGATCAGCCCGGCGGTGATCCGCCTCAGATGCCGAAGACCTCTCTTATCCATCGCGATGTCCGGGGCCGACCGGGGCCGTCCTCACCGCTCGAGGTACTTCCCCAGGACCCGAAACTTCTTGTAACGCTTGTCCAGGAGGGAATCCGGCTTGACCCGGCGGAGCTGCTTCAGGTGGCGCCTGATCGCCTCCCCCACGGTCCTCGCCGCCGCCAGCGGATCCATGTGGGCGCCACCCGCTGGCTCGGGCAGGATCTCGTCGATGACACCGAATCGCTTCAGGTCCTCCGCGGTCAGCCGGAGGGAGCGCGCCGCCTGCTCGGCCCGGGCCTGGTCCTTCCAGAGGATGGCCGCGCACCCCTCCGGCGAGATCACCGAGTAGATCGCGTGCTCGAGCATCAGGACGCGGTCGCCGACGCCCAGCGCGAGGGCGCCGCCGGAGCCGCCCTCGCCGGTGATGACGACGACGATGGGGACCGGGAGGCGGGCCATCTCGAGGAGGTTGGTGGCGATGGCCTCCGCCTGGCCGCGCTCCTCGGCGTCGATCCCGGGGTAGGCGCCGGGGGTGTCGATGAAGGTGATCACGGGGCGGGAGAAGCGAGCGGCCAGCCGCATCACCCGCAGGGCCTTGCGGTACCCTTCGGGCCGCGGCATGCCGAAATTGCGCCGGACCTTCTCGGCCGTGCTCCTCCCCTTCTGGTGGCCGATGACGGCGACCGGCTGACCGTCCAGGAACGCGAACCCCGCCACGATCGCCGGGTCGTCGGCGAACAGGCGATCTCCGTGCAGCTCCGAAAAGCCGGTCATCACCCCGTGGATGTAGTCCAGCGTGTACGGCCGCTCGGGGTGGCGGGCGATCTGGCACTTCTGCCACGGCGTGAGGTCGCGGAAGATCCGCTCGATGGTCTCCTGAAGCTCGAGACGGGCGGCCTCGAGAGCCTCGACGCTCTCCAGCGAAGGCGATTCCTTCTCGAGAGCGGCGATTCTCTCCTGGATCGCGACGATCGGTTCGAGGAAAGGAAGGACCGGGACTGCCATGGCCGGACTGTAACAGAGACCCGCCGCGGAGGCTACAGCCCGAGGCGGCGGCGGAACAGCTCCACGGCCTTCAGGAAACCCGGCGGCCCCGGCTCGGGAATGCGGGCCAGCGGGCAGGGAACGTCCTCGTCGGCGACCAGGCCGCCGAGCAGGAAGCCGTGGGCCACGGCACAGAGCATGTCGAGGTCGTTCCAGGCGTCGCCCACCGCGCCCGCCGGGATCCTCGCCAGCGCCGGGAACCGCTTCTCGAGGAGCCCGACGGCCGCTCCCTTGCCGACCCCTGCGCCGAGCAGGTGCCAGAGGCGGTCACCACGCACCACGACCGCCCCCAGCTCCTCGATCCGCCGCCGCAGGGCGGCCTCGTCCACCCGTGCGCCGGGATCGATCACGAACGGCTCGCTGCCGCTGCGCTGCAGGGCGCGGGCGGCCGCCGCGCCGCCGAGGCCGGTGACCCGGCTGACCGTGGCGGCATCCATCTGTGACAGGCCCGTGAGTGGCCAGCCTTCCTCCTGGAGCATTCTCAGGATCCCGATCAGCGCCTCCCGCGGAGGGCCGAGGATCTCCGCGGGGCCCGTCCCGGACAGGAGCACGGCCCCTCCCTCGACGACGGCCAGGCGCGGGAGGTCGAGCACGGTCCACAGCCGTTCCACCTCGGCCGCCGTCTTCGACGTGACCGGGACGAGCAGGATGCCGTCCCGGCGGAGCGCCGCCACCGCCGCCTCCACCCCGGCGCCCGGTTCGAACGTCCGGCCGTCGATCAGGGTCCCGTCGAGGTCCGAGAAGAGGACGGCCCTCGCCAGATCGATCTCGCGCGCCAGCGACACCGACGCATCCCCGCCCATCAGGCGCCGAACTTCTTGAGCTTGCCCGCGTGCGCCAGCGCGAGCGGCAGGAGATAGCGCAGCCGCTGGCGCGCCAGCCCGCCGCCGACGCACTCGGACTCACCGAACGCCCGCACCCCGTCACGGCGCACCCGTCCGGGCGACCAGAGCAGGGCCGGAACCGGGTGCCACGAGTGGGCGCGGAGGCTCGCCGGCGTCGAGTGGTCCGCCGAGACGACCATCACGTCCGGGCCCAGCGCGAGGATCTCGGGGATCATTGCGTCCACCTCCTCGATCACCGCGACCTTGCGCGCGAAATCTCCGTCCTCCCCGGCCTTGTCCGTGTACTTCACGTGCATGAAGAAGAAATCGTGCCCCTGCCACTGCTCTGCCAGGGCGGCCGGGAGGTCGCCGAGCGAGGCCGGAGCCTCCGGCATGTCCATGCCCACCAGCCGGGCAAGCCCCCGGTACATCGGGTACTGGGCGATGCACACCGGCCGCAACCGGAATCGCTCGCCGAGGGAGGGGATCTCGGGCCTGCGATCGAAGCCCCGGAGGAGGATCCCGTTCGCCTTCGGCTCCGCCGCCAGCAGCTCCTGTGCCCGGTCGACGAGGGTGCGGACGATCGCCGCCGTCCGCTCCGACGCCTCGTCCTCGCCCCGCGCCGGGAGCGGGGCGACGCCCGTCGCCTGGGGGTCGGTGTCGTTCACCCGGGGGCCGAGCCCCTCGCCGCGCAGGACGAGAAGGCCCCGGTGCTCGCTCACCGTCCGCACGAAGACGCGGACGCCGGGCGCGAGCCCCTCGAGGCCCCGTTGCAGGACGTCCGTCAGGCGCCGGTTCTCCTCCGTGGAGATCCGCCCCGCCCGCCGGTCGACGACCCGACCTTCGGCGTCCAGCGTGCAGTAGTTGAACCGGGCCGCCACGTCGGCGGCCTCGAGGGGAAAGTCGATGCCGAGCGCGGCCAGCACGCCGCGCCCGACCAGGAAGCGCAGCGGGTCGTACCCGAACAGGCCGAGGTGACCGGGGCCGGATCCCGGCGTGATCCCAGGGGCCACCGGATCGAACTGGCCGCACACGCCCTCCGCCGCCAGCCGGTCCAGGTTGGGCGACCGCGCCGCTTCGAGCGGGGTCTTCCCCTCCGCGCCCGGCAGGTCCCCCAACCCGTCCAGGACGAGAAACACGATCCGGGCGTCGTTCTCGACGCCGAGGTCACGGTAGACGTTCTCCTCTGTCGACCAGCCCATATTCGATGGCTCCCTCCCTGCGCGATCGTCCGCCCGGCGACCGCGGTCGTACGGACCAGGCGCCGGACCCGCGGTCCGCTTCAGGCCGCCGTCACATCGAGTAGCACGACCGTGATGTTGTCGTTCCCGCCCCGCCGGTTGGCCGCCACGATGAGCTCCCGGCAGGCGGCCTCGAGATCCCCCGTCCGCCGCAGCACGGCGGCGATCTCCCGGTCCTCGAGCATGGTATTCAACCCGTCCGAGCACAGGAGGTACCGGTCCCCGGCCTCGAGCTCGAGCTCCCGGGTGTCCACGCGGGGCTCGCCGTTCTCCCCCAGCGCCCGGGTGACGACGTTCTTGAGCGGATGTCGCCGCGCGGCCTCCTCGGAGAGGAAGCCCGCGGTCACCTGCTCGTGCACCCACGAGTGATCCTCTGTCAGCGGCTCCAGGTCGCCGTTTCGAAAACGGTAGGCGCGGCTGTCGCCGACGTGGGCGATGACCAGCTTGCCGGATCCGGGTGGGTGGAGGGCGGCGACCACCGTCGTCCCCATGCCCTTGAGCTCGGGCTCGCGCCTCACCGCCTCGACCAGCCGCCGCTGCCCGGCGACGACGGCCGCCGTGAGAAGGTCCCGGGCCGGCCGCCGGTCGCCCGCGTCCCGGGCGTCGCGCAGGGAGTCGAGGATCTCCTCGCCGGCCAGCCGCGACGCCACGTCCCCGGCCGCGTGGCCGCCCATGCCGTCGGCCACCAGGTACAGGCCGAGATCGTCGTCGATGATGAAGAAGTCCTCGTTGAGACGCCGCTTCATCCCCACGTCCGTGCGCCCGTGCGCGACGATGGTGAAGGATGGCGGGCTCATGTCGGCTCGGGTCTCCTCAGCTCCGCCGCTTCGATCGCGTCCGGCCGTCGCTCTCGCCGGCTCCGCCGTCGCCGGCGGCCTCGGCGACGACCTGGGCCGCCTTGGCGTTCGTCGGATCCCGGTCCAGGACCTCCCGCGCCAGGCGCTGCGCCCGGAGCCTCATCCCGGCCGCCAGGAACCGCCGGGCCGCCTCGGCCTTCATGGCCAGGTTCTCGGGCTCGAGCTGGATCGAGCGGTCGATGTGCCGCAGTCCCGTCCGCTCCTGGCCGTTGATGCGCAGGAGGGCGAGGCCGAGGAAGTAGTGAGCCCGCGAGTTCTCCTCGTCGTGGTACAGGGCCTGCTCCAGGTGCTCCCGCGCCTCCAGGATCCTGCCGTCTCGATACGCCTGCGCCCCCATGATCGCCAGCTTCTTCGCGATCTCCCGGCGATCCATGGTGGACGAGCGCTTGGACAGCGAAAGCTCCCGGTCGTACGCGTCCCTCGTCTCCTTGCGGCTGAGGACGTTGAAGGCCTCGGTGATCTGCTGGAACCGCGCCTCCGCCTCGCCCCGCTTTTCCCTCGGAAACCGGTCGGGGTGATACTTCAGAGTCAGCCGGCGGAAAGCAGACCTGATCTCGGCCTGGCTGGCATCCTGGCCGACTCCGAGAACGTCGTAAAGTGTTACGTTCTGGCTCATTCTGGTTCGATCCACGTCGGGCCTTTCATCATGACCCGGTCTTTTATATCACAACCACCCAGCACCGTCACAACAGTGTCGGGACGCGTCGGGGCCGCTCCCGCCGCGGCGGAAAACGGCTGTCACCGGCGCCGCCTGACGAGCACGCGCTCTGCCTGCTTGCGGACGATCGGGTTGACGTTGCGGTTGACGCTGAGGCTCTTGAGGTGGCGGATGTTGAGCCGCGGCAGGAGACGGATGGCGATCTGGGGCGGCGTCTTCGGGTTCTCGGCGAGCGCATGCATGATCGGGTAGCGCCGCATCCAGCGGGGGTTCTGGGCGATGGTCCGGATGACCTCCTCGGACACGCTCCGCAGGGACGCGAACTTCTCAACCTCGCCGTCGCTCAACTTCGGGCTCGCGAGGACGGCTCGGACGACGATCCGGTCCCGCGAGTTGATGAGGATCGAGCGCTCCTCGCGGGTTCCCTTGAGGGCGCGGAGGATCTTTTCGTGGCTCGTCAGGCTGCACAGCCGCGCGAAGGCCGACTCCCCCCGCCGGGCGGCGTCCTCGGCGAGCTCGGTGTCCGGGTTCTTCGGTACCGGGAGATCGTCGGCGGCCGGGAGATCGGAGCCGATCGCTTTCAGGGCCTCGATGGCCTCCTCGATGGTCGGCGCCGGCTCCGGTCCGGTCATCTCCTCGGCGAGCTCGGCGGCCTTGCGAATGAACTCGTCCTCGAACTCCTTCGCACGCCGCCGCACGACGGCGCTGAACTGGGGGTTCGAGCGCAGATCCTCCAGGAGCTCGAGGCAGGAGAGCAGCCGAACCTGGTTGGTGACGATGATGTCCTGCACCAGCGGCGGCCCGTGCCGCGCCAAGACCCGCAGGGTCTCGTTGGAAACCCCGGGATGCTGCGCCACGGCCGCCCACACGGCGTCTTCCTTGCGGTTCCGAATCAGAAGGTCGAGCTCGAGGGCGTCCCGCTCCGGGTTCCGCAACCACCCGAGGATGAACTCGAGGTCCTCCTCCGCGATCGACTTCCTGGCGACCTCCGCCAGCTCGGCGTCGGGGTCCGCCGAGAGCACGAGCTGAAGGCGGAACACGTCGTCGTGGGGAACCGGGAGCAGGCCCTGGGCCGCGAAGAGGCGGACCTGGCGGGGAACCGAGCCGGCCAGGATGCCGTCCACGAGCTGGTCCACCGAGGCGATCGGCCGACTAGGGGACACGGTGCACCGCTTCGCCGGGGAACCCGGCCTCAGGACCGCCGGCGGGGAGGAACGGCGCCCGCCGCATCCGCGAGAGGTCGTCGGCCTGCGCCCCCGGAGTGGGACGGTCGGGGGGCGGCATGTCCTCTCACCTCCGCGTGCCCGGCGGCAGCCGCCGCACCTCGGAGCCCGTCAGCTCCAGGTGCACGACCTGGCCCGGCCGCCCGAGGTCGTCGTACGTCTCGCCGCCCACGGTGACCGTCACGCCGGCGGCGTTGCCGAGGGTCAGGAGAACCGGCGGCGGCACGAGGAGCCGCAGCGATTCTTCCGCGTGAAGGAAACGCTGCTCGCTCTTGCCGTCGGCGTCCCGGTAGCGGATCCAGCACTCCCGGCCCGGCTTCACGCGGACGAGAATGGTCAGCTTCGACACGGCTGTTGCCGCCGTTCCCGCGGATGCTTCCCCGGGCACCGTCGGCGACGGCTCGGGCGGCGGGCCCGTCCGTACCGGGGTCGACAGCGCGCCCCGGGGAACCGGAGCGACCGCCGCGGAACGAGCCTTTTCCCGCCAGATGGCGATGCCGGCGGCGATGACGACGAGGACGATGAGGGCCATGGGCACCCACACCCACCAGCGGAAGATCGGGCGCGGCGCCGGCGGCAGGGAGAGCGTGACCGGATGGCTCCCGGAATCGGCGAGGTAGCGCTTCCAGGCCTGGTCGAACCAGGCGGCGACCCGGTCCTCGTCCGAGCCCACCGTCGCCGCGTACTGCTTCACGAAGTTCCGGGAGAACACCTGGCCGGGCAGGTACTGGAACTTCCCCGCCTCCATCGCCCGAAGGATGCTCAACGAGATCTTGGTTTCGGCCGAGATATCCGCCAGGGAGAGCCCGGCGATCTCCCGGATTCGTCGCAGCTCCCGGCCGAAAGTCTCGGGACCCATGGGTGTCCCGCTGTCCGTGGTCATCACCGTTGGATTCTACCATCGCCCGGCTCCGCGGGAGCCTCCCTCCGGGTCACCAGAGCCTGCGCCCGTTCCCGCACGGCCGCCGCGGCGGCCGGGTTGGCGGCGATCCGCCGCAGGTCGCGCGTGGTCAGCTGCACGAGAAGGCTCGAGGCGAGAGGGAGCGGCGCCGCCGGATGGATCGCGACCGCGTGGCGCAGGCGGTAGTAGCTCCCCCACCGGCGGTGCCTCGACACCGAGCGCAGGAACCGCGGCGAGGGAGCACCTGCGCTGAGAACGAGCAGGATGTCCTCCTCGATGACCCGCGGGTTGTCCAGGAGCGCCTCGAGCACCGGGTCGGGCGCCATCCGCCCGAGCACCCGGATGAGGGGCCGGTGCGCGCAGCGGGCGAAGGCCACCATCTCCCCCAGCGTCATGGAGCGGATCCGCTGCACCAGGATCTGCTCCGCCCGTCGCTTGATCAACGGCGGCGTTCTCGGCTCCTGGGCGACGTGGACCAGGGACAGCCACGGCAGCGTCGGCAGCAGGTTGAGGGCCCGCCCCACCTCGAGCCCGGGGAAGGCCGCGATCCGCTCGCGGACGGCGTGCGAGCCGAGCACCCTCCCGAGCCCGAGCACCTCGCGCACGATCTCCACCGTGCAGTACGGATGCCTGAGGACGGCCAGGACCCCGGCCTCGTCGAGGCCCCCGCCGCGCACGAGCTCGAGCAGCTCGCCGGCCGTCATCTCGCGGATCGGCTTCACCCGTCCATCGTACTGCACGGTCCGGGGGGGTCGCTCACTCCTACGCCGCGCCCTCGGGCGGGAAGACGCGTTTGAGGTCGTTGCGGAGCCTCACGATCTCCAGGCCGGCCAGCTCGCGCCCCTTGCCCGCGTGGCGCACGGCGCGCTTCCTGAAGGCGAGGCGCGAGAGCTTCCGCGCCAGCGCGGTCCTCTCGTTCCTGAACGGCCACCACGCCGCCCGCACGCGCCGCCGGTAGAAGGGCAGGATCTCCGGCACCCAGCCCGGCACGACCCCGAACGCGGCCTCCTCGCCGAGCTCCCGCTCCAGGACCCGGTGCTCCCCGGCGTACAGCACCGCCACCAGGGCGATCCAGCCGGCCGCCACCGCGGCCACGCCCGCCGCCGCGCCGGCCCGCGAGGCCAGCACCCCCGCCCGGACCGCGCCGGTGGCTCCGGCCACTCCGAGGACCGGCCAGCCGACGCGTGCCGCCGGCCTCCGGGACAGGGCGCCGAGCGCGACCAGCACGCCGAGCACCGCCCCGGCGAGGCCGTGCCCGACGAGGGTCGTCATCGTCCACACCCACCACGCCGCGCCTCCCGGGCCGGCCGCCATGATGACCGCCGCCGTCCCGAGACCGAAGCCGAAACCCACCGCCGCCCCGAAGACGAGGCCGTCCGCCGGGCTGTCCAGCCGGCGGTGGAGGGCCGTCACCAGCACCAGGCCCACCCCCTCGGCCGCCGCGGCCACGAGGGCGGCGGCCGGCAACGCGGGCGGCAGCCACCGTGCTGCGGCGGGCGCGAGGAGGAACGTTGCCGGGACGGCCACCAGCGCCCCCCAGGCGAAGGTTTCGGCGACCGGCGCCAGGAACCCCGGCTCGAAGCGGTCGAGCCACCAGGCGAGGAGGACCACGAGCCAGAGCAGGAGCCCGGCGGTGACCGCCGCAAGAACCGCGGGGAGGAGGGTCGAGAGGCTCACGGGACGAGCAGGTCCATGGCTTCCACGGGATGGTCCGCGAACCAGGAGCGGGCGGCCTCGACGTCGCGGCGGATCTGGGTCACCAGCTCCATGGGCGAGGGAAAGACTCTCTCGTCCCGCAACCTCCGGAAGAAGAAGATCCTGACCCGCTCCCGGTAGACGTCGGCCGTGAAGTCGAGCAGATGGCTCTCGACGGTGGTGGAGTAGTTCTCGTACACCGTCGGCCGCACCCCGATGTTGGTGACGGCCGGGAAGGTGCGTCCGAAGGAGGGGATGTGCACCGCCGTCACGTACACGCCGTGTGCCGGGTAGAGCTCGTTCTCCAGCGCCGTGTTGAGGGTCGGGAAGCCGAGCTTGCGCCCCAGCCTCTCCCCCTGGAACACCCGGCCGTCCGCGAACAGCGGATGCCCGAGCAGCCGCCCCGCCCGCTCGATGTGCCCCCTGGCCACTTCCCGCCGGATCCACGTCGACGACACGACCGCGCCGTCGAGCACCACCGGCGGCACGCCGTGGACCGCGAAACCGGCCCGGGCGCCGAGCCGGCGCAGCAGCTCGACGTCGCCGCCGCGGTCGGCGCCGAAGCGGAAGCTCTCGCCGATGTAGAGCTCGCGGATGGCCAGCCGCTCGACCAACATCCGCTCCACGAACTCCTCGGCGCTCATGCGGGCGAGGCGATGGGTGAACGGGACCACCAGGACGATCTCGATCCCGTACTTTTCCAGGAGCTGGACGCGCTCGGCCAGCGTGGTCATCAGCCGCGGCGCCGACTGCGGCCGGATCAGCTTCAGGGGGTGGGGGTCGAAGGTCAGCGCCGCCGGGACCGTGCCCAGCTCGGCGCTCTTCGCCACGACCCGGCGCAGGATCTCCTGGTGGCCGATGTGCACGCCGTCGAAGTTTCCGATGGTCAGGACGCCGCCGCGGGGCGGATCACCGTTGACGAGGGGATCGGTGAGAACCTGCACGGCGCTCCCTCAGCCCGCGCGCCCCAGGAGCGGGAGGGACACGGCCCCCGGTCTCGCCTCGTCGAGGACCGAGACCAGCCGGCCCACGAGGTCGTAGGCGTGCGCCTCGGTGATCTCGACCTCCACCAGCGATCCCGCCGGGGCCGAGCCGTCGTTGATGATCAGCCGCCCGTCGATCTCGGGAGCCTGGCGCCGGAGCCTGGCCTCGGTGAGGATCCCCATCTCCTCCAACGGTCCCGCGACGATCGCCTCCAGGCGCCGGCCCACCAGGGCGCGGTTCTTCTCCAGGGCGACGGCCGCCTGCTCCTCCATGAGCCGCGCCCGCCGCTCCTCCTTGACCGCCTCGGGAACCGGGTCGCCGAGGGCGGCGCCGGGGTTCTCCTCCTGCCACGAGTAGGTGAACACGCCGAGGTGATCGAAACGGACGCTGCGAACGAAATCCACCAGCTCCTCGAACTCCGCCGGCCCCTCCCCGGGGAAGCCGACGATCATCGTGGTCCGCACGGCGAGGTCGGGTACCGCCTCCCGCGCCCGCTCGATCATCGCCCGGTACGACTCGGCGTCGCCGCCCCGGCGCATCGCCTTGAGCACCGTGCGGCTCGCGTGCTGGAGGGGAATGTCCAGGTAGGGCACGAAGCGCTCCTCGCGGCTCATCAGCTCGAAGAGACCCTCGTCCAGGGTGGCCGGGTAGGCGTACAGGAAGCGGATCCAGGGGATGTCGGTCTCGGCGAGCAGGCGCTCGACCAGGCGGCGCAGGCCGTGGTCGATGCCCAGGTCCTCGCCGTACCGCGTCGTGTCCTGCGCGATCAGCACCAGCTCCTTGACGCCGAGCTCCTCGAGGGCCCGGGCCTCGGCCACGAGGTCCCCGGGACGCCGGGAGCGGAAGGCGCCGCGCATCGCTGGGATGTGGCAGAAGGCGCAGGGGTTGTTGCAGCCCTCGGCCACCTTCAGGTATGCGTAGCCGGAGGTGGAGAGCAGGCGCGGGTTGGCCGCGTCGTAGACCTTCAGGGCGCCGCGCTGGTCCGGCAGGTGCTCCCCCAGCTCGCCACGGACGGCGGCGACCACCAGCTCCAGCTCGTCGAGACCGATGAAGGAGTCGATCTCCGGGATCTCCCGGGCGAGGTCCCGGGCGTACGCCTGGGCCATGCACCCCGAGACCACCAGGCGTTTCACCCGGCCCTCGCGCTTGGCCTCGGCCACCTCGAGAATCGCGCCGATGGACTCCTCCTTGGCCGCGGTGATGAAGCCGCAGGTGTTGACCACGACGACGTCGGCCCGGGTGGCGTCGGCCGTGATCTCGGCCCCGGAGCGGACCAGGCGCCCGAGCATCAGCTCGCCGTCCACCAGGTTCTTCGCACAGCCGAGCGAGATCATCCCGACGCGCACGGGCCTGCTCTTCGTTGTCACGTTCTTGGTCTCGGGCATGGATCCCCCAGGCTCCCGGACGAGGTCGCCGGATCCGTGATTCTACCATCGGAGCCGGGCGTCCCCCGTCGGCGGCGGGATCAGATGTCCTCCGGCGTCGCCGGGCGGCCCGGCATCTTGAGCATGGGGATGATGGCGAGGTGCTGGTCCATGGGCAGCGGGAAGTACCTCCCGCGCGCGGTCACCAGGACCTTGCCGTCGCGGTCCTCGATGTGCCCCTCGGCCTCGGCCAGACGCCGGTGGAGCTTGACGCAGCGGCCGATGATCACGATCTCCTCGCCGCCGGGGACGGGGTGCCGGAAGCGGACCGTGATCTCGGCCGTGTAGAACATCCGGTGGGCCTCGACCGAGCACGCCCAGCCGATCGTCTCGTCGAGAAGCGCCGTCACGACGCCGCCGTGCACGTGGCCGGGGTACCCCTCGAAACGGGGATCGACCGCGGTCCGCACGAAGGCGTGATCGCCGGCCCAGTGGAACTTGACGTGCAGCCCGAAGGGGTTGGCGTCACCGCACACGAAGCAGCTGTCGGACCACGGCAGAACACGCTCCTCAACGCCCACGATCGACCTCCGTTCCCGGCCCGGCGCCCGGCTCCCGGTCGCCGCGCCCGTCTCCAAGGTACGCCGCCACCGCGGCCGCGGCCCGGGCCGACGCCCCGCCGCGGCCGAGCCGCTCACGGACCGCCACGAACCCCGCCCGCTGCTCCCCTCCCCCACCGGCCAGCAGCCGCCGCGTCTCGCGCTCGAGGAGCCGCGGCTCGAAGGAACCCTGCACCAGCTCGGGCACCAGCCGCCGGCCGGCGATCAGGTTGACCAGCGCGATGTGCGGCACGCTCACCAGGCTGCGCGCGATCCAGTACGAGAGGCGCCGCAGCCGGTAACCGACGATCATCGGCACGTCGAGCAGGGCGCACTCCAGGGTCGCCGTGCCCGACGCCGTCCAGGCCAGGGCGGACGCCGCCAGCACCCGCCGCCGCCCGGGGCCGCCGACCACGCGCAGCCGCTCGTCCGCCGGGAAGCTTGCCAGCACCCGGCGGATCGCCTCCTCGACGCCCGGGGCCGCGATGACGGCCGCCTCCGCGACCTCGTCCCGCGGCAGGGCCGCCAGCGCCCACATCATCACCGGGAGGAGCTGCTCGACTTCGGACGTCCGGGAGCCGGGCAGGAGGGCGAGCCGCCGCGGGTCGATCTCCCCGCCGGACCCGAGCAGCCCCTCCCGCTCCAGGTCGTCGACCAGGGGGTGTCCCACGAATCGCGCCGGCACGCCGTGCTGCTCGTAGAAGTCGACCTCGAAGGGAAGAATGCACAGGACCTCCCGGGCGACCCGGCGCACCGTGCGCACCCGGCCCTTGCGCCAGGCCCACAGCTGGGGCGAGACGAAGAGCACCACGGGAATGCCGAGCCGGCCCAACCTCGCGGCCAGGCGCAGGTTGAAGTCCGGGGAGTCGACGAGCACGGCCACCCGCGGTCGCCGGGCCGCAGCCAGTCGGACCAACCCGTTCATGATCCCCCGCAGCCGCGGCAGCTCGCGGAGGACCTCGGTCAGGCCCATGTGGGCCAGCTCGGCCGTGGAGTGCACGGCCTCGAAACCGGCCGCCGCCAGCCGCTCGCCCCCGACGCCGAAAGCCCGCACGCCGGGCACCAGCCGGCGCAGCTGGGCGAGGAGATTGCCGGCGTGGATGTCGCCGGAGACCTCGCCGGCGACGATGAGCACCTGAGGATCAGCATCCATGTCGATGAACCGCCCGGGCGCCGGGCCGGGACGTCACGGCATCGGGTACATCAGCCAACTGAGAACCACCGCGCCGAGGATCATCACGCCGAACATCTTGGCGAACAGCCGCCACCGCTCCCGGCCCTCGGAACGCCACAAGAAGGAGAAAAAGACCGAGACCAGCAGGGCGTGCCACACGAGGAGAAGAAAGTGGTCCATCTCAGTCCTTCAGTCCACGCGCGATGTCGGCCACGTCGAGGATGAGCAACAGGTTCATCAGGCCGGCCGTGATCAGGAAGGTGTTGCCGTAGCCGTAACCCGGGGCCATGGCGGTTCCGTTCGCGAAGCCCACGAGCCGGCCGCCGACGTAGAGGATGCCGTTGCCCAGGCAGGCCAGGAAGGCGAGCCACGAGAAGGGCGCCCCGGGCTGGGGAACGGCCAGCTTCCCCTGCAGCACGCCGCCGGTGACGAAGGCCGCCAGGATCACGGCCGCGAAGACCGCGGCCCGCCGCTTACGGCCGAGAATGAGGTGACCGAGGCCGGGCACGAGCCACGCCGCCACCAGCAGGGGCATGGGTGCCGCCGGCCGCGCCTCGCGGGCTTCAGCCGCCCCTTTCACGCGCTCATCCCTGCTCTTCACGGCCCAGCTCCTCGAGCGCCCCCGCCAGCCGCTCGCGGGTGACGGACAGCTCCTCCGGGATCACCCTCGCGTTGCCCACCACCGAGATGAAGTTCGTGTCCGCCCGCCAACGGGGGATCACGTGCATGTGCAGGTGTTCCTCGATACCGGCGCCGGCCGCCTCCCCCAGGTTGAACCCGACGTTGAACCCGTGCGGGTGGTAGAGGCGGCGCAGGGCGCGGATCACCGACCGCGCCGCGCCCATGATCTCCGCCAGGGTCGCGTCGTCCAGGGCGTCGAGACGGCCCTCGTGCTCCACCGGAGCGATCATGGTGTGCCCCGACGTGTAGGGGTACAGGTTGAGCATCGCGAAGCAGCGGTCCCAGCGCCACACGGTCAGCGCCGCCGCATCGTCCGTCGAGGCGTAGGCGCGGCAGAAGATGCACTCACCGTCCACCGTCCGGTCGGCCGACGAGACGTACTCCAGGCGCCAGGGCGCGAACAGCGGCTCCATCGGGGCTACTGGTTGAGGAGCGCTTCGCGGAGGTGCTTGCCGGGCTTGAAATAGGGAATGCGCTTGGCCGGCACCTGGACGTGCTCGCCCGTCTTGGGATTTCTCCCGACGCGCGCCCGCCGGCGGCGGACCCGGAAGGAGCCGAAGCCCCGGAGCTCCACCTTCTCGTCGCGGTGCAGGGCGGCGATGATGCCCTCGAAAACGACCTTGACGACTTCGCCCGCCTGCTTCCGGGGCACGTCGGCCCTCTCCGCCACGAGGTCCACGAGATCCGCCTTGGTCATCGTCATGCGCTCCTCCTTCCCGGTCCCGGTGAAAGGATGATCTCCATCAGTCGGTCTTCTTCTCTTCGCCCTCGGGCTCTTCGGCGTCCTGGGCATCGTCGGGGGCATCCTCCGGAGCTTCCTCCGGCTCGTCGCCGGCCTCCGGCTGCGCCTGGCTGGCCTCGTCCGCCGCCGAGCCCTCGGACTCCTCTTCACCGGCGGCCTCGGGCTCTTCCACAACCTCGGGCTCCTCGCCGGCCTCGGGCTCCGCGCCCGCGTCCTCAGCCGCCTCCGCCGTCTCCGGCTCGGCGGACTCGGGAGCCTCCTCCGGCGCGGCCTCGTCGGCTGCCTCTTCCGCGGCCGGCTCCTCGACCTCGGCCGGCTCCTCCTCCGCCTGCGGGGCCACCAGGCCGCTCGCCTTCAGGGCCGCCGCCATGCTCGTCTCGGCGGTCCCGGTGTCCGGTCGCCCGGCGGCCGGCGCCGCGGCCTCGCCGGCCCCGTCCTGGGAGACGCCGTGCATGGACAGGCCGATGCGGTTGTCGTTCCAGTCGATGCGGAGAATGCGGCAGAGGACCTTCTGCCCCGGGCTGAACATCTCCTGCAGCATCATGCCGCTGTCGAGGTCGATCTCGGAGATGTGGCACAGACCCTCGACGCCCGGCGCCAGCTCGATGAAGACGCCGAAATCGGTGATGTTTGTGACGGTCCCGGGCACGATGTCGCCGACGCCGTGAGCGTTGGCGTACTCCTCCCACTCGTTGGGCAGGAGCTCCTTCATGGACAGCGAGATCCGCTGGTTGACGATGTCGATGGCGGTGATGATGGCGTCGACCTGCTGCCCCTTCTGGACCACCTCCGAGGGGTGGGCGATGCGGCGGGTCCAGGACATGTCCGAGATGTGAACCAGCCCGTCCACGCCGGGGATGATCTCCACGAAGGCGCCGAAGTCGGTGAGGTTCCTCACCGTGCCACGGATCTTGCTGCCCACGTGGTACTTCTCGGCGACCTCCTCCCAGGGATTCGGCTCGGTCGCCCGCAGGGACAGGGAGAGCCGGCGCTTGTCGCTGTCCACGTCGGAGACCACGACGTCGACCTCCTGGCCGACCTCGAGGATCGAACGCGGGTTCTTGACCTTCTTCGTCCACGACATCTCGCTGACGTGGATCAGGCCCTCGACGCCTTCCTCAAGCTCGACGAAGGCGCCGTAGTCCACGATGCTCACGACCTTGCCGTGCACGCGCTTGCCCACCGGGTACTTCTCGGGAACCAGCGTCCACGGATCCTCGAAGCGCTGCTTGTAGCCCAGCGAGACGCGCTCCCGCTCGCGATCGAACCGCAGCACCACGACCTCGAGCTCGTCCCCGACCTTGAAGTAGTCGCTGGGATGGCCGACCCGCCCCCACGAGATGTCCGTGATGTGGAGGAGGCCGTCAATGCCGCCGAGATCCACGAAGACGCCGTAGTCGGTGATGTTCTTGACGATCCCGGTGACCAGCTTGCCCTCTTCGAGGCCGGCCAGCGTCTGCTCCTTGAGCTTGTTCTGCTCCTCCTCGAGGATCGCCTTGCGCGACAGCACCACGTTCGACCGCCGGCGGTCGAAGTTGATGATCCGGGCCTCGATCTCCTCGCCGATGTAGTCCTCGAGCTTCCTGTTCAGACGCAGGTCGACCAGGGAACCGGGGAGAAAGGCCCGCACGCCGATGTCCACGGAGAGCCCGCCCTTGACACGCTCCAGCACCTTGCCCCGCACCGGTTCACCGCTCTTGAAGGCGTTCTCGATGGTCGTCCAGATCTTCAGCTTGGAGGCCCGCTCGCGGGACAGCCGGAGCTCGCCCTCGATCTCGTTCATCCGCTCGACGTAGACCTCGACCTCGTCGCCGATCTTCACGTCGGGCTCGCCGGTCTCGGCGTCGATGCACTCGGAAAGCGGGATGATGCCCTCGGACTTGAAGCCGACATCCACCATGACCTCGTCGTTGCCGATGGCCACGACGGTGCCGCGAACCACCGTTCCCTCGCGGAGTGACTGGAAGGAGGATTCGACCAGGTCCTCCATCGAAAACTGATCCATGTTCTCCGGCTCGCCGTTGTTACCGTTCCTGTCCAGGTCCGTGCTCAAGTTTCGTCCTCCCCGAGGGGCGCATCCTTCCGAGGCGCCAATCTACCGTAGTTTCGCGACTTTACGGCGTCACCGCCGGTGCTGTCAAGAGACATGCCCAGCCTCCGGGCGAGCTCGTGGAGAATCCGCTCCACCACCTCGTCCTCGCTCATGTCCGTGGTGTCGATCACGACCGCTCCCCGGCTCACCGTCAGCGGCGAGCTGCGCCGCGACGTGTCCCTAAGATCCCGCTCGCGCTGGGCCCGCCGGACCTCCTCCAGGGTGGTCCGGATGCCCCGCGACTCGAGCTCCCTAAAGCGGCGACGGGCGCGTTCGTCCGCATCCGCGGTGAGGAACACCTTGAGGTCGGCATCGGGAAAGACCACCGAGCCCATGTCACGCCCCTCCGCCACACCGCCCAGGCGCTCGCCCAGCCGCCGCTGGATGGGCACGAGGGCGCGCCGCACAGCGCCGACCGCCGAGACGGCGGAGGCCAGCGCGCCCACCTCCGGCGTCCGGATGGCGCCGCTGACGTCGCGCCCGTTGACGGCGGCCCTGAACCCGTCCGGGCCGGGCTCGAACGCGAGTGAGTTTTCTTCCAGGAGCGCCACCAGGCGGCCGGACTGCTCGTCCGTGTACGGGGGAGGC
>CAZXXL010000003.1:0-41036 GCA_964644635.1 uncultured Thermoanaerobaculia bacterium | reverse complement strand
GTTCCGGCAACACCTTCCGGATCCGGGAAACGCCCCTCCCTCGCCAACTCAACGAGCAGCTCGCCGATGCCGATCTGGTTCCACAGCCCACGAAGAAGCCATGCCGAGCCCATGGGCCGGCTCTCGATGAACCGCATCCTCCCGTCCGAGCCCGCCGCGACCGAAGCGAGCTCGTCCTGCGGGCCGAGGAAGCGGTTGATGCTCCGAACCAGGCGCCGGAGCGCTGCCTCATCCACCGTTTCCCGTCGGCCGAAGTTGTAGAGGATTTCAGGCTTCGGTCTCCTAGTGACGGGGTCTCTGTAGTTGTGGGCGAGCTGGACGTACTGGACCACCGAGCCGTCCTTGTTCTTGCGCCGCGTGGTCCTCAGGTACATGGCTACATCATAGACGTGTACTACATATCCTGTCAACCCTATACATAGAACATCGTGTTACTACGAGTTTTTGACTTCTCGCAACCCCGTCATTCCGTAAGATCCATCCCTGCAACAGTTGCCAGCAACGACCCCCTCACCGTATGCCCACAGCTGTGGAACGCCGGCAGCAGCAGGATCTCGCGGCGCAGCGAAAGCTTATCGGCGCACAAGCCCGGGTCATCGGCGAGCTCGTGAAGAAGGTGCACCGGCTGGAACAGACAATCCGGTAGGCCGGGTCACGAGCCCCTGGGCGGCCGGGGCAGCAGCGAGCAGTAGAAATCGATCCACCGCTGCCAGACCTGTTCGCGTCGAAAAAACTCCACAACGCGATCCCGGCCTGCGGTGCCGTGATCGATGGCCTTCTCGGGCCGCGTCAGATAGTCGACGACCGCCTCGGCCAGACCCTTCCGGTCGCCTGGACCGACGAGCGTCCCGGTCACCCGATCGACGACGGCGTCCACGGTTCCGGTAACCGCGTAGCCGACGACGGGGATCCCCGACGCGGCGGCCTCAAGTGGCGCGTTGGGAAAGCCCTCCCGGTACGACGGAAAGACGAGAAGGTCCATCGCCCGATAGGCCTCCTCCACACCCTCCAGGAATCCAACCAGATGCACGTGCGGGTGGGCTTCCAACAGGCGCCTGGTGGCACGGGGTACAGCGTCCTCCTCCTCGAAGGGTCCCACCAGGAGCAGTCGTGCCTCGGGAACCCTCGAAAGAACACCCCCCAGGAATGTCTCGGCAAGATCCGCGACTCCCTTGTCCCGGGTCAGACGCCCCACGAACCCCAGTACGGGAGCTCCCTGTGGAATGCCCAGGCGCTCGCGCGCCAACGCCCGGTCGTCCGGTGCCGGCGGACGAAAGCGAGTGGTGTCCACGCCGTTGGAGGTGCCCGGGCCGAGCACCACCGTCTTTCTCTCGGGGTACAGCCTCCTTTTCAGAGCCTCGCGCCGCAGGCTCTCACTCACGCACACGATTCTGTGGGCGAAGTGCCCGGCCAGCCGCTCAGTGGCAGACAGAAGGGCTGCCTTCGCCCCAACGGCTGTTTCTACGGGAAGACCCCGGACAACATAAACCCGCGCGGGGAGCCTGCAGAGGGCTCCCGCCAACGTTCCCAAGAGACCGGCCTTGGGTGTGCCGGCGCTAAGTATGGGAGGGCAAAAATCTCCCACCACACGTACCATTGAAGCCAGCGCTACCAGATCTGAAGCCGGGGCGATCCGGCGCTTCATCGGCACCCTGAAAATGGGGCATCCTTCGAGCTGATCCCTCACTTCTCCTCCGGCACCGGCAACCACGGCGACGTCGAAACCGGCCTCCCGGAGCGCACCGAGCTGGCCCTTCATCAGAAGGGCAGCCGTCAGCGGGTGAGTTACAGCAAACAGCAACCGTGACTTCATGAACAACCATTCTGTACCGGGCTCCTCACGTGAAGACACGAACTCCAGCCTCTTCGCCCGGGGCGCGGCCATGCGGGCGCAGTCCGCCGCCACATGTCGAGCGCCATCACTTTTCTCACATCTGGCCGGTCCACCGTGGTGCCACCCTGTGCCACTTCACGGCGTATAGCCCTTAGCTTCCAGCACCTCACCGATCAGGGCCTGCACGATATCCAGATCCCCCTCAGCCATCTCCCTGAATTTGAAGTTCATGTTCGTCAGGTTACTCTTCTTGCGAAGGTAAGAGTTCGCCCGTCGGGAGGGCGGCAGGTCACAGAAAGCGAAGATGCCGTCAAGAACTTCTCGCGGTTTCACGACAAAGTCTTCATAGCGAACTTCCAGGAATTGGGTCTCCGGGAGCTCTCGTTTTTCATTCTCCACCGCCTCTATCACTCGCCGCCATTGAAGGGCGGCCAATGCGGCGGCCGAGCGCCCATAACGTTCCCATTCTTTCACATCCTTATCCGTTAAAGCGTCATACCACCAAGGTTGTTCAAGGCCACGACCCTGCCGCCAGAACTCCACGTTGAGGAGCGACCTCACCACAGCTCGACCATCGCGAATAATGTGAATGAAGATCGCGTCCGGAAAAATCGAGCGTAAATAGTGAATCCGGGGTGGTCCTGTCAGTTTTGCGGAAAAACGTGTTCGGCGTTGAAACCGCGTCACCTTCCGGACCGCGCTGCGTAACCTCTTCCGCTCGCTTGGTGTTGCTTTGACACCATCCAAGAATGAATACAGAAACTTGTCACCACAGTGAAGCTTCCAGAATCCATAAGCCTCTGCCGGCTTCGGAAGGTACCGATTAATTAACGAGACATCCCCCATCTGGTTCTTCTTCCCCCTGAGCCTCAGTAGACCATTGTCCGTCACCGCCCGAATCATTTCTACTTGCGGCCATTTCGGAAACCGGCCCAGAAGATTGGAGGGCCACGCGAGCATCTCATGCGAGGCTACCGCCTCGAATACAACTGTGGTTCCGCTTCGCCCCATGCCCACAAGGAAAATCGGCCTCTCTAAACTATCGCGGACCACGGTAACCTCCCGCCTTCCACTCCCGCGATGCCAAGCTCGCCTTTCTTTGTCTTGCGTAATCACATCGAGGATGGGCGCAATTCCACACCAGGAGTCTGAGCCGAGCAGCAATGACAGCCTTCGGAGGTGTTGCGCGTAACCGGCATACGATGAGTCGCCTCCGGAGCGATCGAATAGGCTCGCAGCCACGTGGGGGACAACTCATGCCGCACTGAACCACTGCGATTCGCAGTTGACGTCTCCAAGGGCTAGACACGGCTCGTAGAGACCCATCCTGGGGCATCGTCTCCACTGGTCTTCGGCGTCCTGAAAAGATGCGCAACTTACAAGCACCGCCCCTCACGACCGCCATCAGGGTTCCCCTCAACGACCATACAGTGCGAGATAAACCCGCTCCTGTTCTCTGACCTTATCGTCGAGGGTGAATCTCGTCTCGAGCCGCCTTCTTCCCGCCACCCCAAACTCACGAGCTAGACTGGAGGACACAGCTAGCGTTTTCATCGCGTCAGCCAACGCTCTACTGTCTTCCGGCGTTACCAGGATTCCGGTTTCCCCGTCTACCACGAGCTCCGGGAGTCCACCCACGCGTGTTGCCACCACCGGCAGGCCCGCGGCCATCGCTTCCATCACCGCGCCGGGAAGGCCCTCCCAGCGCGAGGCCAGCACGAAGATGTCCGCGTCAGCCAAGATGTCTCCAACGTCGTTCCGTCTGCCCAGAAAATACACTTGCCTTTGAATGCCAAGCCTTTCAGCCTGCTCCTCGAGCTTACTCCTCAGAGGCCCGTCACCAACGAACCACAGGCACCAAGCCGCGTTGACCTCATCGAGCCTCGAGGCAGCTTTCAACAGGGTATCGTGCCCCTTTGCCTCGCGGAGGTTGGCAACACAAACAAACACCTTGACATCCGCGGGAACTCCCAACTCACGCCGAATCTTCCCGCGCCGGGCAATCGCAAGATAGTCTGTGTCAATACCATTGTGGATAACCAGGATCTTTTCTTTTGGAACGCGTTCGACCGTCTGCAGGCGCTGAGCACCAGCGAAGCTATTCGAGATGTACACGGAGACCATGCCCGATGTCAGTCGATCCAGCCACACGTGCCACCATTTCCGCCAACTGTCGACACTGTGCTGCGCCGCGACGACCCCGGGCACCCGCGCCCACCGGCCCAGAAGTCGACCCAGCAGGTTGGCGCGAAGTCCATACATATGAACAATTTCGTAATTGCCCCACTTCAGGACCCAACCTAAGTCGCAAACTACACGGAAGAGCGGCCGCTCATGATACCTCAAGTGCCTAACTGTCATCCCCTCCTGCCGGTACATCTCAGTAACGGGCCCCTCCTCGTCAAGGAAACAGATCTCTATGTCGAAAATGTTACGGTCCAGCCTCCGTAGTATCGACCATGTCATCAACTCGGTTCCACCGATGTCGGCCCCGCTCTGTAAAGAAAGGACCCTAATCCTCGTCCCCTGCAATTCTCTGCTCACACCGACCTTCCGATTCGCCTGTTCGAGAACCACTGTCCCCCCGCCCTCCTCCTCGCTGGGCGCCACCCAACCCTTGAGTCGTCAGCCCTGCGGCCGAAGCTTCTGATGTGGGCTCCGAACGAGCCATATGCCCACGAGAGGCCGGCAAAAACAGCCGCCCAAAAGACGATCGCCACCGTCATCGCAAAGCCGCTCCGGTGGAACCGGAACGTCAGGGGCAAGAGCATCAGGTAAAAGAATGCTGCGTGAACTCCCGGTGGTTTAGCCCACAAGCGCTCAAGTGGAGGGAGAAGTGAGCCCACCAGAAAAAAGACCACGAGCACACCAAAGCTGCGGAAATTCCAGTAGGCCTCAAGGAGCGGAGAGAACGCCGTCCCAGGGATCCGGCCCCTTGCCTTCAAAGTGGGAGCTGCCTTGTCACGAAACTCGTCGATGATCTGCTGCGGCTTTGCTCCGGGATAGAGAAAGCCCGGGATTGGCGCTACCAGAGCGTCGATGTAACTTTCCCCCGATTTTGGCTTCCGGTCGCTTCTCGGAAGGAAAGTGAACTCACTCACGTCGCCGAAGGGCGCGCCAAACTCGTTATTGGCCGGATTCAGGTTCTTCACGAGGCGCTCCCTGTCGAACGCGAGCTCTCTATACATTCGAAGGTCTCCAGAAGCAAGAGCGTGCATCAGGGGGGTGCGGTTCGTGAACAGAAAGACGAAACCCAAATACGCAACGAAAACTGACACCGTCAGCCGGTAGGATATCCTCGGGACCGGACGACAGCATCTGCTGCCCACGGCAAGCGCCATGACCGAGGAGAGCAGCCATCCACGGATCCCTATTACCAGGCCCAGAGCGAGCCCTGGCAAGATGGCCAGCCCGAAGAAGAATACCTCCCGCCGGTTGGCTCGCCGGTTCCGCCGCCCCCGGAAGGCGCGAGCTAATGACAACCCCAGGGCACCGAAGGCTGCAAGGAGAAGCTGATGTTCGGGTATCGTCAATGGCAACGCTGCTACGGCAGCGGCGTACCCCCCTTTACCAGAAGCAAGGGCCGACACCCCGCCCGCCCGCAGGAAATTCGCGATGGAGCTTGCAGAGGCACCCACGGCGAGAGTGATCGCCACGGGGAACATCACAGGCCACTCTCGCCTCGGAGGCGCGCCGGAAGCCCGCGGGAGGAGGCTCGCAGATACAAGCATTCCGAGGACGATTGAAAACGTTGCCAGGGCATACAGGTGGAGGTAAAACGCCGTGGCATACGGCCTCGAGAAAACGGGAGCGAGCCCGGTCCCGTAAATCGCAGCGGTTGGCCCAACGAGCCCATAAAGTAAGAAGAAGCACATAAAGATTAACGAGAAAGAGAAGAGATTACGTACGACATGCCACGAAAACCAAAGAGCCGCAACCGACGCCCCAACAAGAAGCCAGAATGCCCACCGTGTTTGACTGAGGGACAGCGCCAGCGTGGCGGACGTTGAAAGAGCACATGAAGCCGCACCGAGCGATGCACCCAACACTGTCAACACCGGCATGGTCCTCGGATCACCCATAAATACACCATTCATCATTGACGGAACGGTCGCACGAGCTCTTGCGGGTGGAACGCGGCCCAGCAGCTGACAACTCGTCCGCCGGCTCCTTCCAGAGCCCCATGGCGGCAAGATAACGTCGAGCCGTCAGTCGCGGGCTGTACTCATCAAGGTTTGGCCGTGTCACCCTCGAGTCTTCTTCATCAAGCGCCTCAGAGATGGCTGCTGCCATCGCCTCCTCGTCCCCGACTGGAACGAGACGCCCGAAGCGACCGTCCTCGAGAATTTCTTGTGGTCCACTCGGACAGGTCGTCGCCACAGTCGGCGTTCCGATCGCCAACGCCTCGATGAGGGCCACAGGATGCCCTTCGGTCCTCGATGAAAGCACGAAAACCGCGGCCCGCGCCATGTAGGCATACGGGTTTTCCACGAATCCCGGCATGCTGACGTCCTTCTCGACACCCAGCTCCCGGGCCAACGCTTCGAGGTGGCCCCTCTCGGGCCCTTCCCCGAGAATCACCAGCCTCGAGGAGCGCTCCCGACGAACGATCGCGAAAGCTCGAACAAGCGTGATGAAATCCTTCTGGGGGCTCAACCTACCAACCGCCAAAACGACCGGCGGCTGCCCGTAGCTCAACCATTCGTGCCCAGGCTCCTCCCGCGCCTTGACCCTGAGGCTGGATACATCGACCGGATTGTAGATCACGTGAAGATTGTTGCCTGGGATTTCCACCTGGGTCATGAGATCTCTCGCCACACCTGCAGAAACTGCCACCACGGCTGTGGCCCTTGGATAAAGCATCCTCATCAAGAAGCGAAGCGTCTCTCGCAAGGTCAAGGACCCTGCCCCGTGTGCCAAGGAGAACGTGCCGTGTACCGAGACGAGAAGTGGAAAGAACCTCCCGCTAAGTATTCTCGCCGTTAAGGCAACCAGATTCGTGTGATCCATGAATGCGATGGCACCCGCCGGACGCCGGTGACGGAAGTATTTCGCCAACGCCGGCAGGGCCAGGAGAGTGCGAGAAGCTTCGAGATCGACGACAGTGACGCCGTCAGGAACCTCGCTCAGGAGAGGTCCCTCAGCCCGGATCAACACCAGATCCACATCGATCCCCAATGCCAGGAACCCGCTGGAAAGCGTCAGCGCCACCCGTTCGGCACCTCCCCCGCGAAGAGAGGGCACCACGAGCGCCACGCGACGCCCACCTGCGGTCGGGCAAGTACCCTCGTTCAGGAACACCGTGGTTCCATGGTCACGATGCCTAGGTCCCCGAGACATCACATCATCGCCGTTCGGCTTTCCGGACACCAGAGTTCGCCAGAAGAGGGTACCCGTATGGGAGGAGAAGGGGCCAGGTCAGTGCAGTGACCACGACGGTCTTCCACCAGGAAAGATCGTTTCGCCAGGCGGCGTCTTCGCGGATTTCCGTCGGACCGCCCGCGAACCGCATCGGGTTCCCGCCCATGGAATGGCCCCGCGGGAGATCGACGACGCCGCCTCGCAGCGACTCGAGGAGGCCGGCGTCGGCCGGCCCGCAGCCGGCTTCTCGCCATATCCTCGAGATCGCCCGCTCCGGACGCCGCGCGAGGTCCTCGTACCGGATTCGAAGGAAGCTCGCCGATACCGGCCTGAGCATCCGGACGATCTGGTTCTCGAAGATCCAGGCGAGAGCGTTCTGGACCGTCCCGTACCGGGTCATGAAGGCCTTTTTCCAGTGAATGTCCGGCCGGACGACCTTTTTCTGCCACGAATAGGTCACGGCACGGCTGTCCCGCACCAGGTGAAGCGTGTGAAGCTCGACGCCGGGGATTCCCGCCAGGATGGCGCCGTGCGAGGGTGCGTGCGACGAGTCCACAAGAATGCTGGACCCGGTCACGCGGCTCACGCCGCGGAACAGTCTCCCCATGAACTGCCGGTACTCCGCGACATCCGTCTCGAACGCTCCATCCCCTCCTCCCCTGACGAGGCGCGGCAGATGCCGAATGCGCTCCACCCGGCGGCGGAGGAGCTCGACCTCCTCCCAGTCCACGGCGCCGAAACCGCCGAACGCCTCCTCCACGGCCGCAGTCCACACCGGACACGCCTGAAAACGTTCTCCGCACGAGCACAGGGTGTCCTGCACAAAACCCCGGCGCCACAGAAAACGGGACTCACCCAGGTAGGCGACCCGGGCATCACAGGAGAGCAGACGTCCGAGGAGGGTGCTCCCGCTCCGGCCCCTGCCGGCTATGAAAATGACGGCCAACCTTTCACCGGAGGCAGCCCCCGCTCTCCGGGGCGTCCCGCCGTCACCTTCCTCGGCCTCACGCTCTCTCGCGGAACGCCGCGCGGCCCCCGCGGGATCGACGTCGCGCCTAGCATCCGTCATCGGCTCGAGACTCCTTCCAGGAGGATCATCATACAATCCCTGACGAGAATCGGGCCCGCCAAGGTCAGCGGGACAGCCGTCCCAGCGGCACGTATCGCAGGCCAAGCGTCCTGCGCACGCCCACCAGGCAGGAGAGGTTCCATACGGCCAGCGAGATCGCTGTCGCGACCGCCGCGCCCATGATACCGAACCTTGCGGTCAGAAAAACACTCGCTGCAGCGTTGAGCAGGGCCGTCATCCCGTAGATTCCGGCGGTCATTCGCTCGTGGCCCGTCAAGGTCAGCAGGTAACCGACCGGGCCCATCAGCGCGTTGGCGAGGTTCCCCAGCAGCAGCACGGCGAGGACGCCGGCGGCCCGGTCGAACCCGGCGCCAAAGATCCCGAGAACCGGAGCCCGGAGGACAAAGAGACCCACGGCCACGGCGGCCGACGGCACGAACGTAAGCCAGGAGACCCTGGTTGCGAGCCGCCGGAGACCCTGCATGTCGCCCTGCTTGAAGAGGCTGGCGATGTCCGGCGCCGCAATGGCGTTGACCGCGACCAGAAAAAAACCCACGAGTGCTGCAGTCTTTGCTGCTGCACCGTACAATCCTGCCCCAGTGGAACCGACGATGGTCCCCACGACCAGGACGTCGGTCCTCGCGAGAACCGTCGAGAAAGCATTGGTGAGGAGCATCGGCAGGGACACGCTGAGCCACTTCCTGCCCCGGATGACCGCCGTGGCGCGGCGACCGGACTTCGGCACGACCCGTCGCGCGAGTACTCCCTGAAGAAGGACGGAAAGGCCGAGGGCGCCGCCCATCGCGAGGACCGCATGCAGGGCCGAGAGCGCTCCCCTCACCCACATGCCCGTCACGAGAATCAGTGCCACGGCCGGTGGGACGAAGTTCATCGAGCCCAGGGCGTGGGTAATTCTCCCCGCCCCGCGAAGGAACTGCCCCTGGAAGGTGACCAGCGCGAGGAACGGCACCAGGGCCATCCCCGCCATGAGGAGCCGCGTCTGGGTGGCCGGCGGCGCCAGGAGCCCGACCCCCGCGACAGCCAGGCCCGCCAGGAAGACGCCCGTCAGGCCACACACTCGTCTCCCGAATACCAGGAAGCCGCGCAGGGCTCCCCAGTTCTGGTCGTGGAGATACCCCGGAACGAACCGGATCGCGGCTGCTCCGAGACCCACGGTGGCCGGGATGGCGAGTACCTGAACCCAGGAGATGGTGTAGACGTACCCGCCGTAACCGCCGGCCCCGAGCCAGCGGGCCAGGAACACGTTGAGAAGATAGCGGATACCGATGGCAGCAACGTTGATGCCCAGGGCGATGCCACCGCCACGGAGGAGTCGCCCGAGGCTACCCGGGTTGTCCGAGGCAAACATCTTCCGGGCGGGCGGAAACACCGTCACGCCATCACCCCTGCTGCGACCGACTCTGGGCTGACCGTGCGGCCCGACCGACGCTGAAACGACCCAACCGCTGCCTCCCTACCGAGCGACCCGCCCCCCGCCACGCGCCCGGGGTCCGGGGCTGCAGGCTATCATGGCACAGGGTGGGTACCGGGCTCGAGACATCACCCTCACGGGGCTGCATCCTATTGGTTCGGCGCCGCGGCTTCCCGTCGTGGTTTCGGCCCCCGTCCGCGGGAGGCATGTATAATCCGGCCACGGAACGAAAACGACGACGGTTCCTCGGGGAGAGGGGTGACAGGCGTTGCAATCACAGGAGCGGAACATGAAGCGGGTCTTCTGGAGCAGGCTCCTGTCACGGCCGGTTCAGTTCGCCCTGGACGTCGTGGCCCTGGCGGCGGCGTTCACGCTCTCGTACCTCTTGCGCTTTGAGTTCCACCTGGCGCCGCCCTACCTTCAGAACTGCCTCGCACAGCTGCCCCTCGTGGTCCTCGTCGAGCTCTCGGCGCTGTTTCTGGCCGGCGTCTACACGTTCATCTGGCGCTACGTAGGCATTGCCGAGCTGACCGCTTTTCTCAAGGCGTTGGCCGGCTCGGCCGCCGTTCTCGTTGCGGCCCGGCTCGCCCTCCCGCGCTCGCTGGCTCTCTGGCGGGTTCCGCTCTCCGTGATCGTGATGGACACGGTGCTCGGGTTCGGTCTGGTGCTGGGGCTGCGGGTCATCCGGCGAATGCTCTACGAGCGGTTCGAGCGGGTCCGGCTCACTCGGAGCAACAACGGTCCACCCAAGCCCGTCCTGCTGATCGGGGCCGGGCGGGCGGGCGTCCTGGCCGCACGGGAAATCCAGGGCCGGGGGGACATGGGTATCGAGGTCAAGGGATTCGTGGATGACGACCCCGAGAAGGTGGGCGCGTCGGTTCACGGGGTGCGGGTGCTGGGACCGACGGAGGCCCTCCCCCGCCTCGTCCGGCGGTACGGCATCGATCACGTCATCATCACCATCGCCCAGGCCCCCCGCAAGGAGCTGAAGAGGATCGTGGAGATCTGCGACCGCATCCCGATCCCCGTGCGCATCATTCCCGGCCTGTACGAGATCCTCGAGGGACGGGTGGAGATCAGCAGGATCCGGAAGGTCGAGATCGAGGACCTGCTCGGGCGCGAGCCGGTTCAGCTCGAGGCCGGAGAGGTCGCCGGTTTCCTCCGCGGCAAGATCGTCATGGTGACCGGGGCGGGAGGTTCCATCGGCTCCGAGCTGGCGCGCCAGGTGGCGCGGTTCGAGCCGGCACGGCTCTTGCTCGTGGAGCGCGCCGAGTTCGCTCTCTTCGACATCCACCGTGACCTCCAGCGGCTTCATCCGAAGTGCGAGGTATCGCCCCTGGTGGCCGACATCTGCGACGAACCGCGAATGCGTTCCCTGATGACACTTCACAGGCCCCACGTGGTCATCCACGCCGCCGCCCACAAGCACGTGCCAATGATGGAATCGAACCCGGTCGAGGCGGTCAAGAACAACGCCCTCGGAACCCACCTCGTCGGGTCGCTCGCGGGCGAGCACGGCGCCGAGGCCTTCGTCCTCATCTCGACCGACAAGGCCGTGCGGCCGACCTCCGTGATGGGCGCGAGCAAGCGGGTCGCCGAGCTCGTCATCCAGGACCTGAACTCCCGTTACGACACCCGTTTCGTCGCCGTCCGCTTCGGCAACGTTCTCGGGTCTGCGGGCTCGGTGATCCCGATCTTCCGCGAGCAGATCCGGCGCGGCGGGCCGGTCACCGTGACCCACCCGGACATGAAGCGGTACTTCATGACCATCCCGGAGGCGGCCCAGCTGGTGCTCCAGGCCGGAGCGATGGGCCGTGGAGGCGAGATCTTCATTCTCGACATGGGCGAACCGGTCAGGATCATGGATCTGGCCCAGGACATGATCCGCCTCTCGGGCCTGCAGCCCCACGAGGACATCGAGATCGTGATCACCGGGGTCCGGCCCGGGGAAAAGCTCTTCGAGGAGCTGGAGACGACGGGTGAGCACATCACCAAGACCCGTCATCCGAAGATCTTCATCGGCCGGGTGCAGCCCTATCCAGCCGATCGCATCGAGCGCGCGCTCGGCGCTCTCCGCGAGCTTTCCAGGAACGGCCGCGATGGCGAGCTGCGGTCATTCCTGAACGAGCTCCTGCCCGAGGCCAGCCTCCAGGTCTGAATCCACGGTGGAGCATCCCCACTCCCCGAACGTGGCCAGGGGTCTCCAGCCGGCGCCGCGCGTCTCTGCCTCGGCGACCCCCGGCCCGAGTTTCCCTCTCAGGCCTTCACGACGTTGTCGCGCGGCTCCCGGTACACGCCGCGTGTGTCGACGACGAGGCCGGCCTCGCGGGCGACGAGGCCGTAATCCACGGTGGTGTGGTCGGTGACGATGAGGACGGCATCGTGGGCGCGCAGGGCTTGGGGGGTCAGCGCGATGGACTCCATGGGCGGCAGGTCGGGCCAGGAACGCATGCGGGGCGCCACCGGGATATGGGGATCGTGGTAGCTCACCTCGGCGCCAAGCTCGAGGAGCCGCGCGATGAGCTCGAAGGCGGGGCTTTCGCGGGGATCGTCGATGTCCCTCTTGTAGGCAAGGCCAAGGACCAGCACCTTCGCCCCGCGGACCGGCCGGCCGCGGTCGTTGAGGGCGAGGACGAGCTTCTCGATCACGTAGCGCGGCATCTCGACGTTGACCTCGCCCGCCAGCTCGATGAATCGCGGCGTCACGCCGTACTCGCGGGCCTTCCAGGAGAGGTAGAAGGGGTCGAGGGGAATGCAGTGGCCGCCCCAGCCGGGACCGGGGTTGAAGCGCATGAAGCCGAAGGGCTTGGTCTCGGCGGCATCGAGGACCTCCCAGATGTCGACGCCCATGCGGTCGAAAACCACCTTGAGCTCGTTGACGAGCGCGATGTTGACGGCGCGGAAGATGTTCTCCATCAGCTTCGCGGCCTCGGCGGCGCGGGCCGAGGAAACCCGGACGGTGCGGGCGATGACCCGACCGTAAAGCGCCTCGGCGAGGTCGCCGGACACCGGATCGACGCCGCCCACGACCTTGGGGATGGTGGTGGTCCTGTAATCGGGGTTGCCCGGGTCCTCCCGCTCCGGCGAGAAGGCCAGGAAGAAGTCCTCGCCGGCCGTAAGACCCGACTCCTCGAGGATCTCCCGGAACATGCCGTCCGTTGTGCCGGGATAGGTCGTCGATTCGAGCACCACGAGCTGGCCGGGGCGGAGATGCGCCGCGATCTGCCGGGCCGTCTTCTCGACGTACGACATGTCCGGCTCGCGGTGCGGGTCCAGCGGCGTGGGCACGCAGATCAGGATCGCGTCGGGCTCGTCGAGCCGGGAGAAGTCGGTGGTGGCCGTCAGCCGGCCCGGACCGGGGCGATCCGCCGACCCGGCCGTGACCCTGCGCAGCCGCCCGCCGTCGAGATGCCTGATGTAACACTCACCGCGGGTGATCATCTCGACCTTGCCGGCGTCGAGATCGAAGCCCAGGACCGGGAATCCGCCCTCGGCGAAGGCGATGGCCAGCGGCAGGCCGACATAGCCCAGTCCGATGACACCGACCGTGCTCGTCCCGTTCACGATCCCTTCGTACAGCCTCGATGCATGTGCGTTTTCCGTCATGTCCGGTCCCCCGCCCCTGTCTGTACACTCCGACGGTCGAGCATGGTACCAGGAACCGGCGCCGAGCGGCTCCCCGTTCGGCGGGCGCGATCCTCGACACCATCCCGGAGAACGAATCTCCGGCACGAGATCCCCCGTGGCCCCTCCCACCGTGCCTGCGTCCTGCGGTAGGATGAAGGGGCAGCTCGGGAGGTCGTCATGCGCGAGTTGAAGCTTTTCCTTGGCGGGCGCTGGGTGGACGGCGAGGACGTCATCGAGGTGCGATCGCCGTACGACGGCAGGGTGGTCAGCCGGGTGGCCCGGGGCGGCGCGAAGCATCTGGAGAAGGCGGCGGAGACGGCGGAGCGGCACCTGGTCACCATGGCGGCGCTGCCGGCGGCGGAACGGGCGGCGATCCTGGAACGCGCCGCGGCGGCGATCCGGGAACGGCGGGAGGAGCTGGCACTGGCGGTCAGCGAGGAGGCGGGCAAGCCGATCACGCTGGCGCGGGGCGAGGCCGACCGGTGTTACGACACCTTCTCGGAGGCGGCCCGCGTCGCCCGGGACCCCAGGATCGACGTCCAGGACCTGTCCGGGTACGCCTCGGGAGCCGGGCGGCTGGCCCTGATCCGGCGGGTGCCCATCGGCCCGGTCCTGGCCATCACGCCGTTCAACTTCCCGCTCAACCTGGTGGCCCACAAGCTGGCGCCGGCGGTGGCGGCCGGCTGCCCGGTGGTGCTCAAGCCGGCGAGTCAGACGCCGAGCCCGGCGCTGATGCTGGCGGCGATCCTGGAGGAGGCGGGCCTGCCCGAGGGGGCGCTCTCGGTGATCCCCTCGCGGGGCGCGGACGCCGAGAAACTGGCGGCGGACGATCGCTTCAAGCTCCTCACCTTCACCGGGTCCATGGACGTGGGGTGGAAGCTCAAGCAGATCGCCTGGCGCAGGCGGGTCGCTCTGGAGATGGGCGGCAACGCGGCGGTGGTGGTGGAGCCCGACGCGGAGGACCTGGAGGGCATCGCGAGGCGCATCGCCGGGGCCGCGTACGGCTATGCCGGGCAGTCGTGCATCAGCGTGCAGCGGATCTACGTGCAGGAGACGATCTACAACGAGATGAAGGACGCCCTGGTCGCGGCCGCCAAGGCCGTGCCGTGGGGCGACCCGGCGGATGAGGGCGTCGTCTGCGGGCCCCTGATCGACGAGCCAAACGTGCTCCGGGTCCTGGACGCCATCGGCCAGACCCGCCACCGGTGCTGCGCGCTGTTGACCGGGGGCGAGCGGCACGGCAACGTGATCACGCCGACCCTGCTCGAGGGCGTCGATCCCTCCCTCCCGGTGGTGGCCGACGAGATCTTCGGCCCGGTGGCCGTGCTCGACGCCTACGAGGACCTGCAACAGGCGATCCACCTGGTCAACGACTCCCGCTACGGCCTGCAGGCCGGGATCTACACGCGCGACGTGGCCTCGGTGCAGAAGTTCTGGGAGGAGGTCGAGGCCGGCGGCATCATCCACAACGACGTCCCGACGTGGCGCAGCGATCCCATGCCCTACGGCGGGGTCAAGGCGTCGGGCATCGGCCGCGAGGGCCCACGCTACGCCTACCTGGAGATGACCGAGGAGCGCATGCTCGTCCTCAGGCGGTAATGCGCCCCGGCCCGGCCCCTCGCCTTCGCCCGCGGGGCACGGCATAATAGGTCCGTGGCAAACGCGGAGCACCTGCGGCACCTCGCGACCGGTGACTGGAAGGCGTGGCGCGAGGCCCATCCATCCCTGGCGCCGGATCTCATCGACGCCGATCTCTCGGGACGCGACCTCGGTGGGCTCGACCTCTCCAAGGCGCACCTGCGGGGCGCCGACCTTTCCGGCGCGCGTCTCGATGGCGCCGACCTGACCCACGCCATCCTGGAGGGCGCGACCCTCGCCGGAGCCTCTCTCCGCGACGCGGTGCTCGACCGCGTACACCTCGACTTTCTCGATCTTTCCGGTCTCGACTGCACGGGGGCCTCGTTCGACGGGGCGACCTTCCGGGCGGCGAACCTCTCCCGGGCCGTGCTCGCCGGAGCGACTCTCGACCGCGCCCAGCTCGAAAGCGCAATCCTGGACGGCGCCGACCTTTCCCGCGCGAGCCTCACCGCCGCCGTGTTGCGGGGGGCGAGCTTCGAGGGCGCCGTGCTCCGCGACGCCGCCGCGGTGAGCGCCATCATGGAGGGCGCCGTCATGCAAGGGCTCGACATGCGGGGAATCGACCTGCGCAACGCCCAGGCCGACAACGCCCAGCTCAAGGGATCCGATCTTTCCGGCGCCGACCTTTCCGGGGCATCCCTGCGCGGCGCGAACCTGCATGGGGCCCGCCTGGTGGAGGCCAAGCTCGTCGGCAGCCAGTGCGAGGGCGCCAGCCTCGACCACGCGGATCTCGAGAAGGCCTCGCTGGTAAACACCAACCTCGCCCGCGCCGACCTGCGCGAGGCGAGCCTGCTTCACGCCGTGCTGGAGGGGTGCGTCCTGGCCGACGCCAGGCTCTCCAGGCTCGACTTCAGGTCCCCGCGCATGGGCAAGCTCTCCTTCGCCTCGGCCGACCTCCGCAGAGCGATCTTCACCGACTGCACCCTGCGCGGGATGAGCTTTCGCCAGGCCAACCTCGAGGAGGCCGACCTGCGCAAGGCCAACCTGGAGGGCGCCGACCTGCGGGAGGCCCGCCTGGCCGACGCCACCTTCCGCCAGGCCAACCTCAAGCAGGCCAACCTGGAGGGTGTGCTGGCCCCCGGCGCCGACCTGTCGGGGACCAGTCTCATCCTCGCCCGGGCGAAGAACGCCGACCTCGCCGGCGCCGATCTCCGCTTCGCGGACGCCATCGGCATCGATCTCGAACGGGCCGACCTGCGGTGGGCGGACCTGCGGCACGCCGATCTCAGCAAGGCCAACCTCAACCGTACCCGGCTGTGGGGCGCCCGGGTGCGCGCCACGCGGCTGCCCGCCTCCATGGTCCACTGGAAGCTGATCCTTCTCGTCAGCCAGCTTTCGGGGCAGTGGAAGAAGCGGGTCCAGGCCGCCCGCCGGCAGCGTGAGCAGCGGCGGGTGCGGGAGGTGGCCGACATGGTCCGGCGGCGCGAGTCTTCCTCCCGGCGCCGGGGCCGCTGAGCCGCCATGGGCCGAGCCGAGTGGGGCAGCGATCCCGACTTCTTCGGACCGCGCCACGCCTTTCGCGAGGCTCTCCTCCTCCGCTCCCTCCCGGCCCGCACTGCGCCCGGTCTGCACCTCGACTGCGCGGCGGGCGTGGGCTCTCTCGCCCTCTCCCTCGCCCGGCGGGGCTTCACCGTGGTGGCGGCCGACCGCTCGCTCCGCTCCCTGGCCGTGATCCGGCGCCGGGTCCGGGAGCACGCCCGCGGCGTGGTCCTGCCGGTCGCGGCGGACATCGGGGCGCTCCCGTTCCGCGACGGCACGTTCCCGTCGGCGAGTACGGCCGAGACGCTGGAGCACGTCCCCGATGACGGCGCGGCGATCCGGGAGCTGGCGCGCGTCCTCGCCCCGGGCGGCGTGCTGGCCGGCACGGTTCCCCACGGGCCGGGCCAGTGGTCGGCGTGGGACGACTGGGCGGGCCACCTCCGGCGTTACACCGTGGACGCCCTCGCCGGCCTGCTGGCGGCGGCGGGCCTCGAGCCCCGGGTCCGGACCTGGGGCTGGCCCCTGGTCCGCCTCTACGACGACGTCTTCCTCAAGCGCGTCAACCGGCGGCGGCTGGAGGCCGGCGGCGGCGTCGAGGACGACCCCGCCCTGCGCTCGGTCCAGAGGCTCGGCCGGCGGCGCTGGCTGGTGCGGGCGGTCCGCGCAGCCTTCGGGCTCGACCGCCTCTTCGCCGGTGCGCCGGGCGGCGTCGGGCTGATTTTCGAGGCGCACAAGGCCGACGACGGAGACTGATCCACCCGCCCGGCCCCGGGCGGACCGAGACGGGCGTATGATCGTCATTGGGAGCGTGACGCCGTGGCCGGACGCAGTTTTCGCGCGTGCCGTCACACCGGACAGCGGCCTGGTGGCAGGGGTTCCCGTATCGTTTCGGGGTGGGCTGCGGCCGCGGTCCTGCTCGTCGCCGCCCTCGCCGCCGCGGGCACCACCCCGGCCACGGTGCCGACGTCGCCGCTGGACGGCCTGCCCATCGTCTCCATCCGCTTCGTGCGCAAGAACGTCTTCGATACGTCGAACCCGGCCACCTCGGGCTGGCTCTACCGCGCCGCGAACGCGGTCCACATCGTCACCCGGGAGTCCTACATCCGCGCCCGCATCCTGCTCAAGGTCGGCGATCCGTACTCGGAGGACCTGGCCCAGGAGAGCGCCCGCATTCTCCGCGAGCTGGGCTGGCTGAACCCGGTCACCATCACCGCCCACCGCAAGGGCCGGGGCGTCGAGGTGGTGGTGACCACCCGCGACCTGTGGACGCTGCAGGCGGGCGTCCAGCTCGGAATGTTCGGCAACCGTACGCGGACGGGCGTGACCTTCTGGGAACAGAACTTCCTCGGCTTCGGCAAGCAGGTCAACGTCGGCTCCCGTTCCACTTTCGAGCGCAACGAGTGGACGTACTTCTACCTCGACCCGGACGTCCTCGGCACCCGCAAGCAGCTCTGGGTGGAGCATCAGGACACCACCGACGGCACCCACGACGAGGGCTGGCTCAAACTTCCCTTCTACTCCCTGGACAGCAGCCGGGCGTGGGGCGTCAGCTTCATCCGCCAGCATCTCGACGAGTACCTGTGGTCGGACGCGGCGGAGGTCGTCAAGGGCCGCCACGACATCAACGCCCTGAGCGCCTGGGCCGGGATCCGGCTCGGCTCGCGCGGCACCGCGGCCAACAGGCTCATCCTGGGCTGGGATCACCGGATCGACGGCTTCGTCGACTGGCGCTGGATCCACGGCGGCCCCGTGTTCCCCGACCCGGAGGATCGTCACATCGAGGGGCCGCGCATCGGCTTCGAGCACCTGGCCGACAACTTCGAGGTCGTGCACGGGTTTCGGGCCTGGACCTCCCAGGAGGACGTGGCCCTCGGCCCGAACTTCACCGTCCACACGACCTACTCCCTGCCCGGGCTCGCCGACGGCAGGCGGCGGCAGCCCTTTGACGCCACCTTCCACCGGGGCTGGCGCCTGGGCCGCTGGCTCTTCCTCGGCGATCTCTGGACCTCCGGGCGACTGGAGTCCACGGGAGCCCGGAACTGGCGCACAGGCGGCCAGATCATCGTCGCCCGGATCGGCGAGGAGGGCTGGCAGGGCCGCCTGATGATCGAGAACGTCAACAACGCGGACCGCGAGCTGCAACTGCCCCTCGGCACCTTCACCGGGCTCCGGGGCTGGGATCCCTTCGCCTTCGACGGTACCGGGCGGGCGCTCTTGAACCTGCAGTGGCGCAAGCTCATGGCCCGCGAGGTGCTCGGCCTGTTTTCCCTCGGCATGGAGGCGTTCGTCGACGCCGGAGAGACCTGGGGCGGGCGGGTGGATCCGGGCTCACGGTGCGTGCGCACCGATATCGGTGTCGGCCTGGTCGGCGACCTCACCCACGTCGGCCTCGCCCACCTCCTGCGTGTCGACCTCGCCTTCCCCGACGACGGCTCCGGCTTCGTCGTCACCGCCACCACCCACTTCCTGTTCTGACACCGGGCCGAGACCGTCCCGCCGCCGACCGCCCGGCGCCGTGAGACAGGGAAGCTCTGCTTGCCCCGGTCGAACGGCGTCCCGAGCGAGGGCCGGCCAGGGGCCGAGCGGGGGAAGGGTTTCGTTGAGCGCCTCGCACCCCCTCCGGGTGTCATGGCGAGGAGCCGGGCGCAGCCCGGCGACGCGGCCATCCCATCACGATCGGACACCACCACGGGGAGGTCCCGAGCGCGCTCCACCCCCACTCTGTCATTGCGAGGAGCGAAGCGACGAAGCAATCCCCTCACGATTGGACGCCTTCCCGGAGAAGGCCGTAGCGCGCTCCAGCGCTGTGTGGGATCGCCACGTCGCGCGCCTGCGGCAGTCCCCTTCGTCGCTCCGCTCCTCGGGGTGGCGTGCGCGTAGGCGAAGCGCCGTGAGACGGGGAAGCTCTGCTTCCCGCTGTCGAACGGCGTCCCGAGCGAGGGCCCGCCAGGGCCCGAGCGAGGGATCCCCCCACGCGGGGTGCACTCCGGGAGCACTGGGGAGCGCGCTCCAGCGCTGTTAGGGATCGCCACGTCGCCGCTTCGCGGCTCCTCGCGATGACAACAAGGGGGAATCCGGCGCGCCGGGTTCCCGTGGGGGTGCCAGAGAAGCCCTGCATCAACGAACGGTTCTGCGGCGGGGCTGCGGCTGCGGGAATGCTGCCGGCGCCGGACCCCACCGCCACTCGCGCCAGGGCTTGAGGCCCAGGAGGGCCTCGCCGGCGAACATCCCGGCCTCCATGCCCACCAGCATGCCGATGAGCATGCCGGTGTGCATGCCGACGATGCGCGACCCGGTCAGCGCCGCGATGGACGGTCCCAGCAACCGCCCGCCGGCGATCATCACCGCCAGCATGGCGGCGTTGCCGACGATGTGGGTCGAGACCCAGCGCCGCCGGCTCTCCCGGGCGAGCCGGGCGCAGCGCGTGAGCCAGACCGACGCCGGGAGCGCCCCCGCGAACATCCCGGCCGTCATCCACGAGAAGACGGCCGACCACACGGAGCGGGCGTGGTCCGCATGCATGCCCGGTGGCCCGACGCGGGCGAGATCGATCCACCACCCGAGGAGCATCCCGAGCCCGCCGAAGGCGGCCATGACGAGGAACATGTCGATGCGGTGGTTCAGCTTCATCCGCTGCCGCCAGGCTTCGGCGGCGAGCAGGGCGAGGGCCGCCGTCACCACCAACAGCTGGACCGCCGCCCGCACGCCGAGACGCCCGATGACGACGATCACCACGCCCTGGGCGAGCACCGCGCCGCCGAGGGCCCAGGCGGTCGCGCGCTCCCCCCTCATCCCGCCTCCCCGGCCGGCGCCAGGGCCGCCGCCACCGCCTCCTCCTGCTCCTCCCCGAGCACGGTGGTGGCCCGCCAGGTGACGATCAGGCTCGAGCAGGTCATGAGGATCGCCGCCGCGACCGGGTGCAGCAGGCCGGCGGTGGCGAGCCCGATGCCGGCGATGTTGTAGGCCAGGGCGAAGGCGAGGTTGCCGCGGATGGTGCCGAGGGTCCGCCGGGCCAGCCGCACCGCCCACGGCAGCACCTCGAGGTCCCGCGACGCCCAGGTCACGTCCGCCACCTCGCCGGCCAGCGGCGCACCGGCGGCCACCGCGACGCCGACGTCGCCGGCCGCCATGGCGGCGGCGTCGTTGACGCCGTCGCCCACGAACACGACCCGCCGTCCCTCGGCCCGCAACCTGCCCACCTCGGCCAGCTTCTCCTCCGGCGACAGCTCGGCCAGGACGGCGTCCGCCGCCACCTGCCGGGCGCGCTCCCGGCGATCGCCGGTGAGGATCCGGACCTCGACGCCCAGCTCGCGGAAGCCCGCCAGGGCGGCGGGCCACGACTCGAGGAGATGCTCGTCGACGGCGGCGGCGGCCACGATCTCTCCGTCGAGCCTCACCGCCACCAGGCGCGATCCCGGGGGGCACCGCAGGCGGCTGGAAAGCTCGGCCCACCGGGGATTCCCGGGCGGCGCCAGCCGCTCCCAGCGCCCGATCTCGATCTCGAAACACCCGCCCTCGCCGGCGGCCACCCTCGCCGCGACGCCCACGCCGGGCAGCAGCCGCAGCGCCTCCACCCGCAGGCCGCCGTCCTCCGGCTCGAGGTCGCGGAACGCCGCCGCCACCGGGTGCCGGCCGGCGCGCTGGACGGCCTGGATCGCCCGCCGCAAGCCGGCCTCGGTCATGCCGGCGGGAGGCGCGCAGACCAGATCGACGAGGATCGCCTCGGGCCCCGTCAGGGTGCCGGTCTTGTCGAAGATCGCCGTGTCCACGTGGGCCAGGGCCTCCACCGTGTCGCCGCCGCGCACCACCATGCCCCGCGAGGCCAGGCGCGCGATGGCGCCCCACACGGCCAGGGGGGTGGCCAGGCCGAGGGCGCAGGGGCAGGCCACCAGGAGCACCGCCATGGCGTTGAAGAGTCCGCGCTCGACCCCGGCCGCGGCGGTCCAGGCTGCGAAGGTGCCCGCCGCCACGAGGAGGACCGCCGGCAGGAACCAGGCCACGACCCGGTCCGCCTGCCGCTGCAACCCCGACGGCGTGCTCCGCGCCCGCTCCACGGCCGCGACGATGCCGTCGATCCGCCGGTGGCGGCCGTCGGTGGCGGCCCGGATCACGAGCCGGGCGTCCAGGCAGTGGGTGGCGGCCCACACGCGATCGCCGGCGCGCCTGGCCACGGCGAATCCCTCCCCCGTCATCTCGGCCTCCCGCACCAGGGCCTCGCCGGCCACCACCACCCCGTCGGCGGGAATCGTCTCGCCGGGGTTGACTACGACCCGCATGCCGGCCGCAAGCTCCGCCACCGGGATCTCGCGTTCGCTCCCGTTCCCGTCCAGCACCCGGCAGGTGGTGATCTCCGGCGCCCACTCGCGGGCCGCGGCCAGCGCCTTCTGCTCGGCCGCCGCCCCCAGCTTGCGGCCGAAGGCGTAGACCACGAGCAGGATGGCGATCACCTCGAAGTAGGTGTGCCCGCGACCGGTCAGCGCCGCCACCACCGAGGCCACCAGTGCACCCGTGATGCCGGCCGCGAACATCGCCTCCACGCTCACCCGCCGGCGGCGGAGCGCGGCGAGGCCGTTGCGGGCCAGCTCGCCGCCCACGAGGGCGGCGCACGCGGTGGCCATGCCGAGCAGCACCATGTTGACGGCGAGGCGGGTGGACGGGGTGGCCGACGACGAGTTGATGGCCAGGCTGATGGTCATGGCGTTGACCGCCACCACGGCGGCGGCGATGAGCCGCCACCAGTCGCGGACGTCCACCGGCTCCCGCGGCCCGCAGCCACATCCGGACGGATCGCCGTCAGCGGGACACGACGTCGCTCTTGGCACTCTTTTCCGCCTTCGCCGCGGTCACGGGCGGCGCCGCCGCCAGCGCCTCCAGGTCCGCGGCCCGGAGGGCGCCCGACCGGTCGGCGGCGGCCTCACGCACGGCCGCCACCAGCTCCGGCGGCACGGGCGCCGCCCGGTTGCTCCAGGAGGAGCGGACGTAGGTCATCACCGCCGCGAGCTGTTGGTCGGTGAAGTGTTTCCAGGACGGCATCACCTCGTTGAAGGTCTCGCCGTGGACGGTGACCGGCCCCTCCAGCCCGTGCAGGACGATGGCGGCCATCACGTCGGCCCTGCCGTTGACGATCTCCGAGCCGTCGAGCGGCGGGTAGGTCCCCGGCAACCCCCTGCCGTCCTTCTGATGACAGGCCATGCAGTTGTTGAAGATCCTCCTGCCGAGAACCATCGGGTCCGGCGGCGCCTGCTGCGCCGGCCGGACCACGCGCACGGCCGCGCCCGGATGCTCGTCGTAGACGTCGGCCCTCAAGGCGCCGCTGTACATCCCCAGGTACCAGCCGCCGTAGCCCATGACCAGCAGGCAGAAGAAGATCAACCAGGCCGGCGGCGGCTCGTAGCCCTCCCGCGGCTCGGCCATCTCGCGGTAGATCGGCTCGTGCATGTCGGCGACCACCGGGCCCTCGGCCTCGCGGCGGTCGAGGCCGCCCGGCGGCGTCCCGTTCTCCGTACTCATCGCGGGACCTCCGGGACCGGCTTGCTGTGGTCGAGGCTCTTCAGGTAGGCGACCAGGGCCCTGGCGCGGCGGCCGGGGACGATGGCGAAGCCCGGCTTCCCCCGGCCCTTCGGGAACTGGACGGCGTCGGCCGGGACCTCGACCTGGATGGGCACCGTGTGGAACAGGAACGCGAAGGACGGCATGATGGAGCCCGGCGAGGTGATGCGCGGGTCGTACAGGTGCAGGTAGTGCCAGTTCGCGCTCGGCTGGCGGACGCCGATGTTGGCGAGGTCCGGGCCCGTGCGCATGGTCCCGAGCAGGGGCGGCGCCTCGTAGATGTAATCGCGGGCCACGGTCCGCCGGTCGCCCCACCCCCGTTCGAAGTCCGCGCCGAAACCTTCCGGCCGGACCTGCTGGCTGTGGCAGTAGATGCAGCCCTCGGCGATGTACACCCGCCGTCCCTCGGCGACGAGGCCGGAGGGCGGCACGGGGTAGGGTCGCCCGTCCTTCTCCACGACCGGCTGGAGGCCGCCGATCTGCTTCTCCGGGATCGAGACCAGCCCGGTCACGGACGCCAGCACGGTGAAGAGGATGCCGATGTAGATGAAGGTGACCCTGTTCACGCGTCACCCCCCTCCCGGACCAGCGGGACGCCGGGACGCCCGCGGCCGGTGAACAGGGCCGCGCCGAGCGCCCGCTCCCCGCGGGGGAAGAACATCCGCCAGGCGAGGACGGCGAAGGCCGCGTGGCCCACGGTCATCAGGATCCCGGCGAAGCTCCGCGACCACAGGAAGGGCACCGTGAAGCGCACCACGTCGAGGAAGGCGACATCCGGATTGTTCATCTTCAGCCCCTCGAGGAAGCCGCCCCACGTCAGGCCGATCCAGTAGACCGCGATCCCCACCGCCGCGCCCCAGAAGTGCACCTTGATCAGCCGCGAAGAGCTCCACTCCCGCCCGGTCAGCCGCGGCATGATGTAGTAGATCGCCCCGAACATGACCATGGTGAAGAAGCCGTAGACGCCGAGGTGGGCGTGACCGACCGTGTAGTGGGTGAAGTGCGTGACCTCGTTCACCCGGCGCAGCGCCTCGATGGAACCCTGGTAACTCACCACGGTGTACGCCATTCCCCCGAAGACGATGAAGCGCAACGTGGGGCTGTGTTTGAGCAGGTGGAAGTATCCCTTCATCGTCATGTGATGGTTGAGGCCGACGATGGTCACCGGGATGAACATCATGATGCTGCCGACGATGCCGACGGTCACGAACCAGGCCGGCAGCGGGCCGCCGATCAGGTGATGGGTCCCGGCCCAGTTGTAGAACAGCGCCAGGGTCCAGAACCCGAGCAGGGACAGGTAGTAGCTGTAGATCGGCCGGCCGAGCACCTTCGGCAGCAGGTAGTACAGGGTGGCGATGCCGATCGGGGTGAACCACAGGCCGAGCACGTTGTGGCCGAACCACCAGTTCGCCGCCGCCTGGACCACCCCGCGCGCCAGGTTGCCGTGGATCAGCGCGTTGGCCATCACGTACAGGAACGGAAACCAGAGCACGGCGCCGAGCAGGTACCACTGGGAGACGTAGAGCGTCTTCACCCTGCGCCCGGTGAACATCATCATCGAGGCCGCCATCACCGCCGCGAACACGCCGGCGAAGAGGAAGGACCAGGGGTACGGGAATTCCAGCCACTCGACGCCCGTCTGGTATCCCGCGAGGATGCTCACGATGCCGCCCGCCACGCCCACGTTCCACAGGGCGCAGCCGACCACCAGCAGGCCCTGCAGGGGCAGCCGGACCCGCGCCAGCCGCGCCTGGAGCCAGAGCAGCGTGCCCACACCGGCCATGGACGCCCAGCCGTAGATCACGGCGTTCAGGTGCGCCGGGCGGACGCGGCCGAAGGTCAGCCACTCGGCGCCGTCCAGGAATCCGGGCGTGTGCATCTTGATCGAGGCGAGGAGCGCGAGGACGGATCCCGCGAGCAGCCAGAAGATCGCGCTCGCGAAGAACGCCATCACCGGCCAGGCGCAGGAGGCGTCGACCTCGGCCCGCCAGCTGACGTCGGGGCTGCCGGCGCCCTCGCCCGGCTCCGCGCCGGGCGCGGTCACGCGTCCGCCCCGGCGCCGCGGGACCCCGCACCGGCCCCCGGAAAGCTGTCGGTCACGGTGCCCACCGGCTCCTCGTCGTCGAAGATGCTCAGCGCGCCCCGGGAGAAGTTCCGCATCTGGCCGGTGCGGATCGCCCACACCAGGCCGTAGACGGCGGTGGCGCCGGCCACGGCCACCGACCCCCCGATGATGAGATACACCACGCTCATGCTCGTTCCTTTCCAACACGCCCAGTGCGGCCTCGCCACGCCGGCCGCCCACGGCCCCCGGCACGCGCTTCCGCCGCCCTGGCCCGGGTCTTTCCTTTTCGGAGAGACTCTTACCACAACCTGAGTCTCAAGACAAACTGCTCTTCGGCACCCGGTGGTATCCTGAGCCCGACCAGAACACCCGTTGGAGGATGATCATGAGCCGTGTTCCGCTTCAGGATCCCGAGACCGCCACCGGCCGGACCAAGGAAGTCTTCGATCGGGTCGCCGCCTACTACGGCATCGTGCCGACGCTGCAGCGCGCCATGGCGCCCCTGCCCGAGGTCACCGACGCCCTGTGGACGCTCAGCCTGGCGACCATGAAGGAGGGCAGCCTCTCCGAGGAGCTCAAGCGGGCCTTCTTCGCCGTCACCGCGGCCGCGGGCGAGTGCGACTACTGCGTCGCCGCCCACATGTTGGCACTGCGCCGCAATTGCCGCTGGAGCCACGACGAGTGCGTCGAGATCGTCGAGGGCCGGCCCTCCTCCCGCCTGTCGGCCAAGGAGAACGCCGCCCTCGACTTCGCCCGCACCGTCGCCCGGCGCCCGGCCGAGGTCACCGACGAGGCGGTCGACGCCCTCCGCGAGCTGGGCTGGACCGACGCCGAGATCGTCGAGATGGTGACCACCGTGGCGCTGCTCAAGTACACCAGCACCGTCGCCACCGCCCTCGCCGTCCCCTTCGAGAAGATCATGCTGCCCCTGCTCAAGAAGCCCCCCTTCACCAGGGCCACCGGCTGAGACCCGGGTCATCCGGGCCGCGGCGTGTCATAGTGGATGATGATGAAGGTGTCGACCAGAATCGAGCTCTTGGGTCGCGGATCAGGATCTCCCCGTGCATACCCGCCCGGACCCTTGAGGTCGGCCTTCCCGACCCTGCCTTGTTCGCTCAGGGTGATGACCCCGGGAAACGGGTGCCGGAACCCCGAAGCCGCCGCTCTATGGTCGACAAGATGCGACGAAGGGCGGCCGGTCTTCGCGAAAGGAGGAGGCAGCGCAGATGCGAGTGCTTGTGGTCGAGGATGACGCGAGGATCTCCAGTTTTCTCGAGCACGCCTTGGCCGAACAGGGGTACGCCGTAGACTGTGTGACCTCAGCCGAGGCCGCCCTGGAGCTCGTCGTCGAAGACATCCATGACGTCTTGATCGTCGACATCATGCTGCCCGGCATGGACGGGCTCGATTTCATCGAGTCGGCCAGAGGGATGGGAGTTCGCTGTCCGGTTCTGATTCTGTCAGCCCGCCGCTCCGTGGACGACCGAGTGCTCGGCCTGCAACGCGGCGGCGACGACTACCTCACGAAGCCCTTTGCCCTTGCCGAGTTACTGGCACGGCTTGAAGCCTTGCTCCGTCGGACGGCGCCCGAGCAGCCACAACGGCCGGTCCTCTCGGTGGATGACCTTGAGCTTGACCTTGTGCGCCATGAGGTCCGTCGCGGTGGTCGCGTTCTCGACCTGTCGCCCCGCGAGTTCGCACTCCTGGAGTACCTCTGCCGCAATCGCGGCCGCGTGGTGACCCGCTCCATGATCCTCGACCACGTGTGGAGCACCCGTTTCGACCCCGGGACGAACGTGGTCGACGTGTACATCCACCGCCTCCGCGAGAAGGTCGACCGAGACGCGGCAAGGCCGCTGATTCACACGATCCGAGGGATAGGATATGTTCTCAAGGCATAGCCGAACTGCCGCGTGGCGCCTTTCCGCCTGGAGCAGCCTGGCCTTCGCCGGAGGCACCGCGATCGCGTTTCTTGCGGCCTACGAGATGATGGCCGCGAACGTGACCAGGCGGGGCGACTCATGGCTTCAGGGCGAGGCTGACGCCATGGCACGTGTGGCAGCGACACAATCTCCGGGGCGGGTTCACGCCCAGCTGAAAGAGGAAGTTCTGGAGTTGCTCCACCATCGGGCGCCCCACCCTCCGGAGCCCGATGAAGCCGGCGAGGACCTTTACTTCTTCGTCGTTCTCGATGCCAACGGACACCCTGAGACCTCTGCCCTCCTCGGGCGCCCTCGGGACCTCGACGCAGTATTGTCCCATCTTGATGCCCGATCCGGGTTTCCGCGGTCGGTACACCTCCCGGGGTGGGAGTACTCGGTCAGGCTGGTGTCGAGGCCGCTCCCGAACGGACAAGCCCTGCTCGTCGGCGCTGTTCCCCACGACGACATGGAGCTTCTCGAAAACGTCCGCGAGCTCTTCGCCGGGACTTGGCTGGCCACCGTTCTGCTGGGATTCGGCGTCTCCTGGCTGGGCGTGCGACGGGTCCTCAAACGCGTCGACCGCATCGCCGAGACCGCCGGCCAGATCTCGGCCGGCAGGCTGGACCAGCGGATCGAAGATCCCGGTCACGGCGATGAGATCGCGCATCTCGCCACCACCTTCAACACCATGCTCGACCGCCTCCAGGCCGCCATGCAGCACATCCGCGCCGTCGCCGACTCGGCAGCTCACGATCTTCGCAGCCCCTTGACGTTACTCAGGGGCAACCTCGAGAGTGCGCTCGGCTCTGAGGACGAGGTGGAACGGACCGAGAGGATCGCCTCGGCAATCGAGGCCGCGGACCGGCTGGCAGCGCTCGTCGAGGCGTCCCTCGACGTGGCGCAGGCCGACGCCGGAGCGCTGACGGCGGCTCGGAACGACGTCGACCTCACCGCCCTCGCGTCGGCCATGGTCGAGCTGTTCGAGCCGGCTGCGCACGAGAAGGGCATAGACCTCTCATTTGAGCCCGGGGCTCCCCTCCACGTACTCGGTGATGCCGAGCTTCTTCAGCGGGCCGTCGGCAATCTCCTCGACAACGCTGTGATACACCTGCCGGCGGGATCGCATGTCCGGGTCCGGGTGTTCCCAGCAAACGGCGACGCCCTCCTCGAGGTCGTCGACGACGGCCCGGGGTTCCCAAGTTCGATCCGCGATCAGGCATTCGACAGGGGGGTCAAATCGCCGGGATCCTCCGGCCGCGGCCTGGGCCTCGCCATCGTTCGCGCCGTCGCCACCGCACACGGCGGGACGGTGAGCCTGGAGCAGCCGGCGGCAGGGGGGAGCCGGATCCTCGTGCGGTTGCCCCGCTCGAGGGCCCGTTGAATGGCTCCTGACGCCGAGCACGACATGCGCGTCACGCGCCAAGAAAATGAAGGGATCGTCATGGTCCAGACAGGATGTGTTCATCCCTGCACACGAGACTTCCGTCGATGACGAGTTCATCAGTCCCCCGTGCCGACTCGCTGCCAAGTCCGGAGATGGCTCCGTTTCAAGTGGTCCACGTGACCAGCGAGCGTGGGTGGCGGGGCGGAGAAAGGCAACTGCTGCTGTTGATGCGATTGCTCCGCGAGCGGCATGTTCGCCAGGTCCTCGCCGCGCCGGAAGGCTCACCCTGTTGCGAACGGGCCCGCCGCGCCGGTTTCACGGTCGTTCCCCTCCATCCGCGAATGCCGATGCATCCGCTGAACCTCGTCCGTCTTCTCCGCAGCCGGACACTCTCCCCAACGACCATACTGCACGCCCACACCTCGCCCGCCCTCAGCCTGGCAGGCGCCGCAAGCAAGCTGGGCCGCGTCGCCGGCATCGTCTTCACCAGGAGAACGGCATTCGCCGTCCGCTCCTCGAGGAAATATCGCACGGCCGCCGATATCTACGTCGCAGTCTCCTCCGCCGCAGAGAATCGCCTGGCTGCGGCTGGCACTCCCGCAGCCCGTTTGCGACTGATCCCCGACGGCGTGGACGTCGACAATCTCCGGGAAACCGACTCGGGTTGGGTTGAAGACGGCGTTCCAGGTCCTCTCGTGGTCACCGTCGGTCACCTCTCGCGCGAGAAAGGCCACCGATTTCTCATCGACGCATGGAAGGACGTCACGGCCGAGGTCCCAGGAGCCCGCCTCATCATCGCCGGCGAGGGCCCCGAGCGAGACACCCTGGCCGATCAGGCGCGCAAGCTCGGACTGCAACCTTCAGTCACGTTTGCCGGGTTCGTGGAGCCTGTGGGCGGCCTCCTCCGCTCGGCCGATTTGTTCGTCCTGCCATCACTCGAGGAGGGTCTCGGCTCGGCCGCGCTCGAGGCGATGTGGGCCGGCCTGCCGGTGGTCGCCAGCGCAGCCGGCGGGATCAGCGAAGCGGTGGCTCACGGCCGGACCGGTCTGCTGGTACCCCCTGGTGATGCGGGCGCCCTCGCTGCCGCCATCGTCAGGCTCCTGAACGAGCCTCACACGCGCCTGCGGATGGGCGCCGCGGGGCGGGCCAGGGTGAAGCGCCAATTCCATGCGTCAACCATGGCCGAGCGGTACCTGCTAATCTACCGCAGCCTGTTGTCAACACACTCGCCCCGAGCGGAGAGGAGCGTCTCATGATCGCGAAAAGACTCTTGGTCCTGGGCGGCGTCCTCTCGGGCCTGTTGGCGCCCATCCCCGCCATGAGCGCCACCCCGGTCCAGGCCGCCGCCTCACGCGGTTGCGTCGAGTCCGCTCCCCCGTCCCCGCCGTCACACGGGTCCTTCGTCGCACGGCTACGGGATGATCTTGCCGATCTGGTTCGGCGCCCCGCCCACATGCGATCCAAAGATTGGCAGCGTCTCGGCATCGGCCTTGCCGCGATCGGCGCGAGCGCATCGCTCGATACCGAGATCCGTGCCCGCGTGCAAAGACATCGGACGTCACGCTCGGAGAATTTTGCCGACTCGATTCGCCCGGCCGGGGAGTGGGGCGGGAGTGGGGCGCCCTGGCCGCCCTCGGTGTGACCTGGATCGTGGGACACTCGACACACCACCCCGACCTCCAGGCAACCGCCGAGGATGGCTTCGAAGCCAGCATCATCGCGGCCGGGCTCATCACCCCGGCGCTCAAGACCATCGTCGGCCGTTCCAGACCCGCTGAAGGTCTCGGCGCGAGCCATTTCAGCCCGGTGTCCAGCCACCACGGGTGCCCATCGGGCGAGGCGACGGAAGCGTTCGCCGTGGCGTCGGTGGTTGCCTCCCATACGAGTAGCCGATGGCTCCAGGGAACGGTCTGGGGAATGGCCGGGCTCGTCGGTTGGGAGCGCATCGAGCTCGACCGGCACTGGACGTCGGACGTAGTCGCGGGGGCGTTGATCGGCGCCGAGGTCGGCCGCTGGGTTGTGGACAGGCATCGTGGAGCTGTCTCTCGGCATGCACACCTGATGGTTCTCCCGGTCGTTGCTCCCGGAGCTCTTGCCGTGTCCGGCACGGTATCGTGGTGAGGGCTGAGGGTCGCCGGGGGCGTTGAACGATGTGCGGCATCGCGGGATGGGTGGACACCAGGGGTGAAGTCCAAGAGTGGGTCATCACCCGGATGTGCCGATCCCTGGCCCATCGCGGGCCCGACGGGCAGGGCGTCTGGATCGACCCGCGGGGTCTTGCCGGCCTTGGCCACCGGCGCCTGGCCATTATCGATCTGACGGAGGCTGCGGCCCAACCCATGCCAAACGAGACCGAGGACCTGTGGCTGGTCTTCAACGGGGAGATCTACAATTTCGGCACGCTCGCCGAGCAACTGAGGGCGGCGGGCCACCGCTTCCGGAGCCGCACCGACTCGGAGGTCCTGCTTCACGGTTACGAGCAGTGGGGCATCGATGCGCTCCTCGCCCGCCTCAACGGCATGTTCGCCTTCGCCCTCTGGGACTCCCGGCGCCGACAGCTTCACCTTGTGCGCGACCGCCTGGGCATCAAGCCGCTCTACTTCTCCCGTCTCCCCGGGGGAGGTCTGGCCTTCGCTTCACAGCCCAGGGCACTTCTCCACCACCCGGCAATAGGACCCAGCCTCGACCAGGATGGGCTTCAGGGCTATCTGGCATACGGCTACGTGCCGCACGAGCGGTCGATCTTCCGCGGTGTTGAAAAGCTTCGCCCCGGCCACGCACTTACGTGGCGAGAGGGCCGGGCGACGGTACGCCGGTGGTGGGAGCTCCGCTACGAGCCCGGACCTTCCGGTTCCACGTTTTCCAAGACGGTTGAGCATCTCCGCCAGCGACTTCGCGATGCCGTCGGCCGGCGGATGGTGGCCGATGTCCCCGTCGGATCCTTCCTCTCCGGCGGCATCGACTCGTCGGCGGTCACGGCATGTGCGGCAGCCGCGGCCGGCGGCCGCCTGGACACGTTCTGCGTCGGGTTCGACTCCGGTGGCCAAGACGACGTGACCTACTCGCAGTTGGTGTCCGAAAGGCTCCGGACGCGCCACCATTCGGTACGCATCACCGGCCGGGATGCCCTCTCCCTATTGCCGGAGCTGTCCGCAGTTCTGGACGAGCCGCTTTACGATCCATCGGCCATGGCGACCTGGCTTCTTGCCGGATTCGCCCGCAAGTGGGTCACGGTCGCCCTGTCCGGCACCGGCGGCGACGAGGTCTTTGCCGGGTACGGCTGGTTCGCGTCACAGGTGCGATTCGCCCGGCGCCGGTTGAGCCTCGGCCCTGCATGGGCTCCACTCGCAGCCGTCGCCCGCCCCCTCGTGAATCTCCTCCGCCGCACGCCCTTCGGAATGCGCGCCCCGGGCGCCCTCAAGCTCGCGGGCCGGACGCAGCCGGAACGCTCGTTCCTGGTTCACGGCTTTTTCGATGATTGGGAGATGAGGCGCCTTCTTCGCCGCCCGTTCTCTCGCGTGGACCAAAGCGCGCACCTCTGGGTTCACGAGAGGACCTGGCGGCCCGACTGGCCACTGGTTCCGGCCGTGCTCAATCACGATCTGAACGCCTTTCTGCCCGACAACTGCCTGGTGTTGCTCGACCGGACCACCATGGCCCACGGGCTGGAGGCGAGAGTGCCCCTTCTCGACCACCGGCTGGTGGAGGACGTGTTCCGGCTCCCCTGGGAAAGAATATCGTCCGGGGACGGTGACAAGAAGCTCTTGAAGAGAATCGTCCGCGGTCTGGTGCCCGACGAGGTACTCACGCGGCCCAAGGCCGGCTTTTCACCACCCTTCAAGACCTGGCTTCGGGAGGGCCAGCTCGAGGCCTTGTACCAGGGCCTTCTGACCGGCGCCCTGGCCGAGGACGGTATCATCGCACCAGGGTTCATAGAACGGCTGATCCATCGGCGCGCCCTTCGCCGGTGGAACAAGCTGTGGCTCCTGTTGAACCTCGAGTGGTGGTACCGCCGCTGGATCAGGGGAGATGGTGAGCGGTCGCAATCCATGCAACGTCTAGCCTCATGAAGAAGCTCGCGCGCGTTTTTTGGATCGCCCGGCGCCATGCCCTGTGGCTTGTCGTGGTGGTCTGCAGCATGGCCGCGGTCGCGGTCTCGACGGTCTTCGCGCTCAACATGATCCGGCCACTGTACGACCAGGTCCTGAGCCCCGGCATCGCGACTCACGTGTCCAAGCCGGCCCACACGGCGCCTTACCTCGTGCACTGGCTGGATGGGGCGGCGCACTGGCTCGAAAACAGGGTTCACCCCGTCACCGGCGGGGGAACAAGAGGAATTCTGCTCCTGGTGCTGGCCGCCATCGTCGTCAAGAACCTGGCCACCTTCCTGGCACGATACTCGGTCGCGCAGCTGGGGCTGGCCACCATCAGGGATCTCCGCAACCGCCTTTTCGACGCCATCGTCCGGCAGAGCCCGGGGTTCTTCCACCAGACGTCGTCGGGGGTGCTTCTTTCCAGAATGGTGTACGACGTGCGGATGATCCAGGAGGCGCTCGCCGAGAGGCTGGGTGATCTCCTGCAGAGCGGCGTGACCCTCATCGGGCTCCTCGTCTACCTTTTCTCGCTCAACTTCCGGCTCTCCCTCGCCACGATGGTTCTTGCCCCTGTGCTCGTGGCCCCAATCGTCCACTTCGCAAGGAGGCTCCGGCGACGGTCGCGCCAGTCACAGGAACGAATGGGGGACATCTCGTCACTCCTGCACGAGGCCGTCCACGGCATGAAGGTCATCCAGGCCTTCCGCATGGAACCGTTCGCGGCGGCCAGGTTCCGGCGGGCCACCCGGCGTCACTTTTGGGTCGCGCTCCGCGCACGGGCAATCCAGCTCGCAAACGCGCCGGTGATGGAGACCGTGGGAGCGTTGGGGGCGCTCCTCCTGATCGCCTACGCATCCTCCCAGATCGCGAGCGGCGTCATGACGGTGGGCGACTTTTCCGCCTTCCTGCTCGGCCTCTGGGCCGCATACGGTCCGGTGAAGAATCTGAATCAGTTCAACCTCGCGTTGCAGCAGGCGGCCGTGGCCTCGGAACGCGTTTTCGAGGTCCTGGACCGGCCCGTGGAGATTCAGGACCGCCCGGGAGCGCGTCCCCTCGGGCGGTTGCAGGACGGGATCCGGCTGGAAGGCGTGTGGTTCGCGTACGAGGACGAGCAGTGGGTGCTACGCGGCCTCGATCTGGTGGTGCCCCTGGGACGAACGGTGGCGCTGGTGGGTCCCTCGGGCGCCGGGAAGAGCACCGTGGCCCAGCTCATTCCTCGTTTCTGGGATCCCCAGCGGGGAGTCGTCAGGGTTGGGGGTCACGACGTCCGCGAGCTCAAGCTGGCGAGTCTCCGGTCGAGCATCGGCCTCGTGACGCAGGAAACCGTCCTTTTCAACGACACGGTGCGAGCCAACCTCACCTGCGGCAGGGACGACCTGACCGTCGAGCAAGTCGAAGACGCCGCGCGGGCCGCTTTCGCCCACGACTTCATCAGGCGGCTTCCCCGTGGGTACGATACCGTCATCGGGGAGGACGGGATGACCCTTTCGGGGGGCGAGCGGCAGCGGCTCGCCATCGCCCGGGCCCTGCTGCGGGATCCACCCATCCTCATCCTGGACGAGGCCACGTCCTCGCTCGACACGGAGTCGGAACGGATCGTCCAGCGTGCCCTCGAAAACCTCATGGCGGGACGAACCACCCTGGTCATCGCTCATCGTCTGTCAACGGTGCGCAACGCCGATACGATCCTGGTTCTCAAAGGGGGTCACGTGGTGGAAAGCGGAGGCTGGAACGAGCTCATGGCTGCCGGCGGCTCATTTGCCCGCCTCGCGAAGGCCCAGAGCCGACGGGGCGGGGGTAGACTTGGCGCTGAAAGGAGCTGAGCCTTGACGAAATGGGCGGGTCGGTCGCCGCGAAAATGGCTCCCGCTGGTCGGTGGGCTTCTCCTGGCGGGGATGCTCGGCGGCTGCGCGACCTACCGGCCGGCGCCGTTGCCGTCCGCCGGGGAGACGGCCGCCGCGCCCGCGCCCGACATGGCGAGGCTGAAGGTCGCCGCCGCCGGTCTGAGCCACCCCCTGCTCCACCCCATCACGCTCGACCTCGCCGACGGGTTGTCGCCGGACGAGGCGGCGGTCATCGCCGTTCTCAACAACCCGGAGCTCAGGGCCGTCCGGGACGCTCACGGGGAAGCCGCGGCCCAGCTGGTTACGGCAGGACTGCTCCCCAACCCCGTGCTCACCGGCGAGCTGGACCGGGCCAAGGGTACGGTCACGGAAAAGACCGTCAATCAGTACAGCGTCTCCCTGGAGCAGAGCCTGCGCGAGCTGATCACGCGCGGCGCCAGAAAGGCTGCTGCAAGGGCGAGCCTCGCGAGCGTCGATCTCGGCATCGCGTGGCGGGAGTGGCAGGTGGCCCAGGCGGCCCGCCTGTCCGCCGTCCGCCTGGCCATGCTCGGGCGGCGGCTTAAGCTCGTCCGGTCGGAAATCACCTTTGAGCAACAGACGGTGGCCGTGCTCGAGTCCGCCCTGAAGAACGGCGACGCCACGGTCGAGGACCTCGGCGTCCACCGCTCGGCCCTCGCCGGCCTACGCCAGCGTGCCGGCGACCTCGAGCGGGTCGCGCTCAAGGCGCGGGCCCGGCTGAACCTGCTCCTCGGCCTGCCGCCCTCGGCCGACATCCCGGTCGCGCTGGCGCAGGGGGCCGGAGAAAACCTCGCCGCCCTGCCTCCGGTGCCGGCGCTGGTCCGGTCCGCCGTGGCACGGCGGCTGGATCTGCGGGCGCTCGAGCTCGGGTACGCCGCCCAGGAGGCCCGGGTACGGCGGGCCGTGCTCGCCCAGTTCCCGTCGATCTCGATCGGCGTCGTCCGACAGAGAAACGAGACGGCGATCCAGTTCCTGGGCGGGTTCGTGTCCCTCGGCCTGCCGATCTTCAACCGCAACCAGGGCGCCATCGCGCTCGAGCGCGCCACGCGCCGCCGCCTCCGGGACGAGTACGCGGCGAGAATCGCGGCCATCCGCTCCCGCGTGGCCGAGCTGGCCGCCGCCGACCGCGTCCTCGGCCGGCAGATCGCCGCCGCCCGGCGCGGCGTCGCCTCGCTGGCCGCCGTGGAGAAGGCCGAGCACGCCGGAGTCCTCTCCGGCGACGTCGGGCGGCTCACCTGGCAGCAGGTCCGCTCGTCCCTGGTCGACCTCAGGATCAAGCTCGCCGCCCTCATCCAGGCCCGCCTCGAGACGCGGGCCGCGCTGGCGACCGCCACGGGCGGAAGCGGCGCTGAGACTGCGCCGGGTGCGACACCGGCCGCCGCGGCGGGTGGAGCCGGTGGCGGCTCGGCGGGCAGGGGGAGAGTGAGCCGATGACCGCCAACGCTCGTCCTGCGCCTGTGCTGACCCTCGCGATCTTTGCTCTCGGGCTCCTGCTCGCCGGCTGTGGTCATTCCCCAGGCGGAGGCGCCGCAGCGTCCGCCACGACCGACACGAATCCGGTCGCGACCGTGGCAGCGATCCACGTGGGACGGGGCGACGTGCGAGAGATCGTCGAGACGTACGGTACCGTGGAGTTCGATCCCCACCGGACCCGCACGGTCTCGTTCGTGAACTCTGGACAGGTTGTCCAGGTGCTCGTAACGCCCGGCCAGCCGGTCAATCGCGGGGATCCTCTGCTCAGGCTGGGCCCACTTCCCCCTTCGAGCCTCGAGGTCGAACAGGCCCGGATCGACCTCCGATATGCTCGCGAGAACCTTGAGCGCCTACAGCGCCTGAAAAGCTCCCACCTGGCAACCAACGAGGTCGTCCTCCAGGCCAAGAAGAGGGTGGCCAGTGCCGAGGCCTCGTTACGGGCCCTGGGTGTGGACGGGTCCAACCCACCACGGACGATTCGCGCCCCATTTTCGGGCGCCGTCGTCAAGGTCCTGGTAACGTCGGGCGCCCTGGTCCGCCCGGGAGAGCATGCGGTTCTCGTGGCGCCGGCGAACGGTCTCGCCGTCCAGGCCGGTTTCGAGCCGGAAGATGCAGCCCGCCTTCGACCCGGCATGAGGGTGGAAATCGTGCCCGTGTTCGCGACCAGGGACCAGGCTCCGGCCACTGCCGTCCTCGCGCGCATGCACCGCGTCGTCGACCCGAAGACGCAGCTCCTGGAGGCGCTGATCCGGCCCCGGAGGATTCCGGCCTGGATGGTGGCCGGGGTGAGAGTGCGCGTCAGGACCATCGTTCACACCGCTCCAGACGCCGTGCGCGTTCCTCACGAGGCGTTGCTCGAGAAGAACGGGACCAGCGGAGTCTTCGAAATCACGTCCGGCCACGCCCGCTGGCGGCCGGTGACGGTCGGAATCCGGGGCGAAGGCTGGGTCGAGATCACGGGCGGCCTCGAGGCGGGGGCTCTCGTCGTGACCACCGGGCGTACGAGTCTGACCGATGGGATGGCCGTACGCGCCATGGTTCAGCCCGGAGCGTGACCGTGGCGCCGCGGGAATGGATCGAGAATCACCGGCGCAGCATCCTGTTCGTGATTTCGCTGCTGGTGGCGGGCGGCGCCGTATCCATCTTGAAGCTGCCGGTCAGCCTCTTCCCGAGAACGACATTTCCCCGCATCGTGGTCAACGCGGATGCAGGCGACCGGCCGGCCGATCGCATGGTGGTCGAGGTCACCCGGCCGCTGGAGGAAGCCATCCGGACCGTTCCCGGCGTGCTCACCGTGCGCTCGACAACGTCCCGCGGCAGCTGCGAGATCGCGGCTACTTTCAGGTGGGGCTTGGACATGATCTCCGCCGCCCTCCAGGTCGAGTCTGCCATCGGCCAGACGCTTCCCTCACTGCCCGCGGGCCTTACCTATGAGGTGCGGAGGATGGATCCCACCGTGTTTCCGGTCATGGGACTCAGCCTGACCTCGCCCAACCACTCTCAGGTGGAGCTGCGCGACCTGGCGCTTTTTGACCTGCGTCCCATTGTCTCGACCGTTCCCGGGGTCGCAAGAATTCGGGTCCTCGGGGGACGTGCAGAGGAGTACCAGGTGATTCTCGACCCGGCCAAGCTGGAGGCGGTCGGGCTTACCTTGGGTGATGTCGTCCGGGCAGTTTCGGCGGCCAACGTCGTCCGGGCCGTAGGCCGGCTGGAAGAGAACGAAAAGCTTTACCTCATCCTCTCGGATACCCAGTTCCACAATCCCTCCGACGTGGGCCGGGTGATCCTGCGTCAAACCTCCACCGGCGTGATCCTCCTCGAAGACGTCGCCACGATCCGGGACGCCGTGCGCCCTGAGTGGACGCGCACGGTGGCGGACGGGCGTGACGCGGTACTGATCAACATCTACCAGCAACCGGATGGAAACACGGTAAGGATTTCCAAGGACATCCGGCAACGGCTGGCATCCTTCCGATCCCGCCTGCCCAGGGGCGTGCACATGAGCGTGTGGTACGACCAGTCGGACCTCATCAACGCTGCGGCGGGATCGGTCCGAGACGCGATCGTGATCGGAGTCGTGCTTGCCGTCTTCGTGCTGTTGCTCTTTCTCCGGAACTGGAAGATCACCCTCGTGGTCTCCATCGCCGTTCCGGCGGTGCTGGCGGCCACGGCCCTCCTGCTGCTGGTCTTTCACATGGGGCTCAACATCATGACCCTCGGCGGCATGGCTGCGGCGGTGGGACTGATCATCGACGACGGGATCGTGATGGTGGAGCACATCGTGCGTAGGCTGCGTGGGCAGCCGGAGCACGACCACAGGATCATCCCGCTCGCCGCGGAAGAGCTCCTGCCAGCACTGACCGGGTCCTCCCTTGCCACGATCGTCATCTTCGCCCCGCTGGCTTACCTCTCCGGGGTCACGGGCGCGTTCTTCAAGGCGCTTTCTCTGACCATGGCGTGCTCGCTCGCCGTCTCATACCTGTTCGCAGCGACGGCCATCCCCGTGCTCTCGGACGCCTTTCTCGGCGCCCGGGACGCCGCCCGGGAGGACGTCGGAAGGGTCTTCGCCAGGGTTCTGACCGTGTACGAGAGAGCCCTTCGGCGGCTCCTCGCCAAACCGGCGCTCCTCCTGGTGATCATCCTTCCCCTGCTGGCCCTCGGCTGGCTGGGCTTCCGTAACGTCGGCAGCGGTTTCATGCCGAAGATGGACGAGGGCGGCTTCATTCTCGACTACCGAGCCCCCGCCGGAACGTCGCTGGCCGAGACCGATCGCCGTCTGCGCCTCCTCGAGCAGATCTTGGCGCGTATCCCGGAGGTTGCCACCTACTCCCGGCGAACCGGGCTGCAACTTGGCGGCGGCGTCACGGAGGCAAACGAGGGCGACTACTTCATCCGTCTCAAGCCGATGCCGCGGCGTCCCATCGGCGAGGTTATGGACGAGGTTCGAGGGAAAGTCCAGCAGCGCGTACCCGGCCTTCAGATCGAGCTCGCCCAGCTCATGGAAGATCTCATCGGCGATCTCACGGCCGTTCCCCAGCCGATCGAGATCAAGCTCTTCGGCCCAGCCGGGGCGCAGCTGCGCGGGGAAGCGGCGAGAGTCGCCAGCGGGATTTCCAAGATCGCCAACGTCGTCGACGTCAAGAGCGGCGTCGTGCTGGCGGGAGACGCGGTGGAGATTCATGTCGACCGGCTCAAGGCGCAGATGCTGGGTCTCGATCCCGAAAGCATCACCCGCCTCGCTGCGATCGCTCTCAACGGAAAGGTCGCCACCCAGGTCCAGCGGGGCGAGAAGATGGTCGGCGTCCGCGTGTGGACACAGAAGGATGCACGATCCAGCATAGATGTCATTCGGGACTTTCGCATTCGCACGCCTGACGGCCGCGACGTACCGCTGGGAAGAATCGCAACCCTGGCCGTGGTGACCGGGCAACCCCAGATCGTGCGGGAGGATCTCAAGACCATGGTTGCCGTCACCGGCAGAATCTCCGGTCGCGACATGGGCTCGGTGATTCGCGACGTCAAGGCGACGGTCGCTCGGCTCGCCCTGCCGAAGCAGGTCTACGTCAGGTACGGCGGCCTCTATGCCCAGCAGCAAAAGTCGTTCCGTGGATTGCTCGGAGTCCTGGGGGCGGCCGTCGCGCTGGTGTTCACGCTTCTGCTGGTCATGTACGAGAAGTTCTCGACGCCGGTTGCCATTCTCGTGACCGACCTCCTGGCCGCCACGGGCGTGTTCTCGGGGCTGTGGTGGACGGGATCGGAGCTGAACATCTCCTCGATGATGGGACTGACCATGATCGTCGGCATTTCCTCGGAGGCGGCCATCTTCTACATGACCCAGTGGCAGGAGTCCTCACGGCATCTCGGCTTCTCCGAGGCTCTCGTTGCTGCGGGCCGGCTTCGTTTCCGGCCGATCGTCATGACGACGCTGGCCGCGATTCTCGCCCTGCTGCCCCTTGCGCTGCGCATCGGCGAGGGCGCAGCCATGCTGCAGCCCCTGGCCATCGGCATCGTCGCCGGCCTCGTGCTGACCGCGCCTCTGGTCCTGCTCGTCTTGCCGGTCACCTTCGCGCTTCTTGAACGACGACACGGAGGAGTCGCCCGATGAAACCCGCCATCCTCGCCGCCGCTTTCGTGCCCCTGGTGATGATCGCCGGCTGTGGCGGCCGCCAGGCCGCTTCCCCCCGGCCCGCGCCGGCAGTCACAACGGCCCCGGCGCAGGTCCGGCGGGTGGAGGTCACGATTCCCTTCCTCGGCCGGGTCGAGGCGGCGCGCCAGGTGCGGCTGGTGGCCCTCGCCGAGGGGACGGTCACGGCGATCCCGGTCGCCGACGGGGCCGCCGTGGCCGCGGGAGACACCGTCTTTCGGATCGGCGGCGCCCGGGCGACGGCCCGGCTGCAGGCGCTCGAGGCCGACGTGGACGCCCGCCGTCACGCCCTCGACGCCGCCCGCGATCGGCTCGCCCAGGCCCGGCGGCGGCAAAAGGCGCACCTGGCGGCCCCGGGCGAGGTGACGGCCGCCGAGACGGCCGCCGACCGGGCGGAGGCGGCCCTGGCCGCCGCCACCGCGGCCCTGCGCCGTTTCCACGCGGCCCTCGTGGTGGTCGCGCCCACGGCGGGCCGGTTCGTCGGCCGGCGGGTCAGCGTCGGCCAGGCGGTCGGCGTCGGAGACACCCTCGGCGAGATCCTGGCACCGGAATCCCTGCGGGTTGCCGCCGCCGTGCCGGCGACGGCCGACCGTCAGCCCCGTTCCGGCGAGAGGGCCGAGATCACCCGCGAGTCGGGGGGCCCGATCCCCCTCAGGGTTGTCGCCGTCCGGCCGCTGGCGGATGCCGCGGGCTCGGTGCAGGTCTGGCTCGAGGGACCGGGACTCGCCGCCCTTCAGCCGGGAACGGCCGTTCGCGGCCGCATCGTGACGGCGGTCCACGAGAAGGCCGTCACCGTGCCGCCCTCGGCGGTGGTCCGGGACCGGCACGACCGGCCGCTGGTGTACACGGGAGCGAAGGCCCCGTTCGCCAGGCGCGAGGTGACCACCGGCGAGACGGGCCCGGGATGGATCGAGATCACCTCGGGCCTGGCGGCCGGCGAGCCGGTGGTCGTCCGGGGCGCCTACGAGCTCTACTGGGCCGCTTTCGCCAAGGAATTCAAGGTGGAGGACTGACATGCGGGACCGAGGCAGCGAACGCGCACGAGCAACCCTGGGCGGCCACCCCGCCCCCTCGCCCCGCCACCTCCCGACCGCCCTCCCCCC
>CAZXXL010000002.1:0-50017 GCA_964644635.1 uncultured Thermoanaerobaculia bacterium | reverse complement strand
GCTCCTCGGGGTGGCGTGCGCGCAAGCGAAGCAAAGCTTCGCGCGCTTACGCCACGTCGCCATGACATCCAGTCGCAAGTTCCCTTTTCGGCCCCGTTCGGCTATGGTGAGGCCGGGGACGGCCGCGAGGCATCCGCCGAACGCGGGCCGCGGCCGGCCCGGGCCGGCGTCACCGCCGGCCGAAGAGGAGATTCCGTGATCCGAAGAATGCTCATCAACGCGCAGCGCCCCCAGGAGCTGCGCATCGCCGTCATCACCGGAGAGACGCTCGACGATTACCAGGTCGCGGTGGCCGAGGCGGGGCTCACCCGCGGCAACATCTACCGCGGCACCGTGGCGTCCGTCCAGCCCAGCCTCAACGCCGCCTTCGTCGCCTACGGGGCCGCCCGCGACGGCCTGCTGCGCTCCCACGACGTGGTGCCACAGGCCTACCACCGGCAGCCGCGGGAGGGAGAACGGCACCCGCGGATCGAGCGCGTCCTGGAGAAGGGTAAGCCGATCCTCGTGCAGGTGACCAAGGACCCTTCGGGCAGCAAGGGGGCGGCGCTGACCACCAACATCAGCCTGGCCGGGCGCTACCTGGTGCTCATGCCCTACGACGACGTCCGGGGCATCTCCCGCAAGGTGGAGGACGAGGACGAGCGGCGGGCCATCCGCCAGGCCGCGCTCAAGCTCGAGGTCCCCGAGGGCTTCGGCTTCATCATCCGCACCAACGCCATCGACCAGAACAAGACCGCCCTCAACCGCGACCTCAACGCCCTCCTCCGGCTCTGGAAGAGGATCCGCAGCGAGGCCAACCGGGGCAGCGGCCCGCGCCTCCTGTACAGCGACCAGGACCTCATCGTCCAGGCCGTTCGCGACATGCTCACCAGCTCGGTGGACGAGGTCCTCGTCGACACCGACGAGGCCTACGAGCGGGCCGAGGCCGCCATGCGCGCCTTCATGCCCCGTACCAAGACCAAGCTCGTCCGCTACCGGGGGCGCCTGCCCCTGTTCTCCCGCTTCCACCTCGAACGCCAGGTGGAGCAGATCTTCCAGCCGACCGTCCAGCTTCCCTCCGGCGGCTCCATCGTGATCGAGGGCACCGAGGCCCTGACCGCCATCGACGTCAACTCCGGGCGCTCCACCCGCGCCGGGAGCCAGGAGGAGACGGCGTTCGCCACCAACCTGGAGGCGGTGCAGGAGGTCGCCCGCCAGCTTCGCCTGCGCGACATCGGCGGCCTCATCGTCGTCGACCTCATCGACATGCGTTCCACCAAGCACCAGCGCGAGGTGGAAAAGACCATGCGCGAGGCGGTCAAGACCGACCGCGCCCGGGTCACCGTGGGCCGGATCAGCCCCAACGGCCTGCTCGAGATCAACCGCCAGCGCCTGAAGACACCGCTGGTCCTGCGCACGCACCGGGTGTGCCCCACCTGCGGCGGGGGCGGCCGGATCCCCAGCCCGGAGACCATCAGCCTCAGCGTCATGCGGCGGATCGAGGAGCGCGCGGCCATGGGCGGCATCGCCGGCGTCCGGGTCCGCCTCCACCCCGAGCTCGCCGACGCCTTCCAGAACAACTACCGCGCCGAGCTTGCGGCGCTCGAGGCCGACCACGACATCAGGATCGAGATCATCGCCCAGCCCGGCCTGCACCGCTCGGAGGAAGAGATCGAGTGGGTCAAGGGCCGGCCGCACGAGGAGGAGCGTCCCCGGGAGCCGGAGGCCGCGGTCCGCGTCACCGACCTGACCACCGGCGGCGGGAGAACGGCCGCGGCCGCCGAGGAGGAGAAGCCGGCCGGCGAGACCGCCGAGCCGCGGCCCCGCAAGCGGCGGCGCTCCGGCCGCAGGCGGCGCAAGAGCACCGCCGCGGAGACCCCGCAGGAACCCCGGGAGCAGGGCGAGACGGCCGAGCCGGCGGCCGCACCGGCCGCGGCCGATCAGCCCGAGGCCAAGCCCAAGGAAGCGCCGAGCACGTCCAAGCGGCGGCGCCGTTCCGGCCGCCGCCGCAAGAAGGCGGCCGCCGCCACCGAACCGGCAGCCGCCGCAGGCGAGCCCTCCCCGGAGCCGAAACCGGATGGCGGAAACGGGAACAGGAGCCCGGACGACGGAGCGCTGTGGACGCGGCTGATCGGGCTCGACTGAGGGCGCCGGGCGCCCTTCCTCATCCTCCCGGCGGCCCCGCCGTCACCGCGTCCGCCCACGAGCTCCCGGCGGGGAGCGCCACCGGACCCAGCATGACCGACCGCTCGACCCGGCAACCGCGTCCCACCGCGACGCCGAGCGCCAGCACCGAGTCACGCACGATTGCGCCCTCGCCGACCCGCACGCCCTCGCCCAGCATGGAGCGCTCCACCCGGGCGCCTGCGGCCCGGCGGGCCGTCGGGTGGACCCAGCTCTCGCCGCCGAGAAGGGCCTGCACGGCGGCCAGGTAGTCGGCCGGGGTCCCCACCTCGCGCCAGCGCCCCCGCACCACGGCGCCGCCCAGGCGTCCGCCCTTCTGCGCGGGTGACCAGATCCGTTCGCCCACCTCCCCGGCGCCGGCGGGGATGCTCTCCACGGCGGCGCGGGCGAGGAGCATCAACCCCGGATAGAGGTACGGCGTACCAGCGGCGGGCGGTCCGCCCGGCGGCACGATCGCCGTCACCGAGCCGTCGGGCGCCAGCCACACCGAGCTCCAGCGCCCGGGGTCGGGGTGGGGCAGCAGCGCCAGCGTCACCAGGTCCCGCGCGGCGGCGTGCCGCGCGAACAGCGGCGCCAGGTCGAGATCGAGGACGCTGTCGCCGTTGAGGACGAGCACCGGCCCTTCCCGGCCGAGCAGGCCCCGGTCCCGCGCGGCGGCGATGCCGCCGGCTCCCCCGAGCAGCTTCTTCTCCCGGGAGATGCCCACCCCGCCCTCCCCGGCGGCCCGGCGGACGGCCGCCTCCATCAGCCCGGCCAGGTGCCAGACGTTCACCACCACCGCCGAGGCGCCGGCGGACCGGGCCTGGGCCAGCGCCCAGCTCACCAGCGGCCGGCCGAGGAGCGGCAGGGCCGGCTTGGGCACGAGGTCCGAGAGCGGGCGCATCCGGCGCCCGCGGCCGGCCGCGAGCACCATCGCCGCGAGCCCCCGCGTGCCGTCCCTCACCGCTCGAAGACCATGTCGTCCGGCAGGTCGAGGCCGGGGTGCGCCTCCCGGTAGGCCCGCCACAGGCCGACGTAGGAGCCGCGCACCGCGGACCCGGGATCGAGGCCCAGGGCCCGGGCCGCCGCCTCGAGCGCGCCGGCCGGCCCCTCCAGCTCCACGAAATCGCCCATCGGGGTGTGATCGAGGGCGACCTCGACCCCGCCCAGGCGCCACGTCTCGCGATCCTTCTCGTAGCGGACGAGCGGGCGCAGGCCGAGCCGCTCGAAGACCGCCTGCAACACGTCCCCGTCGTCCACCCCGGTCTCCAGCTCCTCGCGCTCCTTGATCGCGCCGCGGTAGGCCGCCGGGCCCTTGAGGGTCACCAGCCAGCGGCCGCCCGAGTGCCGCAGCCGCAGGACGCGCCCCGAGCCCGCCATGGAGCCGGCATCGTCGTCGAAGAGCAGGTTCACCTCCCGCCCGGCGGGGCCGACCAGCTCGGCGCCCGCCCGCACCAGGGCCGCCCGCACCGCGTCCCGATCGGCCACCGGGATCTTGATCTCGCGCTCCACCGGCACCGCGTCGCTCACGTCCCCACCCTACCCTTGCCCCCCGCCGTTGCCAAGGCGCCGTTCCACCGGGCGGCTCCGCCGCCCGGTGGAACGGCGTCCCGAGCGAGGGCCCGCCAGGGCCCGAGCGACGGGACCTCATCACGATTGAAGCGCGCCAGGGAACACCGGCCACCGCGCTCCAACGCTGTCAGGGATCGCCACGTCGCCGGGCTCCGCCCGGCTCCTCGCGATGACAGCGCAAAGGGTTCTCCCGACGGCACGGTCCTCCGGCGGACCCCTTCGTCGCTTCGCTCCTCGGGGTGGCGTGCGCGCAGGCGAAGCGAAGCTTCGCGCGCTTACGCCACCTCGCGATGACAGCGCAAAGGGTTTTCCCAACGGATACGGCTTTGACCAGGCGTGTACCATGGTGTGAAGGTCCGACGACAGGCGTTCCCCGGTGAGGGAACGGGGAGGCAACGATGAAGCGTCACCTGGCTGCAGCAATCCTGGCGGCGGCGGCCGTGATCCCGGCGCTCCCGGGCGGCGCCGGTCAGCCGCCGGTGGTGATCTCGACGGCCGACGCCCAGACGTCGGTGGCGGTGACCATCTACACCGTGGGCCGCGGCATGATCACCGATACCCGGACCGTGAACCTGCCCGCCGGAACCGCCGCGGTGGAGTTCCGCGACGTGGCCCAGTCCATCATCCCGGAAACGGTGGGCATCGACCCCGGACCCGGGACGACCATCCTGGAGCAGAACTACGAGTACGACCTGCTCTCGCCCCAGACCCTGCTCGCCAAGTACGTCGGCCGGCAGGTGGAGATGGAGCTCGAGGAACCCGGGAAGGGCCCCGGCGAGAAGGTGCTGCGCCGTGTCCCGGCGACCCTGCTGTCCGTGAACAACGGCACGGTCTGGAGGATGGAGGGACGGATCGTGCTCAACCCGCCCTACCGCCGGCTCTTCTTCCCCAAGATCCCAGAGTCGCTGCGCGACCGGCCCACCCTGGTCTGGCTGCTGACCAGCGACAGGGCCGGCCCGCGGACCGTGCGGGCGTCGTACCTGGCCAAGAACATGAACTGGCACGCCGACTACGTCCTGGCCCTGGACGAGGGCGGCGCGGTGGGCAGGCTCTCGGGCTGGATCACCCTCGACAACCGCTCCGGCGCCACCTACCGCAACGCCACCCTGCGCCTGATCGCGGGCAACGTGCACACGGTGGGCGCCGCCCGGCCACCGCGCGAGATGCTCCGCGCCATGGCCGCCGAAAAGACGGTCCGGCAAGAGGCCTTCTCCGAGTACCACCTCTACACCGTGACCCGCCCGGTCACCATCAAGGAGCGGCAGACCAAGCAGGTCAGCCTCTTCGCCGCCTCCGGCGTGCACGTAAAGCGGCGATACGTGGTCGAGCTGGGCACGGTGTGGTTTCGCTCCGCGGAGCAGAACCACGTCAAGCCGCCGGTCTCGGTCAAGCTCGGGTTCGACAACGCCCCCGCCAACCACCTGGGCATCCCGCTGCCCAAGGGTGTGGTCCGCGTCTACCGCCGCCACCGCGACGGCTCCAACCAGTTCGTCGGCGAGGACCGCATCGACCACACGCCCAAGAACGAGCGGGTGAGCCTGCGCCTGGGCACCGCGTTCGACCTGGTGGCGGAGGCCCGGCAGACCGACTTCCGCAAGCTGGCGCCCAACCTGTCCGAGAGCGCATGGGAGGTGAAGCTGCGCAATCACAAGGAGGAGCCCGTCACCATCGACGTCTTCGCCCGCTTCTCCTCGGATTGGGAGCTGCTGTCCCACTCCCACCCGTTCGTCAAGATGAACGCCTCGAGGGTGCGGTTCAGGGTTGACGTTCCGGCCGGCGGGGAACAGATTCTGACCTGGCGGGTGCGGACACGCTGGTGATGGTTCGCGGCGCTCTTCCCTTCGCCCGGTTGACGGGGCGAAAAACTCGTATATATTCGCAAATGGTTATTGAGTGATGCGTGGGAGGATGAGGATGCACCGAACCACCTTGGCTGCGACGCTCTGCCTGCTCATGACCGGAATCGCCGGAGCGGGTCAGCTGAGCCTGGGCAAGGCCGTCAGCACGGCCCTGGCGCACAATCCCGCGGTGGCCGCCGCCCGCGACGCCGCCCGCGCCGACGCCGCCAGGGCGAGAAAGGCGAAGGGCTTCCGCCTGCCCAGCCTCGACCTGCTCGAGATGTACGATCGCACGGACAACCCCGCCGAGGCGTTCGCCTTCGAGCTCAACCAGAAGCGGTTCAGCCTCCAGGCGTTCGCCCTGGCCGATCCCAACAATCCCGAGCCCGTCACCACCTGGCTGACCAGCCTCCAGCTCACCCAACCCCTGTACACCGGGGGCAAGCTGTCGGCGCGGATCCGCCAGGCCGACCTCATGGCCCGGGCGGGCAGGCTCACCCACACGCACACCGAGGAGCAGGTCGCCTTCGACACCGTGACGGCGTTCACCAACCTGGCCAAGGCGCGCGAGTACCTCTCGGTCCTCGAGAAGGCCCGCGACACCACCAAGAAGCACCTCGACCTCGCCGAGCGGTACGCCGAGCAGGGGCTCATCGTCAAGGCGGAGGTGCTCAAGGCGCGGGTCTACCTGGCCAAGGTCGAGGAGCTGGTGGAGCGGGCGGCCAACGGCGTCACGCTGGCCCAGGCGGCGCTCAACTTCCAGATGGGCCTCGACCAGTCGACGCCCGAGGAGCTCGCGCCGCTGCCGCCCCCGCCGCCGGTCACCGGCGGGCTGGACGCCTGGATCGACGCCGCCGTGGCCGCCCGGCGGGATCTCAAGGCGGCCCGCGCCAAGCTCGACGCCGGCCGGCTGGAGGAGAAAGTGGCCACCTCCGGGTTCCTCCCCGAGGTGGCCCTGATCGGCCGCTACGACCTTTACGACAAGGCCTTCGGCGGCACGCGCGGCGACTCGAGCGCCATCATGGCGGTCGCCAAGCTGAACCTCTTCCGGGGCGGCTCCGATGAGGCGGCCCGGGCCACCGCCCGTTACCGGACCGCGTCGTACGCCGCGAACATCCGCCGCTTCGAGGACGGCATCAAGCTGCAGGTCCGCCAGGCCTGGCAGGACCTCGCCACCGCCCGGGCGCGCCACCGCACGGCCGAGGCCGCCCTGGCGGCCGCCCGCGAGTCGCTCCGGGTCCGCGAGGCCCGCTTCAAGCAGGGCCTCGACAAGATGATCGATCTCCTCGACGCCGAGACCCAGCTCCGCGAGGCCGAGGTCAACGAGCTGGTGGCGCGTTACGACGTGGCCCTGGCCACCTACCGCCTGTACTTCAACTCCGGCAAGTCCATCGTCCAGCTGGCGACTTCACGGGAGGCAAGCCGATGAGAAACACCACCCGATTCGCAACCGCGCTCCTCGTCCTGGGGACCCTCGCCGCGGCGGGCTGCGGCCGCGAGGAGGCGAAGATCGCCACCGCCGAGCTCGAGCCCGTCACCGCCCACGTGGCCGCGGTGGCCGCGATCCGGCAGCCGAAGCCCATCGAGGTCTACGGTATCGTCCAACCGGTCAAGCAGTCCTTCGTCTCCAGCCGCGTCATGGGCCCCGTGGTCGCCGTGCACGTCAGCGCGGGCCAGGTGGTGAAGAAGGGCCAGCCGCTGATCGAGATCCAACCCCAGACCGCCCAGGGCCAGGTCGCCCAGGCCAGGGGCGCCCTCGCCCAGGCCGAGGCGGCGCTGGCCGTGGCCCGCAAGAACTTCACGCGCTTTTCGAACCTGCACGAGACCGGAGCCGCCTCCGACCTCGAGCTGGACATGGCCCGGATGCAGTTCGAGCAGGCCAAGGGCGCCGTGGAGCAGGCCAAGGGCGCCGTCCAGGCGGCCGAGTCGGTGGCCAGGGAAGCCGTCGTCCGGGCGCCGTTCGCAGCCCGGGTGGTCGACAAGCTGGTCGAGGTCGGTGACATGGCCGCGCCGGGCCGGCCGCTCGTCAGGCTGGAGTCCCTCACAGGCCGCAAGATCTGGCTGACCGTCCGCGAGGCCGACATTCACCGCGTCAAGCCGGGCCAGACCCTCGCCGTCCGCTTCGACAACCGTCCCGCGCTGGGCACCGTCGAAGGCACGGTGGACGAGATCGTCGCCGCCGCCGACCCGGCCACCCACACCTTCACGGTCAAGGTCTCCCTCGGCACCCTCGACGTCCCGTCCGGGATCTCCGGCCGTGCCGAGCTCCCCGGCACCGCCGTCGAGCGCCTGGTGATCCCGGCGTCGGCCGTCCATCGCCTGGGCAGCCTCGAGCTGGTGGTGGTCCGCGACGGCGAGGGCAAGGCCCGGACCCGCGCGGTGACCACCGGCGCCACGCTGCCCGACGGCCGGATCGAGATCCTCTCCGGTCTTTCGGCCGGTGACCAGGTGCTCACCGACGTTCCCGGGCCGGTGGCCGACGGCACCCCGGTGGAGGTGGCCCGATGAGCGAACGCGACGACCTGGGTCCGGGGCGGGAGGGACCCGGCCGGGACGCCGGGACCCGCCCAACCCCCGAGGAGATCGAAACGGCCCGGCGCGAGGCCCTGCGGCTGAAGATCACGCGCCGCCCCCTGGGGGCCTCGGGATCCATCGCCAAGGCCTTCCTCGAGTCCAAGCTGACGCCGCTCTTCGTGGTCTTCGCGCTCCTGCTCGGAGCGTTCGCGGTGATGATCACGCCGCGCGAGGAGGAGCCCCAGATCAAGGTCCCGATGATCGACGTCATGGTGGCCTACCCCGGGGCCACCGCCGAGGAGGTGGAGAACCGGGCGATCACGCCGCTGGAGAAGATCCTCTACGAGATCCCCAACGTCAAGTACATCTACTCGACCTCCCAGCCGTCCGGCGGGCTGATCATCGTCCGCTTCAAGGTGGGCACCCCCCCCGACGAGGCGGCCGTCCGGGTCCACACCAAAATCGACTCGGCCCTGGACCGGATGCCCGACGGGATGCGGCCGCCCATCGTCAAGCCGCGCACCATCGACGACGTCCCGGTGGCGGCCTACACCCTGTGGAGCGAGCACGAGACGCCCTTCCAGCTCCGGAAGATCGCCGACGAGCTCAAGATCGAGCTCTCCCGCCACCCGCACGTGGCCCAGGCATGGGTCATCGGCGGCGGGCGGCACGTGGTCCGGGTGACCTTCGACCGCGACAAGCTCGGCGCCTTCAACGTCTCCATCCTCCAGGCCTACAAGGCCCTGCGCGGGTTCAACTGGCGGCTGCCCGCCGGCGCCGCCGACGTCGCCAATCGCGAGATCCAGGTGGACGTGGGCTCCTTCCTCCGCGACGCCCGGGACATCGGCGACGTGGTCGTCGGCGTCTACCGCGGGCGCCCGGTGTACCTCAAGGACGTGGCCACCATCGCCGACGGCCCGGACGAGCCGTCGAGCTACGTCTGGATCGGCTCCGGGCCGGCGGCGCCGGAGAAGGGGATCGCCGGGGCCGGCATCGACGCCCCCGCGGTGACCGTGGCCGTGGCCAAGAAGAAGGGCACCAACGCCGTCGTCCTGGTCCGCGAGCTCGACCGCAGCCTGGCCCATCTCAAGGGCCGCCTGATCCCCTCCGACATCCACGTGACCAAGACCCGGGACTACGGCTTCACGGCCAACGAGAAGTCCTCCGAGCTCATCGACCACATGCTGATCGCCACCTTCGCGGTGGTCATCTTCATGGGCCTGGCCCTGGGGTACCGGGAGGCCGGGGTGGTGGCGGTCGCCGTGCCGGTGACCCTGGCCCTCACCCTCGCCGCCTCGTACTTCTTCGGCTACACCCTCAACCGGGTCACCCTTTTCGCCCTGATCTTCGCCATCGGCATCCTCGTCGACGACGCCATCGTGGTGGTGGAGAACATCCACCGCCACTACGAGCTGAAGTGGGCGCACCCGCGCCTGGCGACGGTGTACGCGGTGGACGAGGTGGGCAACCCCACCATCCTCGCCACCTTCACCGTGATCGCGGCCCTGCTGCCCCTGGCCTTCGTGGGCGGCCTCATGGGCCCGTACATGCGGCCCATCCCGATCAACGCCTCGGCGGCGATGCTCTTCTCGTTGATGGTCGCCTTCGTCGTCTCCCCGTGGCTGACGTTCAGGATCTTCCACAAGAAGGCGGTGGCCGACCTCGAGCGGATCGCGCCGACGCCCGACAAGGAGACCCCCGAGGAGACCCGCCTGCACCGGGTGTACGCGCGCATCATGCAGCCGCTGCTGGACTCCCGCCCCCTGCGCTACACCTTCCTCGGCGCCGTGGTGGCGCTCCTCCTGATCTCCATCGGCACCCTTTTCATCCGTTTCGTGACCGTGAAGATGCTGCCGTTCGACAACAAGTCCGAGGTCCAGATCGTCATCGACGCGCCCGAGGGCTTCACGCTCGAGCAGACCAACGCCGCGGCCCGCACCATCGCGGACGTCTTCCGCACCATGCCCGAGGTGACCGACTACGAGGTCTACGCCGGCACCTCGGCGCCGTTCAACTTCAACGGCCTGGTCCGCCACTACTACCTGCGCCGGGGCGCCAACGTCGCCGACATCCAGGTCAACTTCGTCGACAAGCACAAGCGGAAGCTCAAGTCACACGCCCTGGCCAAGAGAATCCGGAACGTGATCGACCCCATCGCCGACAGGCTGGGTGTCAACGTCAAGGTGGCGGAGGTTCCCCCGGGTCCGCCGGTCCTCTCCACCCTGGTGGCCGAGATCTACGGCCCGACCCTCGACGGCCGCCTGCAGGTGGCGCGCAGGGTCCGTCACGTGTTCGAGACCACGCCGGGCGTGGTGGACGTGGACTGGTACGTCGAGGACGCCTCGCCGCGCTGGCAGGTGCGCATCGACCGCGAGAAGGCCATCCGCTCCGGCATCGACCCCGAGCAGGTGGTCCGGACCCTGCGCGTCGCGCTGGCCGGCGCCGAGGCCGGCCTGGCCCACGTGCCGACGTCCCGGGAGCCCGTGCCCATCGTGCTCCGCCTGAGCCGGGCCCAGCGCTCGCACATCGACGATCTTCTCCAGCTGACGGTGCACGCCGCCGACGGGCGGATGGTGCCCCTGTCGGAGCTCGTCCGCGTCGAGGACGTCCACCGCGAGCGGTTCCGCTACCACAAGAACCTGCAGCCGGTGACCTACGTCATCGGCGACGTGGCGGGCAAGCTCGAATCACCCGTGTACGCGATCCTCAACATGAAGCACCGGCTGCACCGGATCGTCACCCCGGCCGGCGAGAAGCTGCCCATCATCGCCACCCACCTCCCGCGGGACCGGACCCGTTACATCATGAAGTGGGACGGCGAATGGCAGATCACCTACGAGGTCTTCCGCGACATGGGCATCGCCTTCGCGGTGGTGATGGTCCTCATCTACGTCCTCGTCGTCGGCTGGTTCCGCTCCTTCGTCACCCCGTTCATCATCATGGCGCCGATCCCGCTGACGTTGATCGGGATTCTCCCGGCGCACGGCATCTTCAACGTCTTCTTCACCGCCACGTCGATGATCGGGTTCATCGCTCTGGCCGGCATCATCGTCCGCAACTCCATCCTGCTCGTGGACTTCATCGATCTCGAGCTGGAGGCCGGCGAGACGCTGGAGAGCGCCGTCATCCGCGCCGGCGCCGTGCGGTTCCGGCCCATCGTCCTCACCGCGGCGGCCCTGGTGGTCGACGGCATCGTCATCCGGCTCGACCCCATCTTCCAGGGGCTCGCGGTTTCGCTGATCTTCGGGGTCATCATCTCCACCGTGCTCACGCTGGTGGTGATCCCGCTGCTGTATTACATGTACCTCAAGACCGTGGGACCGGAGAAGGTCCTCCGGATCGGGGAGGAACAGCCGTGAACCGGCTCCGGGACGGCCGGGGCCCAAAACGACAGGGAGGTTCGTCATGACCGTCAACGAAGCGCTGCGCGCCGCGGCCGGCTTCTTCATCCTCGGCTCCTTGGCCCTCGGTCACTGGGTCAACCACAACTGGTACCTGTTCACCGCCTTCGTGGGCCTGAACCTGCTCCAGTCCGCCTTCACCAAGTGGTGTCCGGCGATGGCCCTATTCAGGAAGATGGGCCTGAAAGAAGACTGAGCCGGCGTGAACGCTACCGGGGGGACGCCATGAAACTGCTGATGATCATCGTCGAGAGCGCCTACAAGGAGGAGCTCGAGGTGCTGCTGAACCGCAACGACATCGTCGGCTACACCGAGATCCCCCAGGCGCACGGGGTCGGGGAATCCGGCATCCGGATGGGGTCCCGGGCCTTCCCGAAGACCTCGTCGATCGTCTTCACGGTCCTTCCGGCGGACAAGCTGGAACCGCTCATGGAGGACATCAGGACCTACTGCGAGGCCTGCATGAAGAAGATGAAGATGATCGTGTGGGGAGTGGAGCAGCTCCTGTAACCGGGAAGATCATTCCCGCCTCCCGTGTTTCCCGGACGACGGCACGCCCGGTGGTCGGGCTCTTTGCGAGGCTTCATGAGCGACACCCTTCTCTTCGTCCTGCTGATCGCCGCCTACCTGGCGTTCCAGTTCTGGGTCCTACCCCGCTTCGGGGTCCCGACCTGAGGCGTGCCCGATCCCGGCGGTCGCCGGGGATGTGCGTTGCCCGCCCCGCAACCCGTGAACGACCCGCCGCCCGGCGAGGCCGAGGTTGCGGCGAGCGGTGACCGCGACAGTCGACACCGAAAACAGCCGCGGTGAGGCTCCCGGAAGCCGGGAACCTTACGCCTCATTTTTCCTTCCTGGCGGCGCCGCTCAGCCGGCGCCGAGATGCGGCTGGATGCGGGCGAGCAGCGCCTGCTTCGGCAACGCGCCGACGATGCGCTCCACCGGCTGTCCGTCCCTGAACAGGATCAGGGTGGGAATGCCCTCGATGCGGAAGCCGCCCGCCGTGGCCGGGTTCTCGTCGACGTTGAGCTTGACGATCTTCAGGCGTCCGGCGAGCTCGTTCGCCAGCTCCTCGAGCACCGGCGCCACCACCCGGCACGGGCCGCACCAGGGGGCCCAGAAGTCCACCAGGACGGGAACCGGGGCCGCGATCTCGCGGGCGAAGGCGGCGTCGTTCGCCACCACCAGCCACGGCAGCGGCGCACCGCAGCGGCCGCAGGCCGGCGTCTTGCCGGCGGGCGGCGTGCCGACGCGGTTCTTCGCGCCGCAGGCGGGACACGTGGTGATATCCGGCATGGTGTCTCCCCCGGGTCGAGACCCCGCCGCGCCCGGTCAGGGCCTCAGTTGCCCTCCAGGATCACGTCGTCGTACTCGGTCTCGAAGAAGAGCTTGTGCCGCAGCTCCTCCTTGGCCAGGTCCCTGAACACCCCCCGCAGCCCGGGGTCGCTGGTGGCGCCGGCGAGGCCGACGTACAGGTCGTGCGCCCGCTGCTCGGCCTTCATGGCGAAGAGCAGGGCCTCCTGGTAATCCATGTTGGGGTGCGGCTTCACGTCGACCAGGTGGTCGGAGATCTTGAGGTTCTGCACCGCCTCATCGGCGAAGCCGGGCAGCTCGCCGGCCTTGATCCCCTCCAGCCGCCGCCGGTGCCCCATCTCCATCTCGGCGAGCTCCCGGAAGGTCGTCTTCAACCCCGGTCGGGTCACCTTCTCGGCCAGGTCCGCGTACAGATCGTGCGCCTCCTGCTCCTTGCCGATGGCAAAGTCCAGAATCTCTTCGACCGACTTCATGTCCATGTGCTTCCCCTCACCGGGCGGCGGCCACCGATGCCTCGGCTTCGTCCGTGGTGTCCGCCGCCACGCCGACATATTTCTGGATCCCAATCACCGCCCGCAGCCCGTCGGCGACCGCCGAGATGGCGTCGGCGGTGCTGTTCACCAGGTCGCCGCCGGCAAAGATACCATCGACCGCCGTCATTCCGTTCTCGTCGACGGCGATCCACCCCCGCTTGTCGGCGATCTTCTCGGCGATCTCTTCCGGCATCCATCCGTGCTCGGCGCCCTGGCCGATGGCGACGATGACCCGGTCGACGATCATGTGATTCTCGATACCCTCGATGAGCCTGGGCCGCGGCCGCCTGCCCTCCTCCTCCTGGACCATCTCCGCCGGGCCCCAGACGAAGTCGAGGCGGCCGTCATCCGTCCGCTCCACCCGCAGCGGGATGGCCTGGGTCACGATCTCCACGCCCTCGGCCTCCGCGTCCTCGATCTCCTCGTCGTCCGCCGGCATGTCCACTTTGCGCCGCCGGTAGGCGATGGTGACCTCGGCCCCGAGCCGCAGGGACACCCGGGCGGCGTCGATGGCCACGTTGCCGCCGCCCACGACGACGACCTTGCCGCCGACATCGACCGTCTTGCCGATGTGGTGGTCGCGGAGCATCTCGAGGGCGTACATGACCCCCGGCAGATCCTCGCCGGGAACGCGCAGCCCGTAGGGCTTCATCAGGCCGGTACCGATGAAGACGGCGTCGTTCTCCTCGACCAGGCGCCGCATCTCGTCCTTGCCGACCGGATGGTTGGTCAGGATCTTCACACCGGCATCCTCGAGCAGCTTCACCTGCTTGCCCAGCGAGGGCATCGGGAAGCGGTACTTGGGGATGCCGAAGAAGGTCGCGCCGCCGATCTGGGGCAGGGCCTCGTAGATGGTGACCTCGAAACCGCGGATCGCCAGGTAGTAGGCGACGGTGATGCCCGAGGGTCCGCCGCCGATGACGGCGACTTTCCTGCCCTCGCCCACCCGCCGCACGTCGGCGTGGACCACGTCCTTGAGGTCGTCGAAGCGCTCGGTCACGTAGCGCTTGAGCCAGCGGATGGCCAGCGGATCGCCCTGGACGCCGATGGAGCAGACGCCCTCGCAGCGCCGGGTGCACACCTTGCCGCACATCTCCGGCATGGGGTTGTTGTCATAGATGATGTTGAGGGCGGCCAGGTCGTCGCCGTCGCGGATGGCGGCGATGTAGTCGGGGATGTGCATGTGGGCGGGGCAGGCCGCCACGCACAGCCCGCACTCCACGCAGCGGGACGCCTCCTCCCGCGCCTGCTCCTCGCTGTAGCCGACGACCACCTCGGCCCAGGTCCGCCTGCGCTCCTCCGGGTCGAGCATGGGCATGGGGACGCGGTCGTGGTCGACGATATCGAAGCCCTCCTCCTGCCGCCAACCCTTCTCGGCGCCGTCCCACGGCTTGGCGTCGACGCCGGGGATGTAGCGGAAGACGTCGGGGTCGGGATCGCACCAGATGTACTCGTTGGACATGCCGAGGGAGCCGGAGGGGCAGACGTCGACGCAGAGCGCGCACCAGCAGCAGCGGCCGTAATCGACCTTCGGCCGCAGGCCGGAGTCGCCCTTCACCGGGTCGTCCACCGGCACCATGTCGATGGCCTCGTTCTGGCAGATCTCGGCGCAGGTGCCGCAGCCGATGCACTTCTTCGTGTCGTTGACGTGCCAGCCGCGGTAGCGGTCCGCGCCCTCGCGGACGCCCTTCCGGTCGGCCAGGGTGAAGGGCTTGGAGAACGCCTGCAACCAGGCGGAGAACGGTGCGAGCGTGTGCTTCAGGCTCATCCGGGCCTCCTACCTCTCCATCTCGGGCGGGCAGACCTGAAGGGACACCATGAGCGGCGCCAGGTCGGCGATGTTGGTCCCCGGGAGCATGCGCTCGAGCAGGGCCACGCCGTGCACGTAGGACGGCCCGCGCACATGGACCCGGCGCATCTTGTCCGAGCCGTCGGTGACCACGTAGTACCCCATCTCGCCGCGCGTCGCCTCCGCGCGCACGTAGGTCTGGCCGGGGGGAATCGTCCAGGTGAGCATGTTGGGCAGCTTGGCGCAGTACGGCCCCTCGTCCGGCATCCGGCGCAGGATCTGGCGGATGAGGTCGATGGACTGGGCGATCTCCTGGCGCCGGATCCAGGCCCGCGCGTAGATGTCCGAGCCGGTGGTGGTCACCACCTCGAAGTCGAGCTCCGGGTACTTCAGGTACGGGAAGTCCTTGCGCACGTCCCGGGGCAGCCCCATGGCGCGGACGATCGGTCCGGACAGGCTGAGTTCGTCCACCCACTCCTCCGGCACCACGCCGACGCCGATGGCGCGCTTGCGAAACACCGACGAGTCGAAGATGACGCTGTCCACCAGCGGCAGCTTGCTCTCGATCGCCTCGAGGTTCTCCTCCATCCGCTCGGCGAACCCCGCCGGCAGATCGCGCCGGACGCCGCCGTAGGTGATGAACATGTGGTAGACGCGGGCTCCGGTGAGCTCCTCGAAGCGGTCGAGAATCAGGTCGCGCAGGGCGATCAGCCAGTTCGGCGCGGCGCCGAGGGCCATGCTCCCGACGTGGCCGCCGAGGGTCATCAGGTTCATCTGGAGCCGTGACATCTCCATCACCAGGGTGCGGATCCAGGCGCCCCGCTCCGGGACCTCGGCGGCGAGGCCGGAGAGATCCTCCAGGGCCGCCGCCAGGAGGTACTCGTTGGTGTCCGGCTCCGGCACGCAGATGCGGCAGACGATGGGGAAGGACTGGATGTACTTGCGGCGCTCCATGAGCTTCTCGAAGCCGCGGTGGAGGTAGCCGACGTGGGTGATCCCGCCCGCAAAGGTGTCGCCCTCGAGCCAGGCCTGGACCGACATGTTGCCGGTGATCCCGGGGTGCTGGGGCCCGAACCAGAGCTGGACCCGCCGCCGCAGGTCGGAAACCTCAGTCGTCATGGAGGAACCCCCTCTCTCCGAAGACCCTGCCGATGTAGGCCCGGGGATCGGTGTGTTCCCGCCCCGGCCGCGACGGATGGTGGGCGTTCATGTACGCCACCGTGTCGAAGTCCCGGCGCATGGGCGGAATGTCGTCCCAGTCCTCGAGGATGAACGGCACCCCCTGCCGGGGGCTGCCCGGGAAGTGAATCCCGAACATCTCGTTGAGCTCCTGTTCGTAGGTCACGGCCTGCGGCCACAGCGCGTGAATCGACTCGGCTTCGGCCCGCTCGCGGTCGATCCGCGTGCAGACCATCAGCGTGACGTGGCTTTCCGGGTCGGTGAGGAGATAGGTGAGCTGGAACTCGCCCTCCTCGATCCAGTCCACCGCCGACACGTGGGTGAGCTGGACGAACGGGGTGTGCGTCTTGAGCCAGGTCAGGAGCGGCACCACCTCCTTGGCGTCGACGCCGACCTCGAGGAGATCGGGCCGCTGGACGTGTTGCCACTCGGCGCCGAACCGTTCGCGGATGTCATCCAGAATCGTGGGCATGATCGCTCCTACCAGTTGTAGTCGGGCATGTTCCAGTCGGTGATGACCTTCTTCTGGTTGGCCTTGTACCAGTCGAAGTTCTCCAGGTAGTGGTGCCAGCCGTTGGCCTCGCCGCGCTTGATCCGCTTCATGAGGTCGCCGAAGCCGGCCAGCAGGGCCTCCGGGCGCGGCATGCAGCCGGCGATGTACATGTCCACCGGCAGGTAGAGGTCCAGGCGGTTGATGGTGTTGTACGAGTCCCAGTACATGCCGCCGTTGATGGTGCAGGACCCGAGGCCCACTACCCACTTCGGGCTCGGCATCTGCTCGTAGGCCCGGATCACCCGCTTGAGGGTCTTCACCGAGAGATACCCGGAGATGATGAGCACGTTGGACTGGCGGGAGGTCGGGCGCATGGCCATCCCGAAGCGCTCGAAGTCGAAGCGCGAGGTGACCAGCGGCCGCAGCTCGATGGCGCCGCAGCCGGTCCCGTAGGCCATCACCCACAGGGAGTTGGCGCGGAACCAGTTCTTGATCGTCGCCAGCGCCTCCTTGAGCTTGGGCGGCTGCGGGCGCTCGGTCTCGCCGAGGAAGCACCCCTCGCCCAGCGGTGCGTGCGGGTGCGATCCCGCCGGGGGCTGGAATACGGGCAACGTCCTGGTGGTCGATGACGACTTCATGCTGCCTCCTACCGCACCAGGACCAGCAGCACGCCGGCCAGGCCGGCCACCGTCGGCCAGCCGAGGAAGAACCGGACCGACTGCTCGGTGCGGAAGCGCGGGAAGACGGCGCCGACGAAGACCGACCACGAGTAGATGACGAAAGTCTTCACGAACGCCTCCGGAATGCTGTGGGCGCCGCCGAGGAAGAGATCCATAAAGAGCACGATCTTGGCCACCGCGAAGATCGCCCGGCCGCTCATCATCAGGGACAGGAAGACCGAGTTGTACTCGGTGGGCGGGCCCACCGGGATCTCCTGGGGGGCCCCGACGATGTTGAACGGGGCGTACATATTCATGCCCAGAAAGGCGATGAACGCCGCCGCCGCGGCCAGCGGGTTGGCGAACAGGTTCCAGTGCAGGACGCTCCCCTGCTGGGCCATGACGATCTTCTGGATCGAGAAGGAGTGAACCTGGGCCGCCAGGGCCACCACCGCCAGCGCGAAGGGCAGCTCGTAGGCCGTCATCTGGGAGAGGCCGCGCGAGATCCCGATGGGCGAGTGCGGGTGGCCCGAGTCGGCGGCGCCCAGGGCCATGCCCAGGGAGCCGAAGAACATGAAGTACATGACCAGGAGCAGGTCGCCGTTGAACGAGAAGTTGGACAGCGCCGGCACGCCGATCACCACCGGGACCAGGAGGTAGAGGCCGATGCCGCCGCCGGCCCGGAAGATCGGCGCCAGGTAGAACATGCCGCCGTGGTGGGTCGCCGTGCGCTGGAAGATGACCTTGCCGAGGTCGATGAACTGCTGCCACACCGGGGGCCCGATCCGGCCCTGGATGCGGGCCATCACCTTGCGGATGATGCCGGCGATGACGAGCCCGTAGGCGATCGCCACCAGGACGCCGAGCGCGGACCAGGCGATCTTTTCAGCCAAAGGCATGCTGCCCTCCTATCTGCCCAGCCCGAAGGCCACCAGGGCGAGGATGAAGAGAACGGAGTACAACACGTAGGTCTGGGCGTTGCCGGTGTAGAACCGCCGGCCGGCGTCCGCCACGGCCTCGGCCACGTCCGCCGCCCCCCGCCAGAAGGCGGTCACCCGGGCCTTGAGCAACAGCCCGAAGGCCCGCTCGTAGGGCCGGTAGAACGCCCACGCGTACTGGATCTCCTCGGGCGGCGGCGGAACCTCCGCCGAGTACACGATGTCGAGCTGGCCGACCTTCCTGGGCTTCGGGCCGACCGTGAGCAGGAAGACGAGCAACACCACGAACAGGACCACCACCAGGGCCATCATCGCCGTGGCGTTGAGGGAGCCGAAGCCGGTGGTCATGGTGGACGCGCTCGCAAAGTGCAATCCCGGCGCGCCCAGGATGCCGGTCACCAGGCGCTGAACCGGCTCGAGCAGGACCTGCGGCCGGACCGAGAGCACCATGATCGGCACGATCAGCATCAGCTCGGCCAGCAGGAGGGGCCACGGGGCCTCTTTCACCTGCCGGTGCGCGCGCTTGAGCTGGCCCAGGAAGATCGAGTGGATGAGCCGGAAGCAGTACAGGAAGGCGATCACCGAGGCGAACATCATGAACGCGGTCAGGAACAGCCAGCCCTTGTCCATCAGCGCCTCATACAGCAGCCACTTGCCGGCGAAGCCGGAGAGCGGCGGCACGCCGGCCAGCGCGATGATGCCGATGAGCACGGCGATGAACGAGGCCGGCATCCGTTTGATGAGACCTCCCACCTCGGCGAAGGTCCGCGTGCCGGTGCGCGCGATCACCCCGGCTACGGCCAGGAAGAGCAGCCCCTTGAAGAGCATGTGGTTGACGGCGTAATAAAGCGCCGCGGTCCAGCCGAGCGGGGTCATCACGGCGACCCCGAGGACCACGTAGCCCACCTGGCCCACCGAGGAGTAGGCGAGGAGCTTCTTCATGTCCTCCTGGAAGACCGCCAGCAGGGTCATGCCGAAGGCCGTCAGCCCGCCGACCCAGCCCAGGACGTGGGCCGGCTGCAGGGCGCCGGCGGCGGTGCGGACGACCGGCGCCGAGATGCCCGCCGCCACCGCCGCCAGCCCGAAGACGGGCACCTTGGAGATGACCCCGGACAAGAACGGCGTGAACAGGTCCGGCGCCTCGCTGTAGGCGCCCGGCGCCCAGATGTGGACGCCCCAGGACGCGACCTTGACCGCGAAGCCGGCCGCCACCAGGCTCCAGGCGGCGAGGGCCGTCCCGCCGCCGAGGGCAGCCAGGCCCGAAAGCGTGGACACGCCCGCGCTCTCGGCGACCATGAAGCCGCCGAGGACCAGGAAGCCGGCCGCCCCCGAGAAGAGGATGTAGAGGTAGCCGGCGGGGGCCCCGCGCCGGCCCTGGCTGACGAGCAGGTAGCTCGACCACGTCATCAGCTCCCAGCCGGCGAAGAACGCCAGCAGCGAGCTCGAGAGCAGGATGGCCACCACCGAGCCGACCAGGATCAGGAACAGGCCCCAGAAGCTGCCGCGCTCCGCCGCCAGACCGAGGCCGGCGACCGCGATCACGGCGGCGCCGAACAGCGTCAGGACGAGGAAGAAGCCGCGCAGATCCCACAGCGGGCAGCCCCGGGAGCCGGCGACCAGCACCCAGCCGGCCCGGCCCAGCACGGCCAGGACGACGGCGGCCTTGAGCCGTTCCGGCAGCGCGCGCACGAAGACGAGGGCGAGGCCGGCGAAGACCAGCGCCATCGCCAGGCCGCCGGTCCCGCCCCAGCTCGCGGCCAGCACCCGCAGGCCGAAGGCGGTCGCGATCCCGGCGAAGGCCAGGGGGGCGATGACCTCGGTGAAGGCCGTCCGCAGCGCTCCCCGGCTCGTCTCGACGGCCGGCGCCAGCGCCTGCTTGAGCCAGCGGAAGTAGTACACCAGCTCGAAGAGCGAGCCCGCCAGCAGGGCGCCGACCCACCAGCCGTGACCGTGCCCGGCCAGGCCGACCAGCGCCTGCCACTTGCCCCAGAAGCCGGGGAACGGGGGGAAGCCGGTCATCGCCAGCACGCCGACGGCGAGGGTGATGCGCAGGGCCACGGAATCGGGGAAGGCGCCCCGCCAGTCCTCGATCCGCTCGCCGCCGTGGGTGCCCGCGAGCCAGAGCAGGCCGGCCTTGGCCAGCGTGTGGTTGACGAGCAGCAGTGCCGCGGCCGACAGCATCACCTCGCCGGACCTGACGAAGGGGACCAGGAAGACCAGAAGGCCGATCTGGGCCGACGAGGAGTACCCGAGCATGCGGCGGAGGTTCTTCTGGCGGATGGCGAGCACGTTGCAGACCAGGAACGTGACCATCCCCACCCAGGCGAACACCCGGCCCCAGGCCACGCCGCCGTAAAGCGGCGACACCTTCCACAGGACGAAGAGGACGGCGTTGACCGTGGTGCCGACGATGAGCGCCATCACGCCCGGCTCCACGCCCTGGTAGAGGTCGATGGCCGGCCCGTTGACGGGGAACAGCTTCGCCTCCGCCGTCAGGCCGACGAGGAGCAGCAGGAGGACGGTGCCGGTCCCGGCCACGGCCGCCGCCGGCAGCTTGTGGATCATGTCGTCGAGGTTCAGCGTGCCGGTGATCTTGTACAGGAACGCGATGCCGAGGAGCACGAAGGTGGACGCCGCCGAGCCCAGGGCGACGTACTTGAAGCCCGCCTCCAGCGCGCTCCGCTCGCGTCCGAAGACGACGATGGCGTAGGTGCCGATCCCGCTGATCTCCAGGAACACGAAGGTGTTGAACAGGTCGCGGGTCATGATCAGGCCCACCGCCCCGGTGAACAGCAGGAGCTGGATCACCAGGCCGCGCAGGTTGCCCTCCTCCTCGTGGTGGGCCAGGTAGAGGGCCGAGCCGACGGCCGTCAGGGCCGCAAGGCCGACCAGGACCGACTCCATGACGCCGAAGCGGAGGTTGATGCCCAGCGGGGGCGCCCAGCCGCCGGTGATGATCTGCGCCGCCGCGACGCCCCGCGACAGGCCGAGGAACCACTGCCCGGCGACCAGGAGCTCGAAGGCCAGGGTCAGCAGGTGGGCGGCCCGGGCGGCCGGGCGGCCCAGCCGGTCGACCAGCGGCAGCAGGAAGGCGACCGCCAGCGGTACGGCGATGAGAAGGATCGGGTTTACCACTTCATCCTCCCGAACTCACGCACGTCGAGGGTCTTCCCGGTGGCGTAGAGCCGCACCACGTAGGCCAGCATCAGGGCCGTCACGCCGACGCCGATGACGATGGCGGTCAGCACCAGCGCCTGCGGCACCGGATCCACGAAGCGGGCGGCGTCGACCACCAGGCTGCCGTGCCGGGCCAGCATGTCGGGGTTGTCGACGATGGGCGCCGTGCGCCCCGGCAGGTAGCCGAGGGCGACGATGAGCAGGTTGGCCCCGCTGTCGACGAGGGAGAAGCCGATCACGATCTTGAGCAGGTTCCGCTTGACCAGGACGGTGGCGAAGCCGACCAGGATCACGATCAGGGCCGTGGCCACGTAGAGCTCGTTGCCCGCCATCATCGGTGGGCCTCCGCCTTGGCGCCGGCCGGCCGGATCATGAGGTCCAGCAGCACCGACAGCTCCGAGCCGACCTTGAGCCCGATCAGGATGTAGATCACCGGGATGATCCCCGCCGAGGCGAGGCGGTTCCACTGGCCCAGCGGCAGCACGCCCCGGTTGGCCAGGAAGGAGCCCGCCGCGAGCAGCCCGGCCGCGCCGGCGAGCACGAAGCCGAAGCCCGACAGGGACTCCACCCACGCCAGCAGGCCGTGGGGCAGGTGCCGGTCGCGGTCCGCCAGCAGCAGGAGGAGCACGCCCGAGGCCACCACGGCGCCGCCCTGGAAGCCCCCGCCGGGGGTCAGGTGGCCGTGGACGAAGATGTAGGCGCCGAAGACCACGATCGGCGCGAACAGCAACCGGGCGCCCGTCTGGACGATCTCGCTGGCCAGCTCCGGCTCGAGGATCTCGATCCCCGTGCGGCGGCGCAGGACGAAGGCGGCGCCGCTCACGGAGAGGAAGAGCACCGTCACCTCGCCGAGAGTGTCGAAGCCACGGTAGTTGACCACGATCGAGGTCACCAGGTTGGACCCCCCGTTGTCCACCAGACCGTCGGCGACGTAGTGGCGCGTGACCGGCCCGAGTCCGGAAGGCATGGCGATGGGCACCAGCGTCCAGAGCACGAAGCCCAACGTGAGGAGCGCGACGATGGAGATGATCTGTTTCATTCGCCCCTCCTCTCCACTTCCTCCGTGCGCCGCACGGCGATCAGGAAGATCACGGTGGATAGGCCGGCCCCGATGGCCGCCTCGGTCATGGCCACGTCCGGGGCCGCCAGCCGCAGGAACAGGAAGGAGATCGCCAGGCTGACCACGCCCGCGAACACCACCGCCGCGAGCAGGTTCCGGTGCACGGCGGCGCCGACGGCGGCGAGGATCACCACCAGGCAGATCAGGAGATCCACGAGGTTGAGCCAGGTGAGAATGCTCATACTTCCTCCCCCAAGGAAGGCTTCTTCCCCTCGAGCGTGTCGATCACCGTGATCTCCGCCATCGGGACCCCGACCCGGTGGGCCGCCCGCGCCAGCGCGTGCGAGGAGATCGGGTTGGTGACGAGGACGAAGAGGGCGATCAGCAGCAGCTTGGGAAGCCAGGCCGGCTCCATGATCCCGAGCCCGGCCATGGTGAGGACGTTGCCCAGGGTCGTGGCCTTGGTCCCCGTCTGCATCCGGTTGTACAGGTCCGGCATGCGGACGATCCCCAGGGCGCCGAGGAAGAGGAACGCCGCACCCAGCAGGACGAAGAGCGCGCCGACGATCTCGCGAGCCATGTCACACCCCGCGGTCGGCGTACCGCGCCAGGGCGGTGACGCCGAGGAAAGAGAGAATGGCGTAGACCAGGGCGACATCGAGGTAGATCTGCCGCCTGACGACGATGGCCAGGCCGGCCATCATCGGCATCGTGATCAGGCTCAGCACGTCCAGCGCCACCGCCCGGCTCGCGGCCCGCGGCCCCTTGAGCAGCCGGACCACGGCCAGGAGGGCGCCCGCCGAACCCAGGGCGAGGGCCAGATCGAGAATCAGCTCAACCAAAGATCACCTCCAGGAACCTCTCGAAGCCGCTGACGATCTCCTTCGTCGCGCCTTCGATATCCTCGGCATGTACGTCGATCCAGTGGATGCAGAGCTCGTCCCCGCAGACGTCCACCGTGAGCGTGCCCGGCGTGAGGGTGATGGAGTTGGCGAGGACCAGCCGCCCGACGGGGCTCTTGAGCCTGGTCTTGACGGTCACGATCCCGGGCCGGATCGGCATCTTCGGGCTGACGACGCGCCTGGCCACGTCCAGGTTGGAGCGGACGATGGCCCAGGCCATGTAGGGCACGTAGGCCACCGCGTAGGCCAGCCGGCGGGGCTGGAAGATCTTCAGGCTGGCCGGCGAGAACGGCTCGCCGCCCGCCAGCGCGGCCACCACCACGGCGACCACGAACCCGGCCGTCAGCTCCTGGGGATCGGTGCTGCCCGTGAGGGCGATCCAGAGGAGCCAGAGCGGTCCAACAGCGATGAGAATCGAAAAGAAACGCTGCATCGGGGGTACTCCTCAGCTCGGCTGGCGTCCCCGCCGCCGGGGACGGGACGCGGCTGCGAGCAGAAAGTTCACGACCTCCACGGCCACCGGGTCGGCGATCTCGTAGTACACGCGGGCGCCCGCGCGGCGCCGGCTCACCAGGCCGGCCTCGTACAGGAGCTTGAGCTGCTGGGACACGTTGGACTGCTTCTCTCCGGTCGCCTCCATCAGCTCGTTCACGCATGCCGGCCGCCGGGTCAGGATGCACAGGAGCTTGAGCCGGAGGCGGTTGGCGAACAGGGCGACGAAGTCCCGGACCGCCGCACAATCGGCTGCGGGTGCCGGGCGCCTGGCCGCCGCGGTGGAGGCACGCTCGTTCATCACCGAATAAGAATATACTTGTGAATGGATTCACGCAACCCCTTTTATGCGAAAATCTCCCGATAGATTTATAAGTTAGGATATATCAATATATTATAATGTGAAAAATATCACTTGTTCAATGACTCAACCCTGGCGTCCGCCGTGGGCTTCGTCGCACGTCAACCGCCGACCCACTGTTACAACCCGGTAACGTCCCCGCTCCGAAACCTTCCCGCCGCCATCCCGGCAACCCCCGGCGCGGTGTCGTGAAATCCAGCCCCGACAGTCACATGCACGGGGCGAGGGGCGGCCCGGGCGACACGGTGACGCTGGTACCAATCTTGCTCAATGGAAACATGGAGAAGGTCACGTGCGGTACCGCGGGAGGTGACATGACCGGACTCGCCCTCACAGCCTGGATCGGTGTGGCCCTCGGCGTCTTCATCACCGGGACCGCCTGGCGGCTCCTCCGGTATCTCCGGGCCCCCGTTCACCTCCGGTGGGATCTCTACCCGGTGGCCCACGAGCCCCTGCCCCGCCGCCGCTACGGCGGATCGTACCTCGAGGAGCGGGAGTGGTGGACGAGGACGCGGCGCCGCGACCTGGGCGGCGAGATCGGCGTCATGGCCGCCGAGATCCTCCTCCTCAAGGGCGTCCGCGACCACAACCGGCGTCTCTGGCGGGCCTCCGCCCCCTTCCACTGGGGGCTCTACCTGCTGGCGGCGACCACCGCCGGCGTCACGGTCCTGGCGGCGGGCTGGCGGTGGCCGGGCGCCGCGGCCGTGCTCGACGTGACGGGGGCCGCCGGCGGCGGGCTGCTCCTCCTCGGGGCGGCCGCCCTCCTCGTTCTCCGCAGCACCGACCGCGGGCTCGCCACCTACACCACCATCCTCGACCGGGCGAACCTGGCCCTCCTGGCCGTGTTCGGCGCCCTGAGCGTGGCCGTGGCGCTGTCCGCTGGCGGCGTGGCCGGGGCCGCCGGCCTGCTCGGGGCGATGGCCCGGGGCCAACGGGTGGCGGTGCCGGCGCTCACCGGCGTCCAGATGGCCTGCGGGAGCCTGTTCCTGCTCTACCTGCCGTTCACCCGCATGATCCACTTCTTGGCCAAGTACTTCACCTACCACCAGGTACGGTGGGACGATCGCGCCCTCGAGCCCGGGAGCAGGATGGCGCGCCGGGTCAGCGCCGCCCTCGACTACGGGGTCGACTGGTCGGCCCCCCACGTCCAGCACGGCAAGACCTGGGCCGAGGTGGCCGCATCGATGCCCGGAAACGGCGACGGGGAGGAGGCGTGATGGAAGAGCACGCCATCAGGACCCCGGAGGATCTCGAGCGCCTGCTGGCCGCGGACGAGCCGGTGGACGTCGACCGCCTGGTTCCGCTGCCGTTTCCCTACGAGGACTGGCGGGACGAGCCGATTCCCGAGCTTTCCGACGACCAGAAGAGCCGCATCGCGCCCGGGCCGGACGGCGTCAGCGCCGCCCAGATCCCCGTTCCGGAAAGCGAGGAGGCGCGCGAACGTCTGGTGGCGGGCTTCCTCGACGGGCTGCGCAAGCTCCTGAGCCGCGAGAACAACTGGACCTTCCTCCAGCCCCTCCTGCTCTCCATGGAGAACTGCGTCAAGTGCCAGACCTGCGCCGCCGCCTGTCCCATCTACACCGGCTCCGGAGCCATGGAGATCTACCGCCCCACGTTCCGGGCGGAAGTCCTGCGCCGCATCGTCCGGCGCCACCTCCGCCCGGGCGGAAGGCTGCTCTCCAGGCTGGGCGGCGGCATCGAGCTCGACTGGGAGAGCGTCGTCCGGCTGGCCGAGCTCTCGTACCGCTGCACCCTGTGCCGGCGCTGCGCCCAGGCCTGCCCGGTGGGCATCGACAACGGTCTCATCACCCGGGAGATCCGCAAGCTCTTCAGCCAGGAGCTCGGCATCGCGATGCCCGAGCTGCACGAGAAGGGCACCGTCAAGCAGCTCGCGGTGGGATCCTCCACCGGGCTCAACCCCGCCGGCCTGAAGGACGTCATGGAGTTCGCCGAGGAGGACATCCTCGAAAAGACCGGCATCGACATCAAGATCCCGTTCGACGTCGAGGGGGCCGAGTACCTCGTGATGCACAACGCCGGCGAGTTCCTCTCCTGGCCGGAGAACCTGCAGGCGTTCGCGATCGTCCTCACCCTGGCCGGGGTCAGCTGGACCCTGTCCTCGGAGCTGGTGGGCTACGACTCGGTCAACTACGGGCTCTTCTACGACGACGTCCAGTACGCCCGCGTGGCGCTGAAACATTACGAGGTGGCCAAGAAGCTGGGCGTCAAGAAAATCCTGGTCGGCGAGTGCGGGCACGCCCACAAGGCCCTGATGCCGGTGGCCGATCGGCTGATCCCGGACGACCTCAGGGTAAGGACGGAAAGCTGCCTCGTCGTGCTCGAGGACCTCGTGCTCAACGAGAAGATCCTGCTCGACCCCTCGCGCAACGACTTTCCGGTCACCCTCCACGACCCCTGCAACATCACCCGTTCGATGGGCATCGTCCGGCCCCAGCGCGCGATCCTCGAGAAGATCGCGCCCCGGTTCCGCGAGATGGAGCCGCACGGGGTCCACAACTTCTGCTGCGGCGGCGGGTCCGGCTTCGCCGTCTGCCAGTCCCTCAACTTTCCCGACTGGAGAACCCGGGTCTCCGGACGGATCAAGTTCCGCCAGCTCCTGGAGGCCTTCTCCGACTGCATCGACCCAGCCACCAAGAAGTACGTCTGCGCGCCGTGCTCTAACTGCAAGGGCCAGCTTCGCGATCTGCTCGGTTACTACCGCGCCTGGGAGCGCACCGGCATGCTCTACGGCGGTCTCGTGGAGCTCGTCGTCAACGCCATGGTCGACGTGCACGAGGGTTTCATCGAGTGGGACTTTCACTGAACGGGGGCGCTGATGACGCTGTCTGACCTTTTGAAGCCCCGCTACCGGCGCCGGGACCCCGCGGCGCGGCGGGCCGCCGTCCGGTCCCTGGCGGACGAGGCGACGCTGGTCGAGCTCGCCTGTCACGACCCGGATCTCGAGGTGCGCCTGCTGGCCGTCGACCGCATCGCCGCCACCGCCGGCCTGCGCCAGGTCGCCCTCGACGGCGAGCACCTCGACGCCCGCCTCAAGGCGGCCCGCCGGATCACCGACCCGGAGGTGCTGGCCGAGATCATGCGCCGGCGCAAGAATCCCGACCTGATGATGGCCTGCTTCGAGGGCATCCGCGACCCGGAGGTGCTGGCCGCCATCGCCCGGGATCCCCGCCAGAGCCTCACCGCCCGCCGCATCGCCATCAACATGTTCGCCGACCAGGAGCTCCTGCTCCAGGTACTGCACACCGTCCGCGAGCCGGTCCTCCGAAAGGCGGCCCTGGAACGGGTCACCGATCCCGAGCTGCGGAGGAGCCTGCAGGCCTCCGTGGCCGGCCACGCCCGGGCCGGACGCATCGACCGCATCCTGGCTCGTCACGACCCGCGCACGGTGGTGGAGATGCTGGGCGTGTTCCGCGATTCCATCGGCGCCGTCCGGGCCCTCGGCACGCTGGCCGCCATGGGCGGCGAGGCCGGCGAGCGGGCGGTGGCCATCCTCGTCCGCGAGCTCCGCCACGCCCGGCCCGCCATCCGCCTGGCCGCGCTCGAGCAACTGGCGCGAGCCGGGACCCTCGCCGAGGACGTGCGGACCGAGCTCGCCGAGGCGGACCCCGATCCCCGGGTCCGGGAGGCGGCCGCCCGCCTGGCCCCGGGCGCCGAAACGACCCACCGGGAGGCATGATCATGGGAGCCACGATTCTGATCGTCGACGACGAGCCGGACGTGAGGACCTACCTGCGGACCCTCTTCGCGAAGGAGGGCTACAACGTCGTCACCGCGGCCGACGGCGAGGAGGGCCTGACGGTGGCCCGGGAAGCCGTGCCGGACCTGGTGTTCATCGACATCATGATGCCGAAGAAGACGGGCATCATGCTCTACCGCCGGCTCCGCAAGGACCCCGACCTCGGCGGCGTGCCCATCGTCATCCTGACCGGGCTCTCCCAGTACCGCACCTTCTTCGCCCAGGATTTCGAGGAGGTCCGCCAGCCCGAGGCGTTCATCGAGAAACCGCCCGACCGTGAGCAGCTGCTCGAGCTGGTGGCGAATCTCACGGGGGCCCGGAAGGACGGCTGATCCGTCCCCCGGGAGTCCGCCATGGACGCGAGCGATCATCACCCGGACGAGATCATCCGCCCTCCCGTGGACCAGCTCTTCGATCTCGTCCCCAGCGCCATCTCGGTGCAGGATCGCGGCTACAGGATCGTCCGCATCAACAGAACCTTCCGGCGCCTCTTCGGCGACCGCCTCGGCGCGCCCTGCTACGCGGCCTACAAGGGGCGCACCGAGGTCTGCCTGGACTGCCCCATGGCCCGCACCTTCGCCGACGGCGGCGTCCACGCCAGCGAGGAGGTGGTGCGGACCGCCCACGGCGAGCTGCTCCAGGTGGCCGTCCAGACCGCGCCGATCTTCGCCGCCGACGGCCGGATCGCCGGCGGCATGGAGGTGATGACGGACATCTCGCGCACCGTCGCCGAGCGCCAGGAGCTGGTGCTCCTGGGCCGCGCCATGGCCGGCATGGCCCACGACATCAAGAACATCCTGACCGGTCTCGAGGGCGGGGTCTTCGTGGTCGACGAGGCGCTGAGAACCCGCGACCAGCCGCTGCTGCAGGAGGGTTGGGACATGGTCCGCCGCAACGTGGAACGCGTGGCGCGGATCGCCCGCGACCAGCTCTTCTGCGCGCGGGAACGGGAGCTCGAGCTCGAGCAGGTGGACCCCAACACCGTGGTCTGCGAGGCGGTCAAGCTGTACCGCGCCCGGGCCGAGCAGGAGGGGATCGAGCTCGTGACCGCGCTCGATCCGCGGCTGTCCGAGGGGCTGTTCGACGCGGAGGGGCTGCACCGCATGGTGACCAACCTGCTCTCCAACGCCCTCGACGCCTGCCGGTTCGACACCACCAAGGAGCGTCACTGGGTGAGCGTCAAGACCTTCCTCGAGGCCGGCGGGCAGCTCCATCTCGAGGTGGCCGACAACGGCCCCGGGATCCCGAGGCGGCTGTGTGGCGCCGTGTTCCAGGAGATGTTCACCACCAAGGGCGCCGGCGGGACGGGCCTCGGGCTGCTCGTGGTCTACCGCGTGGTCTGTGCCCACGAGGGGCAGGTGACGGTGCTTTCCGAGGAGGGCGTGGGGACGATCTTCACCGTCATTCTCCCCCTCGGCCGATCCCCGGCCGGCGGCGGGGGCCGCGCTCACGGTACCCGCGGGTAACCGCCCCTGTTACCAAGAGGTAACGGGCCCCTCACGTGCACAGTGGACCCAATGACGAAAATGACCGTGGCACGGGGCCGTTCGCCGCCTTGCGCAGTGGCACGCTGGTTGCTCCCAAGAAAGCAACGGAGTCTGGCGTGCCGTACCGGGCTTGCGGAAGGAGAGGCAGATGACCGGCCAGGTGGCAACGCTTCCCGAGATCCCCGAAGACGTGCTCTCGACCCTGGTCCCGCCGCGGATCACGCCGGAGAAGATCCAGCAGCGGCTCACCTACATCATCGAGAAGGACCGGGTGGCCGGCGACCTGCCGCGGAGCTTCCTCAAGGCCTTCGCCGCCGTGCTCCAGCACACCAACTACCGCCAGGTGATCGACAACTACGCCCGCATCCCGGCCCGGTGCGCCAACTGCGCCTGCGCCTGCCAGATCTACCAGCACACCCACGACCCCAAGGACGTGCCGTGCTACCGGTCCAACCTGCTCCTCGAGGTCTACCGCCGGTACTTCACCCTGCGCGGGGTCGTGGAGGAGCACCTGCGGTCCCGCCCCTACCTGACCGACGACCTCATTCTCGAGATGGCCGAGACCTACTACCACTGCACCGCCTGCCGCCGGTGTTCGCTGGAGTGCCCGCTCGGCATCGATCACGGCCTCGTCACCCACCTCGCCCGCTACGTGCTCTCGGAGATCGGCCTCGTCCCGCGCGCCCTGGTCATCTCCAGCCGCGAGCAACTGGAGGGCAAGACCCGCAACACCTCGGCCATCCCGTGGCCGGCCATCAAGGACACGCTGGAGTTCCTCGAAGAGGAGATCAAGGACGACAAGGGGATCGACGTCCGGTTCCCGGTGGATCGCCGCGGCGCCGAGTACATCTTCTTCGCCCCGGTCTCGGATTACCTGATGGAGGCCGAGACCCTGATGGGGATCGCCACCGTCTTCCACGCCGCCGGCGACGGCGACAACTGGACCATCTCCAGCGAGTTCCTCGACGGCATCAACTACGGGCTCTTCTACAGCGACTGGATCCTGGAGCGCTGCCTGCGGGAGGAGGTCGAGCAGCTGCACAGGCTCGACGCCAGGAAGATCCTGATCGGGGAGTGCGGTCACGCCTCCCGCTCGGCCAAGGCCTTCATGCGCACGTTCGGCGGCGGCGATCACGCCCCCGAGGTCGTCAACATCATGGAGTACACCTGGAAGGTCTGGAAGGAGGGCCGGATCCGGCTGCGCCCCGGGGCCGTCACCGAGCGGGTCACCTACCACGACCCGTGCAACATCGCCCGGACCGGCTGGATCATCGAAAAGCCCCGCGACCTCCTCAAGGCCATCTGCGCCGACTTCGTGGAGATGGAGCCCCACGGCGTGTGGAACCTGTGTTGCGGGGGCGGAGGCGGCACGGTCTCCATCGACGAGGTCCGGCCCTACCGGACCGGCGTCACCGGGGCGAAAAAGGCGGAGCAGATCCGCGCCACCGGGGCCCACTACCTGGTGGCGCCGTGCGCCAATTGCAAGAAGCAGCTGCGCGAGGTCTGCGAGGACAACGGGCTCGGGGACGTCGAGGTGGTGGGCCTCCACGACCTCCTCTACCGGGCCATCGAGCTGGACTGATGGGAGGCGGGATGCTGGAAAGCTGGATCGCCTTCGCGCGCGGGCCGTTGCTCAAGCTCTCCCTGCTCGCCATGGCCGTGGGCCTCCTGCGCCAGGTGGCCCTCCAGGCCTGGGAGATCACGTGGGCCTTCGGCCGGGCCGGCGACCAGGTGGTGCCCTGGCGGCTCGCCATCCGGCGCAATCTGGAGTGGCTGCTGCCCTGGCGTTACCTGCGGCGGCGCGAGCGCATCGCCTACAACTTCATCTCCTTCCTCTTCCACGTCGGCATCATCGCCGTGCCCCTCTTCCTGGCCGGCCACGTCGCGATCTGGAGGGAGAGCCTCGGCATCGGCTGGTGGACGCTGCCGCCCGCCGTCGCCGACTGGCTCACCGTGGTCACGGTCCTCGCCCTGGCCGCCCTCGTCCTGATGCGTCTCCTTCACGAGGCCTCGCGCCGGCTGAGCCGGCTCCAGGACTGGCTCCTCCCCCTCCTCTGCGCGGTTCCCTGCATCACCGGGTTTCTCGTCGCCCACCCCCGGCTCTGCCCGTTCGACGCCCAGCTCATGTACCTCTTTCACCTGCTTTCCGCGGAGCTGCTGCTCATCCTGGTCCCCTTCTCCAAGCTCGTGCACATAGTCCTCTTCTGGGTGAGCCAGACCTCCACCGAGCTCGGCTGGCGGTTCCCCCCGGGCTCCGGGGCGGCGGTCCGGGCCACCCTCGGCAAGGGTGAGGAGGGTGTATGAAGCCCACCCTGGCCATCCTCAACGACGTCACCAAGTGCATCGGCTGCGAGTCGTGCGTGGCGGCCTGCAAGAAGATCAACGGGCTGCCCGCCGAGGATCCGCCGCCCCGGCTCGGTCACTCCCGGGACGGCCTCTCCGCCACCCGCTGGACCAGCATCATCCGGCTGCCGAACCGGACCTTCGTCCGCAAGCAGTGCCGGCACTGCCTGGACCCTGCTTGCGTCTCGGTGTGCCCGGTGGCCGCCCTCCACAAGACCCCCGAGGGTCCCGTGGTCTACGACAAGTCCCGCTGCCTGGGCTGCCGCTACTGCATGATGGCCTGCCCGTACGGGATCCCCCACTACCAGTGGAACCACCTCAATCCCTCCGTGCGCAAGTGCATCTTCTGCTTCGAGAAGCTGCGCAGCGGAGAGATCGACAAGCCCGCCTGCGTCGCCGCCTGTCCCGCCGGTGCGACCATCTTCGGCACCCGCGAGGAGCTGCTGGCCCAGGCCCGCCGGCGGCTCGCGGCCGAGCCGAAGCGGTACATCCAGCACATCTGGGGGGAACACGAGCTCGGCGGGACCTCGGTCCTCTACATCTCCCACGTCGATCTCTCCTTCCTCGCCTGGGAGAACCCCGAGCGCCTGGGCGACCGTCCCCTGCCCTGGCGCACTTGGGAGGCCCTGCGCAAGGTGCCCTTCGAGTTCCTCGGGATGGGCGCCCTGATGACCGGCGTGTGGTGGGTCGTGGACCGGCGGATGCGCCTGGAACGGGAGGGCGGGGAGCCACCGGAAACACCCGGGGCCGGCTCCGCGGAGGATGAGCCCCATGAGTAGGCGCATCAAGGTCTTCAAGGGCATCCTCTGGGCGGTCACCGGCCTCGCCGCCGCCGTGACCCTGCTCCGGTTCACGCTCGGCCTCGGCGCCGCCACGGCCCTCTCCGACGTGACGCCGTGGGGGCTGTGGGTGGGCTTCGACGTCATGGGCGGCGTCGCCCTGGCCGCGGGCGGGTTCGTGGTCGCCGCCATCGTCCACATCTTCCACCGCGAGCGCTACCACGTGGTGGCCCGGCCCGCCATCCTGTCGGCGATGCTCGGCTACGCCGCCGTCGTGGTCGGCCTGATCTACGACGTCGGCCTCCCCTGGCATATCTGGAGCCCGATCGTCCACTGGAACCCGAGGTCCCCCCTGTTCGAGGTCGCGTGGTGCGTGATGCTCTACCTGACCGTCCTGATCATGGAGTTCGCGCCCGTCTTCCTCGAGCGGACACGGTTCCGGCGGACCTACCACACCTTGCTCCGGCTCCAGCTGCCGATCATCATCGCCGGCATTTCGCTATCCACCCTGCACCAGTCGTCGCTGGGCACGCTGATGCTGATCATGCCCTTCCGGCTGCACCCGCTCTGGTACACGCCCCACCTCCCGGAGCTCTTCTTCGTGTCCGCCATCTGCCTCGGGCTCGCCACCGTGATTTTCGAATCCACGATCACCTCCTGGCTGTACGAACGGGAACCGGAGAGCGACGCCATGGCGGGCCTGGGACGGTTCGCCGCCTGGGGCCTCGCCTTCTACCTGGCCTTCAAGCTCCTTGACCTCGTCCACCAGGGCAAGCTGGGGCTCATCTTCGCCGGAACCTTCGAGAGCAACCTCTTCATCGTCGAGCTGGCCATCAGCACCGTCATCCCGATGGTCCTGTTCGCCATCCGCCGCGTCCGCGAAAGCCATACCGGGGTCTTCATCGCCTCCTCGATGTGCGTGATCGGCTGGGTCCTCAACCGGATCGACACCTCGGGCCTCGCCCAGGTGAGCGCCACCGGAACCCGCTACTTCCCGAGCTGGTCCGAGTGGGCCGTGAGTCTGGGCATCGTCTCCGCGTTCGCGCTGATCTTCTTCTTCATCCAGGAACACTTCCCGGTGGAGAAGGAGCTCCTCGAGGAGGAGGAGTGCTGGCGGCGGCTCCAGCTCTTCGTGCTCCCGCCCTTCGACCGCCTCTCCCGCGGATGGCTGGGCGACCAGGCCTTCGCCTCGCGGCGGGTGTACTCCGTGCTCTTCGCCGTCGCCTTCATCGCCGGCCTCAGCGTGGCCGCCTGGACGCCGCGGGTGGAGGCGACGCCGGTGACGCGCGCCCGCGGCGGCGATGTCCTCATGCTCGGCTTTCCCGAGGGCACCGTGCGCTTCCCCCACGCCGACCACGTCAAGCGCATCGGCGCCAAACGGTGCGGCACCTGCCACCACCTGCACAAGCCCGGCGACGTGGGCACGCCGTGCAGCGAGTGTCACCGGGACATGTACCTGCCCACCCGCATCTTCGACCACGTCCGCCACGTCCGCTCCCTCGACGGCAACGCCTCGTGCCGGCGCTGCCACCCGGCCGGCGCGCCGCCCACCGCCGCCAACGCCAGGCCCTGTTCCAAGTGCCACGACAAGGACATGATGGCGGACAACGACGTGGTCAAGGAGTTCAAACGGCTGGCCGCCCCCGGCTACCGCAAGGCCATGCATACCCTGTGCGTCGCCTGCCACCGCCGGGAGGCCGCGAATCCGCGCTGGAAGAAGCCCGATCTGTACCGCTGCGCCACCTGCCACCGGACGCCGATTCCGGCCGGCCGCGAGGTCCTGCTGGCCGGTGAGAAGGAAACGAAACGTCCCGGCGGCGGGAGCAGTGTTACGAGTCCGTAACAGGGGTCCGGCGGCGAAACGCCGCGCCCCCGCCCGTGGAGCTCAACCTGTTGATCAGGCGTACCTTGTCACCCATCACACCCACCCCGTCCGTGGCACGTCCGTTGCAAGACCGAGGGCGGAAGAGATGAGCATGGACGAGGTCATGTACCGCGCTCCCGCGCCCCGCCGGACTTTCCACCTGACGGAAGGTTCCGGGGACGGACCGCGGCGCCGGGCCTCGTGCACCGTCAATCCCCGGCAACGAGAAAGGAGACGTCATGGCTGACAAGGACCTCAAGACACCGCTCCTCGACGAGCTCGAAAGCGGTCCCTGGCCGAGCTTCATCCGCGAGATCAAGCGCTGCGCGGACAACCCGATGGTCCACGACCTCCTCGGGCAGCTCGAGCGCTCCTACGAGGAGAAGATCGGCCACTGGAAACACGGCGGGCTGGTCGGCGTCATGGGTTACGGCGGCGGCGTCATCGGCCGTTACTCCGACCTGCCCGAGGAGTTCCCGGAGGTCGCCGCGTTCCACACCTACCGCGTGAACCACCCCTCGGGCTGGTTCTACACCTCGGACGTCCTGCGCACCCTGTGCGACATCTGGGAGCGCCACGGCTCCGGGCTGACCAACATGCACGGCTCGACCGGCGACATCATCTTCCTGGGCTCCAAGACCGAGGCGCTGGAGCCCTGCTTCGCCGACCTCACCGCCCACGGCTTCGACCTCGGCGGCTCGGGGTCCGACGTGCGCACGCCCTCGGCCTGCGTGGGACCGGCGCGCTGCGAGTGGGCCTGCTACGACACGCTGGACGCCTGCAACGACATCACCCACACCTACCAGGACGAGCTCCACCGACCCATGTTCCCGTACAAGTTCAAGTTCAAGTTCTCCGGCTGCCCCAACGACTGCGTGGCCGCCATCGCCCGCTCGGACATGGCGGTCATCGGCACCTGGCGCGACGACATCCAGATCGACCAGGAGGAGGTCAAGCGCTACGCCGAGGCCGGTGTCGACATCGAGCATGAAGTCTGCGAGCTCTGCCCCACCCGGTGCATCGCCTGGAACGGCGAGACGTTGCGCATCGACAACTCGGAGTGCGTGAAGTGCATGCACTGCATCAACGTCATGCCCAAGGCGCTGGCGCCGGGCAAAGATCGCGGCGCGACCATCCTCATCGGGGCCAAGGCGCCCATCGTCGGCGGCGCCCTGCTGGCCTCCGTCTTCGTCCCCTTCCTCAAGATGGAGCCCCCGTACGACGACATCAAGGAGCTCGCCGAGGCCATCTGGGACGTCTGGGGCGAGTACGGGAAGAACCGGGAGCGGGTCGGCGAGTTCATCCAGCGGATCGGGCTCGGGAACTTCCTCGACGCCATCGGTCTGGACCCCGTGCCCGAGATGATCGCGCACCCGAGAACCAACCCCTACATCTTCTTCGAGGAAGAGCTCGAAGAGGATACAGAGCAAGAGGCATAGGGAGGAGATCGCCATGGCCGTCGCTGAACGCAAAACCGACATTGGTCCGCCGGATTTCCGGCAGTTCCTGCCGCCCATCGTCAAGGCCAACTACGGCAGGTGGCGGTATCACGAGATTCTCGAGCCGGGCGTGATGGTCCACGTCGCCGAGTCCGGCGACCGGCTGTACACGGTGCGCGCCGGCACGCCGCGGCTGCTGTCGATCCACACCATCCGCGACTTCGCGGCGCTGGCCGACAAGTACACCGGGGGTTACCTCCGCTGGACGAGCCGTCACAACGTCGAGTTCCTGCTCACGGACAAGGCCAACATCGAGCCGCTCAAGCGCGACCTGGAGAAGATGGGCTTCCCGGTGGGGGGCACCGGGAACGCGATCTCCTCCATCGTCCACACCCAGGGCTGGGTCCACTGCCACTCCTCGGCCAGCGACGCCTCGGGCGTGGTGAAGTCGATCATGGACGAGCTGCACCACCACTTCGTGAACATGGACCTGCCCGCCAAGCTGCGGATCGCCTTCGCCTGCTGCCTCAACATGTGCGGCGCCGTCCACTGCTCGGACATCGCCGTGCTCGGCGTGCACCGCAGGCCGCCCACCATCGACCACGAGAACCTGCCCAAGGTCTGCGAGGTGCCCACCCTGGTCTCCTCCTGTCCCACCGGCGCCATCCGGCCGGCCACGGTGGAGGGCAAGGGTTCGGTCGAGGTGGAGGAGGACCAGTGCATGTACTGCGGCAACTGCTACACGGTCTGCCCGGCCATGCAGATCAACAACGCGGAGAGCGACGGGCTCTCCATCTGGGTCGGCGGCAAGGTCTCCAACGCGCGCAGCGCCCCGATGTTCTCCAAGCTCGCCATCCCGTTCCTGCCCAACAACCCGCCGCGCTGGCCGGAGGTGGTGGAGGCCGTCGTCAACATCGTCAACGTATACGCCGAGAACGCCCGCAAGCACGAGCGGATGGGTGAGTGGATCGAGCGCATCGGCTGGCCGAAGTTCTTCAAGCTCACCGGCATTCCCTTCACCAAGTACCACATCGACGACTTCAAGCATGCCGGCGAGACCTACAACCGCACCACCCAGCTCCGCCACTAGGAGGTTGCCATGAGCACACCAAGCGTGGACGAGGTCGCCGAGGCCATGTTTCAGCTGGTCGAGGCCACCCACGGCAAGAAGAACCTCAAGGCCATGGACCTCACCAAGGCCATGATCGAGAAGTTCGGAGCCGACGCGGTGGACAAGAAGCTGTGCAAGCAGGCCATCCGCCAGCTGATCGACTCGGGCCGCTGCATCTACAGCTACTTCGGCGGCAGCTACATCACGCTGCCGCCCAAGGAGAAGGGCGGCTGAGGAGGCTTTATCGCGGGGGCCGGGAGCCCTCGGCGCCCGCTGACCGGAAGGAGATGGCGATGACCAAGTCCAAGGGACCGGAACGGATCGAGCACACGGTGGCCGTCCTGCGTCACTGGCAGCAGCTCGAGCGCCAGGCCATCGAGACCACCGCCGAGCTGATGGAAAAGACGGCCAATCCCCTCATCCGGCTGTTCATGGAGATCATCCGCAACGACTCCGTGCAACACCACCGGGTGCAACAGTTCCTGATCGACAGCCTGACCACCACGCCGGTGCAGCTGACGCCCGAGGAGCTGGCGGAGATCTGGGACGCCATCGAGCAGCACGAGGAGGTGGAGCGGGAAACCATCGATCTCGCCAAGAAGCTCAAGGAAGACTGCCGGTTCTTCGTCCAGCGCGCCCTCCTGGACTACCTGATCACGGACGAGGAAAAGCACGACCACCTCCTCAAGCAGCTGGAGGCGTTCAAGTCGAAGCTCTACCCCTACGCCTGAGACCGTCATGACCGGAAGGGGACGACCATGGGCCTTTTGAAGAAACCCAAGAAGACCGGGCTCAAGGCCCGGTTCAGCACCGGCGGGGGGAGCGGGAGCGAGATCTCCCCCCTGCGGCCGCAGACGGTCGAAAAGCTGCCGCCGTGCACCGGCCACTGCCCGTCCGGCAACGAGATCCGCAACTGGCTGACCACCATCGCGTTGCGGGACAAGCTGGGCATCTCGCTGGAGGAAGCCCTCGACGAGGCCTGGGCGATCGAGGTCGCGACCAACCCGTTCCCGGCCACCATGGGCCGCATCTGCCCCCACCCCTGCGAGGAGCACTGCAACCGCAACGAGAAGGACGCCGCCGTGGCCATCAACTCCGTCGAGCGGTTCATCGGCGACTGGGGCATCGAACGCGGCTTGAAGCTGCCGCGCCTCGACGCCGGCGGCCCCTTCACGGAGCGGATCGCCGTCATCGGCGCCGGGCCCTCCGGCCTGTCGGCGGCCTACCAGCTCGCCCGCCGGGGATACCCGGTCACGGTCTTCGAGGCCTTCTCCAAGCCCGGCGGCATGCTCCGTTACGGCATTCCCGAGTACCGCCTGCCGCGTGACGTGCTCGATGCCGAGATCGGGCGCATCCTCGACCTCGGGGTCGAGCTCGAGTGCGGCGTCCGGGTCGGCGAGGACATCACCGTCGAGAAGCTGCGCTCCGAGCACGCCGCCGTCTACCTGGCCATCGGCGCCCACCGCGGGCGGAAGATGGGCATCCCCGGCGAGGACGGTCCGGGCGTGTGGACCGGCACCGACTTCCTGCGCCGGGTCAACACCGGGGAGCCCGTCGAGCTCGGCTCCGAGGTCGTCATCATCGGCGGCGGCGACACCGCCATCGACGCCGCCCGCGTCTCGGAGCGGCTGATCTCGGACTCGGCCGCCGTCTTGCGGCGCAAGGGCGCCAAGGTCACGATCCTCTACCGCCGCACCCGCACCGAGATGCCGGCCATCGAGCGGGAGATCGACGAGGCCCTGGAGGAGGGCATCGATCTCGAGTTCCTGGCCGTGCCGATCAAGATCCTGCGCGACGAGGAGGGCCGGGTCGCGGGGATGATCGTCCAGCGCATGGAGCTCGGCGAGCCGGACGCATCCGGCCGCCGGCGGCCCGTCCCCATCGAGGGCGACACCTTCGAGCTCGCCTGCGACTCCGTGATCATGGCGGTCAGCCAGCAGCCGGACTGGGAGGCCCTCGGCTTCGACCTGGCCGGGGAGAGCTCGTGGCTGGAAACCGACGAGTGGGGCCGCACCACGGTGGAGGGGATCTGGTCGGGCGGCGACGTCCGCAGCCTCGGCCTGGCCACCATCTCCATCGGCCAGGGACGGCTGGCCGCGGAGTCGATCCACGCCACCCTGCGCGGCATCGACCCGCCCGCCGCCGACCCGCGGCCGCCCATCGGTCCCGAGCGCATCAAGCTCGACTACTACGAGCCGAAGCCACGGGCCGAGCGCCGCGTCCTGACCCCCGAGGAACGCCTGGCGAGACCCTTCGCCGAGGCCGACCTCGGCATCACCGGCGAGCAGGCCCTCGAGGAGGTGATGCGCTGCTTCTCCTGCGGATTGTGCTTCGACTGCGAGCAGTGCTGGATGTTCTGCCAGAACAACTGCTTCAAGAAGGTGCCGGAGCCGTCGCTGGGGACCTACTTCGCGATTCATCTCGCAACCTGCGACGGCTGCAAGAAGTGCTGGGAAGAGTGCCCCTGCGGGTACATCGACGGTGTGTGAGGAGCGCGGCCGATGAAGCTGGCGACGCCTCGCCTGATGGTGGCCGGCCTGGCGGGTGACAGCGGCAAGACGCTCTTCGCCATCGGGCTGGCCCGCGCCCTGTGCGAGCGCGGGATCCGCGTCGCCCCGTACAAGAAGGGTCCCGATTACATCGACGCCTCCTGGCTCGGCGCCGCCGCCGGCCGCCCCGGACGGACCCTGGACACCTTCATGATCGACCGCCCCGGGCTGGGGTCCTCCCTGGCCCGCTCGAAAGACGCGGACCTTATCCTCGTCGAGGGGAACCGCGGCCTCTTCGACGGCGCGGACACGGTGGGCTCCCACTCGACCGCCGAGCTCGCCAAGATCATCGGCGCACCGGTGGTGCTGGTGGTCGACGTCTCCAAGGCGACGCGCACCGTGGGGGCGCAGGTCCTCGGCTGCCGGGAGTTCGACCGCGACGTCGAGCTCGCCGGGGTCGTGCTCAACCGGGTCGCGACCCTCCGCCAGGAGCGCCTCATCCGGACCGTCCTCGAGCACCAGGTCGGGGTCGAGGTACTCGGCGCCCTGCCCCGCCTCACCGACACCGACCCCCTGCCCAGCCGCCACCTCGGTCTCGTCACCACCGGCGAGCACCCGACGCTGGAGCGGACCCTACGAACCGCCACCCAGCTGGTGGCCGGCCACGTCAACCTCGACCGCATCCGCATCGTGGCCGAGCGGGCGGGGACGGTCGAGCTGCCGGTGGCGAAGAGCCCCCGCCGCGGCGCGCGGGTCCGCATCGGCGTCGGCCGCGGCCAGGCCTTCAGCTTCTACTATCCCGCGAACCTGGAGGTCCTCGAGGCCTGCGGCGCCGAGCTCACGTTCTTCTCGCCGCTCTCCGAGCCCCGGCTGCCCGACGTCGACGCCGTCTACTTCGGCGGCGGCTTCCCGGAGGTCCACGCCAACACCCTGTCCGACAACCAGACCCTCCGCAGCGACGTCCGGCGGGCCGTACGCGACGGGCTCCCGGTGTGGGCGGAGTGCGGCGGCCTCATGTACCTCGCCCGCGAGCTCCTCGTCCAGGGCGCCACCTATCCCATGGCCGGCGCCCTCGATGTCACGGTCGAACAGACGCCGTGGCCCCAGGGACACGGCTACGTGGTCGCCACCGTGGACAGGAAGAATCCGTACCTCGCCACCGGGGCCACCATCCGCGGCCACGAGTTCCACTACTCGCGGGCGACCGGCGGCCGGGACCTGGAGCGGACCGTGCTCCGGATCGAGCGCGGTCACGGCCTGGCCGGGGGGCGCGACGGTATCGTCAGGGACAACGTCTGGGCCTCCTACATCCACATCCACGCCCTCGGGCTGCGCGACTGGGCGCCACGTTTCGTGGCCCGCATCCGCGCCGCCGGACGGGGCCGAAACCCACGGCTGCCCGAGCTCGTCGGCCACCCCGGCGGCGGCAACGGGCGGGGAGGAGGCGCATGAGCTTCGCCGAGACGTCACGGGACCGCATCGATCGCTGGCAACGACGGGTCGAGTCCGCGCCCGACGCCGCTGCCGCCCACTTCAACCTCGGCCTGGCGTACACCCGGGCGGGCCGCATGACCTCCGCCGAGCGCGCCTATCGCAAGGCGCTCGAGCTCGATCCGGGCCTCGTCGAGGCCTGGGTCAACCTGGCCGGCGTCCTGCTGCTGCAGTGGCGCTTCGCCGAGAGCAAGGAGGCCTGCCTGCGGGCCATCGAGCTCGACGGCGAGCGCGCCGAGCTGCACTTCAACATGGGCCAGGCCTGCCTGTACCTGGGCGACGCCGAGGGCGTGGTCGAGCACAACCGCCGGGCGCTCGAGCTCGAGCCCGATCACCCCGCGGCCAACTACTTCCTCGCGGTGGGCCTGCTCGCCCTGCACCGGGTGGAGGAGGCGCGCCGGTACCTAGATCGTGCCGTCCGGCTGGGGTTCCAGCCCCAACCGGATTTTCTCAAGGCCCTGGAGCGGGAGGAGAGTCGACGGCAGACCCCGCGCCGGGACCAGGAAAACTAGCAGGGAAGAACCTGGGACCAAAGGAGGTTTGGCAATGCCCACATTCACCCACGAAAACATCTCCATCGAGGTGGACGAGGACGGCTTCATCCAGGAGCCCGAGGCCTGGAACGAGGAGGTCGCCAAGGCCCTGGCCACCACGGAAGGCGTCCAGGAGCTGACGGAGGACCACTGGAAGGTCATCAACTACCTGCGCAACTACTACCTCCAGTTCGGCGTCGCGCCGATGATCCGCAAGCTGTGCAAGGAGACCGGCCTCAAGCTCAAGGAGATCTACGACCTCTTCCCGTCCGGCCCGGCCAAGGGTGCGTGCAAGGTGGCGGGCCTGCCCAAGCCGACGGGATGCGTCTGAGCGGGCGAGCCGTTCCCGCCGCCGCGGCGCATGTCGCCGGATGACCCCGAGGAGGGCGTGATGGCTCTTGCCGCCAAGCTCGAACCGTACGCCGGGGAGATCCTCGGCCGCTGGACCGAGCTCATCTTCGCCACCTACCCGCGCGAGGGCGCCGATTTCCTCGCCCGGGAAAAGGACCGGTTCGCCAACCCGGTGGGACACACGATCCGCCGGGCGGCCTCCCGTCTTCTCGACGCCGTTCTCGGCGACGCCGACCGGGAGGCCACCGCCGAGGCCCTGGACGCCCTGGTCCGGATCCGCAGCGTCCAGGACTTCCAGCCCTCCGAGGCGATCGGCATCTTCTTCCTGCTCAAGGACGCCATTCGCGACATCGCCGGCGAGCTGGTGGACGGCGCCCCGGCCGCCGACCGGGAGGAGCTCCAGCGGAGGATCGACCGTCTGGCGCTGGCCGCCTTCGACACGTTCATGGCCTGCCGCGAGCAGCTCTTCGAGGTCCGTCTTCACGAGCGGGACCGCTGGAACGCCGTCGCCCGCCGGCGGTTGCAACGGGCCCAGACCGCCCGGTCCGGGCCGGGCGCCCCGGAAAAGGAGGTGCAGGAACCATGAGAGCCGTCTGGGCCCTGGTCGTCGCCGTCGTCCTCGCCGCCGTGCCCCTGGCGGTCGCCGGCTCCGCCGCCTGGCTCTTTGCGGTGGCCATCCCCTATGCGGCGGCGTTCGTCTTCGTGGTGGGAATGATCGGGCGGGTGGTCGGCTGGGCCCGCTCGCCGGTGCCCTTCAAGATCCCCACGGTGTGCGGCCAGCAGCGGTCGCTGCCCTGGATCCGCCAGCAGAAGCTGGAGAGCCCGTTCACCCCGTGGCAGGTCGTCCGCCGGATGGCCCTCGAGGTCCTCCTCTTCCGCTCCCTGTTCCGGAATACGAGGACCGACCTGACCCCGGCCGGGCGCCTGGTCTACCAGCCCGACAAGCTGCTCTGGGCGGGCTCGCTGGCCTTCCACTGGAGCCTCCTGGTCGTGCTCCTGCGCCACCTGCGCTTCTTCCTGCAACCGGTGCCCGGCCTGGTCCACGCCCTGGAGACGGTGGACGGCCTCTTCGAGATCCTGGTGCCCACCCTGCTGCTCACCGACGTGGTGATCCTCGCCGCCGTGCTCTACCTCCTCGGCCGCCGGCTGCTCCACCCGCTGGTGCGGTACGTCTCCCTGCCCGGCGACTTCTTCCCGCTCCTGCTCCTGCTCGGGATCGCGCTCACCGGCGTCCTGCTCCGCTACGTGGACAAGGTGGACCTGGTCGCCGTCAAGACCCTGTGCCTCGGGCTCGTCACCTTCCATCCCGCCGTCCCGGCCGGCCTGTCGCCGCTGTTCTTCACCCACCTCTTCCTGGTCAGCTGCCTGGCGGCGTACTTCCCGTTCTCCAAGCTCGTGCACCTGGGCGGGATCTTCCTCAGCCCGACCCGGAATCTGGCCAACGACAACCGCGCCCGGCGCCACGTCAACCCGTGGAACCACCCGGTGCCGGTCCACACCTACGCCGAGTGGGAGGAGGAGTTCCGGGACAAGCTCGAGGCGGCGGGCCTGCCGCTTGAGGGAGGCGCGTCATGACCAGGAGCCCTGAGGAGCTGCTGCAGATCAAGTATCGCCCGCCGCGCCGGGACTGGATGGATCCGACCGTCGACTTCGAGGCCCGCCGGGGCACTTGGTCCTACCCCGGGGCCCCCAAGAACCTCGAGTACCTCGGCCTGCCCAACCCGCGCCAGTGGTCGCCCACGGACGAGGACTGGAAGCTCCCCCCGGACTGGCGGGAGATCGTCCACCGCGGGTTCCTGGACCTGCTCCGCCGCTTCCGCTCCCTGCGCGTGTTCATGGACTGCTGCGTGCGCTGCGGCGCCTGCGCCGACAAGTGTCACTTCTTCATCGGCTCGGGCGATCCCAAGAACATGCCCGTGCTGCGGGCCGAGCTGCTGCGCTCGGTCTACCGCAGGGACTTCACCACGGCGGGCAGGATCCTCGGCCGCCTGGCGGGCGGGCGGCAGCTCACGCCCGAGGTCATCAAGGAGTGGTTCTACTACTTCTACCAGTGCACCGAGTGCCGGCGATGCTCGGTCTTCTGCCCCTACGGCATCGACACCGCCGAGATCACCATGGCCGCACGCGAGCTCCTCAACCTGCTCGGGATCAACATCAACTGGGTGGTGGAGCCGGTGGCCAACTGCCACCGGACCGGGAACCATCTCGGCATCCAGCCCCACACCTTCAAGGACAACATCGAGTTCATCTGCGAGGAGCTGGAGGAGGTGACGGGCCTCCACATCGAGCCCTCCATCAACCGCAAGGGCGCGGAGATTCTCTTCATCGTCCCCTCCGCCGACTACTTCGCCGAGCCGGGCATCTACACCTTCATGGGGTACCTGCTGCTCTTCGAGCACATCGGGCTCGACTACACCCTCAGCGCCTACGCGTCCGAGGGCGGCAACTTCGGGCTCTTCCTCTCCCACGACACCATCAAGCGCCTCAACTACAAGATGTACGCCGAGGCCAAGCGGCTCGGCGTCAAGTGGATCCTCGGCGGCGAGTGCGGCCACATGTGGCGGGTCGTGCACCAGTACATGGACACCCTGAACGGCCCCGCCGAGTTCCTGGAGGTCCCCCGCTCCCCCATCACCGGAACGGTCTTCGAGAACGCGGCATCCACCAGGATGGTCCACATCTGCGAGTTCACGGCCGACCTCATCCACGAGGGCCGGCTCCGGCTCGACCCCGCCCGCAACGACTGGGCGCGGGTGACCTTTCACGACTCCTGCAACCCGGCCCGCGGCATGGGCCTACTCGAGGAGCCGCGCTACATCCTGCGTCACGTGGTCGACCACTTCTACGAGATGCCCGAGAACACCATCCGCGAGCAGACCTTCTGCTGCGGCTCCGGAGCCGGCCTGGGCAACGACGAGAACCTGGAGATGCGGCTGCGGGGCGGCCTGCCCCGCGCCAACGCCGTCAAGCACGTCCACGAGAAGCACGGCGTCAACCTGCTCACCGCCATCTGCGCCATCGACCGGGCGGTCCTGCCCACGCTGATGGACTTCTGGGTCCCCGGCGTGCGCGTGGCCGGCATCCACGAGCTGGTCGGCAACGCGCTGATCATGGACGGCGAGAAGGAGAGAACCACCAACCTGCGGGGCGACCCGCTCGTCCCCGAGGAGGAGCCGGGCGATGTATGACGCTGGCAAGATCGTCCCCGGACTGGTCCTGTTCGCCGCGGCCGTCACCTTCCCGGTGTGGTTGAACGTCGCCCGCGGCACCCCGGCCGGCCCGCCCAAGCTGGAGCGGCCGGCGGGCTGGACGCGCTGCGTCCTGCCCACGGCGACCATGCGCGCGACCCACATGGAGCTCCTCAACCGCTGGCGCGACCGCGCCATCCGCCAGGGACAGCGCGTCTTCACCACCGCCGACGGGCGCCGCTTCGTGCGCAGCCTGAGCGGCACCTGCCTGGGCTGCCACCGCGACAAGAAGGCCTTCTGCGACCGCTGCCACACCTTCATGGACGTGACGCCCTACTGCTGGAACTGCCACCTGGCGCCCGAGCCGTCGCGCTCCGCCCCGCCTCCGGGAGGTGCATCATGACCCTCGACCGCCGCGAGCTCATCAAGCTGGCAGGCCTGGCGGCAGCGGGGGCGACCAGCCTGCCCGTGCTCGGCCGGCAGACGGCGCCCGGGCCCGAGGCCCCGGGCGGGGAGCCCCTCGTCGGCCGGCGCTGGGCCATGGCCGTCGATCTCGCCGTATGCCGCGACCACCCGGGATGCCGAGCCTGCATCGACGCCTGCAACCGGGCTCACAACATCCCGCAGATCCCGGACCCGAAGCACGAGATCAAGTGGATCTGGGAGGAGCCGTTCGACAACGCCTTCCCGACCAGGAAGAGCCGCTTCTTCAAGCCCGAGCTGGCCTCCGGGCCGGTGCTCCTGCTCTGCAATCACTGCGACAACCCGCCCTGCGTGCGCGTCTGCCCGACCCAGGCCACCTGGAGGCGCGAGGACGGGGTGGTGATGATGGACTGGCACCGCTGCATCGGCTGCCGGTACTGCATGGCCGCGTGCCCCTACGGCTCGCGCAGCTTCAACTGGGTCGACCCGCGCCCGTACATTCCCGAGCCCAACCCCGCCTTTCCGACCCGCGAGAAGGGGGTCGTGGAGAAGTGCGACCTGTGCCAGGAGCGCCTGGCGCGGGGGGAGATCCCGCTCTGCGTCGAGGCCTGCCCGCACGGGGCACTGACCTTCGGCGATCTCGAGGATCCCGGATCGCCCGTGCGCAAGCTCCTCGACGAGCGGTTCGCGATCCGCCGCAAACCCGGCCTCGGCACCCGGCCGCAGGTCTACTACCTGGTGTGAGGCGCCCATGCTCGAGAAGGCTTTCTCCGGCGATCGACGGTACTGGACCTGGATGGCGTGCCTGCTGGCGGTGATCGCCGCCGGCGGCATCTGTTACCTGCGGCAGCTCGAGACCGGGCTCGGCATCACCGGGATGTCCCGCGACGTGAGCTGGGGCTTCTACATCGCCCAGTTCACCTTCCTGGTCGGCGTGGCGGCCTCGGCGGTCATGGTCGTGCTTCCCTATTACCTGCACAGCTTCAAGGTCTTCGCCCGGATGACCATCCTCGGCGAGCTGCTCGCCGTGTCCGCCGTGACCATGTGCCTGCTCTTCATCGTGATCGACCTCGGGCGGCCGGGGCGCATGCTCAACATGCTCCTCCATCCCACGCCCCACTCGATCCTCTTCTGGGACATGATCGTCCTCAGCGGGTACCTGGTGATCAACGCGACGATCACCCGGGTCACCCTCCTCGCCGAGCGCCGTGGCGAGCGCCCGCCCCGGTGGATCAAGCCGGTCATCTATCTCTCGATCCCGTGGGCGATCAGCATCCACACGGTGACGGCCTTCATTTACTCCGGCCTCGCCGCGCGGCCCTACTGGGCGACCGCCATCATGGCGCCCCGTTTCCTGGCCTCGGCCTTCGCCTCCGGCCCGGCCCTGCTCATCCTGCTCTGCCTGCTCCTGCGCCGGGTCTCGCGCTTCGACGTCGGCCTGGAGGCCGTCTTCAAGCTCGCCGAGATCGTCACCTACGCCATGATCATCAACGTCTTCTTCATCCTGGTCGAGCTGTTCACCCCGCTTTATAGCGACGTCCCGGAGGAGGTGGAGCACCTCCGCTACCTCTTCTTCGGCCTCGGCGGCCAGGACCGCCTGGGGCCGTGGATGTGGACCTCTGTGGCGCTCTCCATCGCCGCCCTGGTGCTGCTCATCAACCCGAAGAGCCGGCACCACACCGGCCTCCTCACGGCGGCCTGCGTGATGACCTTCTTCGGCATCTGGATCGAGAAGGGCCTGGCGATGGTGGTCACCGGGTTCATCCCCAACCCGCTCGACAAGGTGACCCAGTACTGGCCCACCCTTCCCGAGCTCCTGATCAGCCTCGGGGTGTACGCCGTGGGGGCGCTCCTGATCACGGTCTTCTACAAGATCGCCCTGTCCATCCACCGGGAGGTGACGGCGTGAGCCGCGGCCAGCGCCCGGCGCCGGGAGGTCCGGCATGCACCGCGTGGCGGTGATCGGCGCCTCGGCCGCCGGCCTGCGATGCGCGGCCCGGTTGGCCCGCCTCCGGCCGGAATGGCGGATCACCGTGGTCGAGGCGAGAACCGTCTTCTCGGACGCGGCCTGCGGGCTGCCCTACGTGCTCTCCGGCGACATCGACGAGGCCGACGACCTCCGGCGCACCAGCTGGGGGGCCCTGCGCGACGTGGACTTCTTTCGCGACGCCAAGGGGATCGAGGTCCTCGCCGGCTGGCGCGCGGTGGCCGTCGATCCCGCGGCCCGCAGCCTGACCGTCCGCTCCGGCAAACTGGAGCGGACCCTGCGCTGGGACGATCTCGTGATCGCCACCGGCGCCCGTCCCCGGCGCCTGCCCCGCCAGCCCCGGCACCCGCTGGTCTCGGTCTTCCACACCCGGGAGGACATGGCCCCCCTCAAGCGGGCGCTGGTCGAGGGCGCCATCGAGCACGTGGCGGTCATCGGCGCCGGTCCCGTGGGCTGCGAGCTGGCCGAGGCGTTCACGTCGCTGTGGGGCGCCGAGGTGACTCTCGTCGAGGCCGCCGCCACCCCCCTGCCGACCCTGGTGGACGGGGAGATCGGCGCCCTGGTGAAGGCCGTGCTCGAGCGCAACGGCGTCCGGGTGCTGTGCAAAAGCCCCGTGCGCTCGCTGTCCGTGAAGGACGGGAAGGTCCAGCTCGCGGCGGGCGGCCACCGTCTGACCGCCGACGCGGCCGTGGTGGCCGTGGGCGTCGAGCCCGCCGTCGAGCTCGCCGCCAGCGCCGGGGTCGCCCTCGGCCTGACCGGCGCCATCGCCGTCGACGAGCGCCTCGCCACCTCGGTGGAGCACGTTTGGGCGGCGGGCGACTGCGTGGAGGTTCGCCACGCGGTCACCGGCCGGCCCGCCCACCTCCCCTTCGGCTCCCTGGCCAACCGCCAGGGCCGCGTCCTCGCCAACGTCCTGGCCGGTCTTCCCGACCGCTTCGGCCCCGTGGCCGGCGCCTTCGCGGTCAAGGTGTTCGATCTCAACATCGCCGCCGCCGGCTGCTCCGCGACGATGGCCCGGGCGCACGGGCTGGACCCGGAGGCGGTCTGGATCACCACCGAGGACCGGGCCCACTACTGGCCCGAGAAACAGGAGATGCACCTCGAGCTGGTCGTCGACCGGGCCACCCGCGAGATCCTCGGCGTGGCCGCCGCCGGGACCGGCGAGGTGGTCAAGCGGGTGGACGTCGCCGCGCAGTACCTGCTGCAGCGGGCCACCGTGGATCAGCTGGCGCGCCTCGAGCACGCCTACGCACCGCCCTACGCCCCCGCCCTCGATCCGCTGGCCGTGGCCGCCTTCGTCGCCCTCGACGTGGAGGAGGGCACGGCACCGGTCTCCCCACTCGCCCAGCTCGACGGCGCCGCCGTCCTCGACGTGCGCTCCCCGGCCGAGCAGCGCTCCCTCCCCATTCAGGACGCCGAGGTGGTGGCCATCCCCTTCGAGGAGCTCCGCGGCCGGATCGAGGAGGTGAGCACCGACCACTCCTGGATCGTCGTCTGCGAGCGGGGCACGCGCTCCGCGGAAGCCGTCCGCTGGCTGCGCCGCCGCGGCGCCGACGCCCGCTACCTGGGCGGCGGCATGCTGTGGCGCTCGGCCGCCCGGGGGGAGGCGCCATGAGCGGGGCCGTTCCCGTCCTCGCCGCCGGCGTCGACCATCGCTCGGCGCCCCTGGCGACGCTGGAACGCGTGCGCGCCGCCGCGGGCGATGGCCTCGTCATCCCCCCGGCCGCCTGCCGGGCCGCCGGGGCCGTGCTCCTCGCCACCTGTCACCGCGTCGAGCTCTACCTGGAGGAGCCCGGCGACGCCGATCCCGCCGGCCTCTTCCGCCGCCTGCTCGGCCTGCCCCCGGACGTGGTTCCCACCGCCGTGCGCCGCGGCGCGGACGCCGCCCGCCACCTCCTCCGGGTGGCGTCCGGTCTGGAATCGGCCGTCCTCGGCGAGGACCAGGTCCTGGGCCAGGTGCGGAGGGCCTACCGCGAGGCCTGCGCCCGCCGCCAGCCGGGGCCGCTGTTGCACCGTCTCTTCCACGCCGCCTTCCGCGCCGGCAAGCGGGCCCGCTGCGAGACGCCGATCCAGGCCGGCGCCCGCTCCCTCGCCGGCTGCGCCGCCGCCTTCGCCGGCCGGGCCGCGGGCGGCCTCACCGGCAAGACCGTCCTCGTTCTCGGCGCCGGGGACATGGGGCGGCTCGCCGCCGGGCGGCTCGCCAACCGGGGCGCCGGGCGGATCCTGGTCGCCAACCGCACCCCTGCCTCCTATACACATCTCCGAGCCCCCGAGACTCCTGAGCACCTCGTATGCCGTCTTCTCCTTGAAAAAAAAAAAAACAACACAAAAAATCACCTCATACACCCGCATGCACCTCACCACCCTTGTACCGACCATCTCAGCACACCACAACTCGCCCTCCCCACACCAAG
>CAZXXL010000001.1:0-52928 GCA_964644635.1 uncultured Thermoanaerobaculia bacterium | reverse complement strand
GCCAACTCAATACGCCTCAATCGGTTACACTATCCTTGGCGTGGAAACTTCAGTTTAGCAGTCCCAACCCCCAACCCGGCGACGACACCCACGGCGTGATTCCGGACATCGTCGCCACCGACGCCGTGCTCGCCAAGTACCGCACGGCCAAGGACCCGGTGCTCGCGCTGGCGCTGGACGTCGCACGGCACGGCGGGGAGGTCGTCGGGCGGTAGGGAGCTATCGCCTCGGAACCACTGGAGAGGCGGCTGTGGTCAGGATGTCCCGCACGGGCCGGGTCAACCCGACTTTTCAGCCGGCCGCTGCCGGATGGGCCGTTCCCGCGGTGATCCTCGGTGCCCACGCCATCAGCTCGCCCAGGGGCAGCACGGCCGCGCCGGGCGCCAGGGGGTAGGGCTCGGCCACCGGCGCGACGACGTACGCCTCGGTGATGCCGAGGTCCTCGAGGGCGGTCCAGAAACCGCGCGTGGGCCGTGGGGCGCTGGAGACCTTGGCCTCGACGGCGATCCGGCGCTGCCCCCTTTCCAGGACCAGGTCGAGCTCGGCGCCGGCGCGGGTACGGTAGAACGATGGTTCCCACCCCTCGAAGGCGAAGACGGCGTGCTCGATGACGAGGCCCTCCCACGAGGTGCCGCGCGATGGATGACCAAGCAGGTCGTCGTGGGACGCGATGCCGAGGAGCGCATGGAGGATCCCGGGATCCCTCAGGTAGAGGCGGGGGGAGCGGATCAGGCGCTTGCCGAGATTGGCGCGAAGCGGCCGGAGCAGGCGCACCATGAAGGTCCGTTCCAGCAGCTCGAGATACGCGCGGACCGTGTGCCCGCTGACACCCAGCGCGTCCCCCAGCCTGGAGGCGTTGAGGAGCTGGCCGTGCTCGTGGGCGCACATCGTCCAGAAGGTGGCGAGCCGCTCGGGCGCCAGGCGCGGGGCGTAGAGCGACAGGTCCCGCTCCACGAAGGTGGTGATGAAATCCATGCGCCAATTGAAGCTCGCGGTCTCGTTCGCCGCCAGGAAGCTCCTCGGGAAGCCGCCGCGCAGCCAGAGACGCTGCAACGCTCCCTCCCCGGTCCGCTCCACCTCGGGCAGCAGGAAGGGACGCAGCTCGACGAAGGCGATCCTCCCGGCGAGCGACTCCGACGACTGCCGGAGCAGCTCCGGGGAGGCGGAGCCGAGCACGAGAAACTGGCCGTTTCGGCCGCGCTCGTCCACCACCGATCGGAGGACGGGAAACAGGTCCGGGCGGCGCTGGATCTCGTCCAGACAGACGAGCTCATCCCGGTGTAGCGCAAAATACGCCTCCGGATCACCGAGCCTGGCGAGCTCCGACGGCCGTTCCAGGTCGAGCCGGGTAGAGCGGGGCAGGGCGTCCATGGTCATCCGGGCCAACGTCGTCTTGCCGCACTGGCGGGGGCCGAGAATGGCCACCACCGGGCTCTCCCCGAGCTTCCGCCGGACCACCCCCTTCGCGAGTCGCTTCAACTTACCTGCCATATTGGAAGTCTACATTCCAATTAGCAAGGAATCAAGAGGTGTTCACTCTCGCCCTGATCCCTCACTCGATCCGCCATACGGTGTCGAGGACGGTGCCGTCCACCCACTTGACGACGGCGACCGGGTCGTCGGTGCGGGGCGGCTTCTGCGGGACGCCGCAGAGGCGGTCGAGCTCGGCCTTGAGGTCGTGGATGTCGCGGATGGGCAGGTCCGACCCCTCGACGGCGTCGATGAGGTCCTTCCGCCGCGGGTTGACGGCGATGCCGCGTTCGGTGACGACGACGTCGATGAGCTCGCCGGGGCCGCACAGCGTCGTCACCTCGTCGACGATGACCGGGATGCGGTCCCGGAAGGAGGGCACCAGCAGCATGGTGGTGCGGGCCGCCAGGCAGTTCTGCCAGCCGCCGATGCCGTGCAGCAGGCGGCCGTCGGAGTGGGTGACCACGTTGCCGTTGAAGCCGACGTCCACCTGGGTGGCGCCGAGCACGGCGACGTCGACCATGGAGGCGAAGTTTCCCTTGCCGTGGAAGTTGTACGAGGTGAAGGGCGAGGTGTCCACGTGGCGCGGGTGCTCGCGCATGGAGGCCACGCCGTCGAGATCGAAGGTCTGGCCGTCGAGGATGGCGCCGATCAACCCCTCCCGGAGCATCTCCACCATGTACTTGGTCGAACCCCCGCGGGCGAAGCTGGCCGTGACGCCGGCGCGTTTCATGAGGTCGCGCAGGTAGATGGCGAAGGCCAGGGTCGTGCCGCCGGCCCCCGCCTGGAAGGAGAAGCCGTCGTGCATGATGCCTGTCTCGGCGCAGAAACGCGCGGCCAGCTCGGCGATGCGCAGGCGGTCCGGGCTGCGGGTGATCCGGGTCGTCCCGGAGACGATCTTGGACGGGTCCCCGATCGACGGGACCTCGACCACCACGTCCACGTTGTTGCCCTGGATCTGCCAGGGCAGGCAGGGGAAGGGGACGAGGTTGTCGGTGACCACCACGACCTTCTCGGCGTAGATGGAGTCGGCCAGCGCGAATCCGAGCAGGCCGCAGGCCGCCGGACCGCCGAGGGCGTTGGCGTTGCCGAACGGGTCGGCGGTGGGGGCGGCGATGACCGCCACGTCGATGTGGACCTCGCCGTCCTGGATGGCCTGCCAGCGGCCGCCGTGGGAGCGCAGCACGCCCAGGCCGCGCATCCTGCCCGCCGTGCAGTAGTCGCCCAGGGGACCGTTCATGGAGCCCTCGATGTGGTGGATCACGCCGGCGTCCAGATGCCGGATCTGGTTGGCGTGCACCGGAAACGACGCCGAGGGGAACCACATGAGGTCGCGAAGCCCCATCGCCGCCGCCGTGTCGAAGACCATGTTGGCGACGGCGTCGCCGTTGCGCAGGTGGTGGTGGGTGGAGACCACCATGCCGTCTTCGAGCCCCACCTGCTCGAGGGCGTCGCGAAGACTCGGCGCGCGCTTGTCGCCGTCGGCGGGATAGTCCAGGCAGGTGGCGATCCGCGGCGCCGCCTTGCGTCCCGACGGCCGATGGCCGCCGATACCCCGAAACGGAACCTGCTCGGCACCGTTGACCTCCACCGGGACGAGCCGCCCCGCGGCGTTGGCGGCCAGGTCGATCTTCTTAGCCATCGTTCGCCTCCCGGCCGGGATCGAGCATGCCCGCGGCGGCAGCCAAGTCCACAGTACGCCGGGCCTGTTGCACCACGGGAGGGTCGACCATCTTTGAGCCGACGGCGACGGCGCCCAGCCCGGCGGCCTCGGCGGCTTCTGCCGCGCGCACGATGGCGAGCGCCCGCTCGAGCTCGGCCTCCGTGGGCGCCATGGCCCGGTGCACCACCGGGATCTGCCCGGGGTGGATGCAGCCTATACCGTCGAAGCCGAGCGCCCGCTCCCGGCGGACGTAGGCCTCGAGGCCGGCCTCGTCCCGGACGTCGGAGAACACGGACGCGATGGGCTGCACGCCGGCCGCACGAGCGGCGTAGACCGTGGTCTGGCGGGCGAGGAAGCTCTCCCAGCCCTCGGCGGTTCGCGGCGCGCCCAGCTCGGCGGAGAGATCCTCCAGGCCCAGGGTCAGGGCGACCACCGACGGGTCGGCGGCCGCGATCTCGTAGGCGTTCCTGATGCCCAGGGGCGATTCCAGGATCGGCATCAGGAACGGCGCCTCGCCGGAGGTGCGCTCGCGCAGGCGGGCGGCGGCGCGGGCGACCTGGTCGGGCCGCTCCACCTTGGGCAGCAGGATGGTGTGTACGTTGTGCGGCGCCACGGCGTCGAGGTCGGCGTCGCCGGTCTCCCCCTGGTTGATGCGCACCATGCGTTCCGAGCGGCCCCAGTCCATGGCGACGAGGGCGTTGCGCGCCAGGATGCGCGCCGCGTCCTTCTCCGCGGGCGGGACGGAGTCCTCGAGGTCGAGGATGACCCCGTCGGCGCCGTAGAGGCCCGCCGAGAGCATGAGCTTGGGCTGGTTCCCGGGGACGTACAGGCGGCTGCGGCGCAGGCGGTTGCGGACCCGGGGTGCGTCGGCGCCGGGCGCGGCCTGGGGCAGCACGGCCTCGCCATTGAACCCGGCGCGGCGCAGGCAGGTCTCCACCCGGGCGAGGATCACCCACTCCAGCGCGCCGAAGTCCTCGACGGTGAGGGTGCCGGTGGTCGCCCCGAGGGCGGCGGCGACGCGGTGCACGGCGGCCGTGATGGCGTCGCCGTAGAGGTACCCCACCCGGCTCGTGATGCGGAGCCCGAGGGGGCTTCCGGCGGGCCGGTAGCGGACCACCAGGTCCGAGCGGATCTTGTCGCCGGACGGGCCGGCCTCGGCGGCGCGGATTGTCGTGCTCATGCTCCACCTCCGGCCCCGGGCTGGGGCCTGAGCCCGGGAGGAGCCGCGGCGCGGCCCCTCAGTCCGCCGGCGCGTAGAAGCACCGCTTGGGCGAGACGATCTTCCCCTGCTCCTTGAGCTTCTTGATGGCCTTGGAGACCTGCTTGGCGTCGACGCCAAGGGACTTGGCCACGTCGCCGGGGCGGACGGGCCTGCCGGCCTGCTTCATTGCCTGGATGACGGCGTCCTCGAGCTCCATCGTCGTACCTCCGCTCGCGTCCTTCGGCCGTATCCTACACGACTCACGCGAGGCCGTGGCGCGGTCCGCCGTGATACACCGCGGGACCCGGGGCGGAGACGGGACAGGGGAGATCCACCCGACCGCGGATCACAGGAACGTGGATTCCTGCTCCAGCTTCTGACAGTCGGCGCACAGGCCCTGGATCTGGATCGAGTAGAAGGACGGGCGGAAGCTTCGCTCCTGGCAGAGCTGACGTATCCGCTGGTCGACCTCGGGGTCCCAGAACTCCATGACCTTCCCGCAATGGGTGCACACCATGTGGTCGTGGTGCTTGCCCGGCTGGACCTTCTCGTAGAAGTAATGCTCCTGGCCGAGCCGGCTCTTGCGCACCAGCCCGCACTGCACGAGGAGGTCGAGCGTGCGGTAGACGGTGGCGCGGGAGACCTTCTTTCTCTTCACCTTCATCCGCGCCAGGAGATCGTCGGCGTCGAGATGCTCGTTGGTGGAGAAGATCTCCTCCAGCAGGGCGAGCCGCTCCTGCGTGACCTTCAGGTTGTTCTCCCTGAGGTACTGGATGAAGAGCTTCTGGGCGCGTTGCGATAATGACGTCATAGGCTAATCCAGTCTCATTTTCATCGTCTCAACACAATATTAGGGAAGGAACGGGATCGTGTCAAGTCCCCCCGGTGAGGATGAAGAAGATCACGGACATGAGAATATAACTATTTTCGGCAGTAACGTTCGAGGTCTTGACACGCTGGAGACGGTCTTCTATCTTGAACGCATGAACGACCCGGCAAACGCTCACGTGCGGAAAATTCTTTCGCATCCCCGCGCTTGTGAACATATGCGCAAGGATGATGGTTACGACATCGTCTCAGAATCTCGAGGCGCGCCACGCGGGGCGGTGCGCCCGTCGGGGGGAGGGATCGGGCTCATGGGTCGTCTGAGGAACCTGGGTGCCGCCGCCCTGGTGGCGGGGCTCGCGGTGTCGCCCGTTGCCGCACAGACCTGGCACGGGGAGATCGGTGTCGGCTACGTGTGGCAGAACGCGGCCGGGAGCGAAAACAGCTTCCGCAGCCAGCAGGCGCTGGATCAGGGCTTCGTGCTCGAGAGCCTGGACCTGGCGCTGAAAACCGGAGAGCGGCCGCGCTTTCATCTCCAGGCGTGGGGCTTCGGTCAGGCCGAGCCGACCGAGCACGGTCGCCTGAGCTTCGCGCCGGGGGACGACTGGTCGGTGGCCGTGACCTACGACCGGCGGAACACCTTCTTCGGGCTTTCGGAGTCCGACCTCGGCGGCCGGACGGACCGCTGGAACATCACCCGCTGGGGCGGCGAGGTGCGCTGGACCGGCTGGAGCGCGGCGAAGCTGATCCTGAACGTGCGCCACGTCGAGCGCGACGGCACCGTGTTTCGGCCTTTCTTGGGCCTCAACAATCTCTACCCGCTGCGGGTCGCCCTCGACGAGACGATGGACGAGGGAAGCCTGCGGCTGGTGACCAGGACCCTCCCGGTGGTGCTCGACGTCGAGGCGACCTACGCGAGCTACGACCGGCGGAACCGCTGGTCGCCGGCCGGCGGGGCGTCCCTGGATCCCACCGACCCGGATCTGCTCACCGATGTCGGGACCACGGTCCACGAGAGCCAGGACGTCCCCTCGGGCCGGGTCACCGCGAGCTATGCCAGGGGACGGGTGGAGACGGTTCTGTCCATCCTCTGGAGCTCGGCCGACCTGGACGCGACCGGCGCCGGGTGGCAGAGCTTCGCCATCGACGAGGGCAGGATCGGGACCATCCAGTTCATGGACGACCTGGTGGGCTCCGCGACCACGGACACCCTGGCCGGCGCCTACCGGCTGGCCCTGCGCCTCGGCCGGGGCTGGAGGCTTCGCTTCTCGGCCGACTACCGTGACGCCAGCTCCGATTCCAGCCTGCTCGGGGAACGTCTCCTCAAGGCCTTCAATCCCACCGGTGCCGGCCTCGAGCTGAGCGCCCCGATCGACGATACGGGCCGCTTCGACACCACCGACACCACGGGCCGGCTGGAGATCGAGTACCGGACGGACCGCTGGGCGGTCTGGGGCGGCGGCTTCGCGGCGAGCCGCGACGTCGAGTGGCGCCTGACCGCGGACGGGGACCGCGTCGACGTCAGCCGCGACTCCGGCGGGGCGGTGGCGGGCGCCTCGATCAATCTCGGCCGGCGACTTGCGGGAAGCGTCGAGTACGAGCACGGCTCGTTCCAGGATTACGTGTTCCGGACCGACCCGGACACCGTCAACCGGGTGACCGTCAGGCTCAGCTCCCACCTCGGCAGGGCCTGGGTCCTCAACGTGCACGGGCGGTACGAGGGCACGGACAACCCGCGCAGCATCGCCGATCTCTCGACCAACTCGACGGCCGTCGGCGCCGCGCTCCTGTGGTCGTCGCCGAAGGGCGGGCGGACCGTCGGGGTGGACGCGTCGATCCTCGACCTTTCCACCGACACCGGACTGATCCTGCCCACCGGCGGAAGCGGCACCTCGCGCTACGACACCTCCGTGCGCCGGTTCTCGGCCTTCGCCCGCCTGGGCAACGACTCGCGGCGGCTCACGTGGCGCCTGGCGTGGCTGACGGACCAGGGCGAGACCTGGCCGGTGGACGCCTGGAACGCCGCCGTCCGCTTCGATTTCAGGATCGTCGGCCGGCTGATGGCGGGCCTTTTCGGACAGTACTGGTCGTACGACGAGCAACGGGCCCGGCTGGACGACTTCAGCGTCGCCCGGTACGGCCTCGCCCTGCACTGGAGCTTCTGATGATGCGGCGGATGACGACGATGCTGGTTGGATCCCTGGTCGGCCTGGCGGTCCTGGTCGCGGCTCCCCCCGCCCGGGCCGATGAGCCGGTCACCACCGAGACCTGCGCCACCTGCCACGACGAGGTGGCGGCGAACTTCCTCGCCGGGCCCCACGGGCGGGCCATGGCCAAGGTGTCCAAGAAGATCGTGGACCGCGCCTGCGTCGCCTGCCACGGCCCGGCGGCGGCCCACGTCGAGGACCCCTCGACCGACAACATCGTCCGCAAGCCGACGAGCAAGGTCTGTGTGCAGTGCCACGCCGATCGCCGGGCGGGTCTCGAGCTGACCACGCCGGCCCACGTCCGTAACGGCGTGGGATGCCTGGACTGCCACCAGCCGGGGCACGCCAAATCGACCGTCGCCCACATGCTGCGGGCCGAGCCGGCCAAGCTCTGCGGCAGCTGCCACAGGTCCGAGGCGGCGGCGTTCAACCTCCCCTACGCTCATCGCGAGGGGGCGCACCGCCCCTTCGCCTGTACCCAGTGCCACGATCCCCACGGGCAGACCGAGCGCGGCCGCCTGAAGATGCTGTCCAACGGCGGCGTCTGCATCAGGTGCCACACGGAGAAGGCCGGTCCCTTCGTCTATCCCCACCCGCCGCGCGAGGTGGACGGGTGCGTCACCTGCCACGAGCCCCACGGATCGATGAACCCGCGTCAACTCACGCGCCGCAGCATGAGCGACCTGTGCCTCGAGTGCCATGCCGACGTGCCGGCATTCCACGACCTGAGCCAGGCGCGCTACCGGGCGTGCCAGAGATGTCACCAGGGGATCCACGGCTCGAACCGTGACCCCAGGCTTTTCGAGTAACACCCCGCGGGGGGAAAAGGAGGTCAAGATGAGGCGTGTCGCAATTCTTTCAACCGTCGTGGCCCTCGGCATCGCCACGGCCGTCTCGGCCGGCGGGCCCCAGCTGCTCAGCAGCCACCGGGTCCGCGCGGTGAGACTGTCGCGGCCCGGGGCCGCGAGCATCGTCACCGAGGGGGTGCAGCGGCTCCAGTCCATGTACACCGCCCAACAGCTCGAGCAGGGCGTCTACGTGGGCTCGGAGTTCTGCATCGCCTGCCACCAGGACAAGGCCGGGTTCCGGGACACCCTGCACCGCAAGAAGATTCGAATTCCGACGCCGGACACGATGGTCAACGACTACAACCAGAACGGGATCAATGACTTCGACGAGGGGCTCGACTTCAACCAGATCTCGTCGGCCTTCGACAAGTTCAAGCCCAACGCCCCCATCCTCTCCCACGAGGGGAACACCTACTACATCACGATCGGCGACCTCAAGATGCCGGTGGTGGCGGCCCAGGGCGGCGCCGGCTGGAAGCAGCGCTACGTGGTCCGTGTCCCGGTCACCGGGACCCCCAACGGCCTTTCCATGGGCAACTACATCAGTCCGATCCAGTACAACCTCGCCACCCACGGCTACGTGGTCTACGACGGCGACCACTGGTACGACGAGAACAACGAGCCCAAGTTCCACCAGGGCACGAGCGCTGCCGACCTCGCGGCCAACAGCGGCGGCGACTACTCCAAGAACTGCATCGGCTGCCACGCCACGGGCGTGAAGAAGATCACCCAGGATGCCAACGGCGAATGGCGGGCCGACCTCTACCCGGCGGTCCTCGTTCAGCCGGGTGATCCCAGCTACTGGGACTTCGACCACGACGGCAACAAGGACCTGACCAACATCGGCTGCGAGAACTGCCACGGGCCGGGCTCCGCCCACATCCTCGGCGGCGGCGATCCGACCAAGATCGTCAACCCAGCGGACCTGCCCGAGGACACGGCCGACGAGGTCTGCGGCCAGTGCCACCTGCGGCCAAAGTCGGTTCCGGACAAGCTGCACGGCTTCCCGTACGACGAGACCAACCAGAAGCAGTGGTTCCCCGGCTCGAGCGACGACTTCATGAGCTTCTGGACCGACTCGGCCGGCCGCTGGCCCGACGGAAAGACCTCCAAGAAGCACCACCAGCAGTGGCTTGACTGGACGACGTCCAAGCATGCGAACAATCCTTTCGAGAAGGTACACTGCTGGACCTGCCACGAGCCGCACGAGAACACGGCCAACGATCACCAGGTCGTGGAGACGCTGGACGAGGACGGGCTGACGATTCCGACCGAGGTGGACAACAACACCCTCTGCCTGACGTGCCACTCGGAGCACGGCGACTTCGCCGACATCACCAAGGAGATGGTGGCCGATTACGCGAACAACGTCGATGCCATCGCCAAGGTCGTGAGCCAGCACACGCACCACCCCTACGCGCCCGAGCGCAAGGTGGGGCTGTCCCGCTGCATCAAGTGCCACATGCCGAAGGTGGCCAAGTCGGCCGTCAAGTGGGACATCCACTCCCACACCTTCGAGGTGATTCCGCCCGAGAAGACACTGGCCTACCAGGACCAGGGCGGCATGCCGAGCTCCTGCGCGGTGAGCTGTCACTCGTTGAAGGTCAACGTGTGGGGCTTCGGCATCACCCCCGACATCGGCGTCTGGAACAGCACGTTCGAGGTCGAAAACGCCAACGAGCTGATGGAGTACTACGGCCCCGGCGGCGCCTGGTGGGACACGAACCAGTCCGACGCGCAGAGCCAGACCGAGGCCCACGCGATCATCGTGCAGCAGCTCAACCAGAACTGACCCGAGGATATCGGGCGAACCGGGGGAGGCCACGAGGCCTCCCCTTTTTTCAACCTGCCGGCCCCCGTATAATCCGCTCGACGAACGGGAGGCACAACGGACTACCCCGTCTGGTGGAACGCTCTCGGCGGGCCGCTGCTCATGGCGCTGGTGGCGGTCACCCACGTCATCGTCTCGCACTTCGCGGTGGGCGGCGGCATCCTCATCGCGGTGGCCGAGACCCTCGCGGTCCGCCGCGACGATGCCGCCATGCGGGATCTGGCCAAGAGGTCGTCGCTGGTGCTGATCCTGGTCTCGACGGTCTTTGGCGCGATTTCCGGGGTCGGGATCTGGGTGACCGCGGGCCTGATCGCGCCCGCGGCCATCTCGTCCCTGATCCACACCTACGTCTGGGCGTGGGCGATGGAGTGGGTCTTCTTCGTGCTCGAGATCGTGGCCGCGCTGGTGTACTACACGACCTGGGACAGGATCTCCAAGGGCGCGCACCTGATGGTCGCCTGGCTCTACGTCCTCGGGTCGTACATGTCGCTGGTGATCATCAACGGGATCATCACCTTCATGCTCACCCCGGGCGGCTGGCTGGCCGACCACGAGTTTTGGAGCGGCTTTTTCAACCCCACCTACTGGCCCGCCATCGTCCTGCGCACGGGCATCGCCCTCATGATGGCCGTGGCCTTCATGGTCTTCCCGGCCCTGCGGGCGGAGGCGGGGGCGCGTCCCCGGCTCGTGCGCTTCCTCGGCTGGTGGATGGCGGCCGGGGTCCTGCTCGCCTACGGCGGGTACCGGTGGTGGGAGGCGGCGTTGCCGCCCGAGGTGCGCGGCCTCTTCCTGGGGCCCGGCGCCGGGCTGCACATGCTGGCCGTCACCCGGCACGTCGTCCTCTGGGCGCTGGCCGTGACCCTGCTTCTGGCGGTGATCTTCCTGCTCGCCGTGCCGCGGGCGGCCAAAGTCGTCCCCGCCGTCGTCCTCATGCTGGCGGCCTTCACCGCTTTTGCCGGCTACGAGCGGCTCCGCGAGGGCTGCCGCAAGCCCTTCCTGATCCACGACTACATGTTCTCGAACGGCCTCCTGGTGAGCCGGATCCCCGAGATCGACCGCCGGGGGGTGCTGGCGGTCGCCCGCTTCGCGGCCCGGGTCCCGGCTCGGGACCCGGTCGGCATGGGGCGGCAGGTCTTCGTGGCCGAGTGCGCGAGCTGCCACACCCTGAACGGCTACCTGGGCATCCGCCGCAAGCTGCCCACCTTCGCGGAAATCCTCGCGGTGGTCAGGGACGAGCCCCCGGGGTCGGGAGCACGCGTGTACCGGGCCGAGTGCGCCTCCTGCCACCCCGACATGAGCTTCCGGGAGGCGAGGGAGGCGCTGCCCTCCGCGGACGAGATCGCGGAGGACCCGGAGACGATCCGCGATCTGCTCGCGGGGATGATCTCCGGGGTCCTCGACGAGCTGAAGGAGAACGGGGACGCCTACGGCTCGCTGAAGCCCGGCCAGCGGGTGGACATGAGCGCGCTCAAGTACAGCTTCATGCCGCCCCTGGTGGGCACCGACGCGGAGGCCGACGCCCTCGCGCAGTACCTGGGCAGCCTCGTCGACACCCCCGGCGAAGGAGGTGACCGATGAACCCCGGCCCGATCCCCGCCCCCGACGCCATGCCGGTGCCGGGCCCGTTCTGGCTCTTCCACGTGCTGCTCGTCTTCACCTTCTTCCTGCACCTGGTGTTCATGAACCTGACCCTGGGCGGGACCCTGCTGGCGGCGGTCTCCCAGCTGCTCTCCGGCGGCCGCACCGGCGACCCGCGCACCGTGCTCGCCTGCCGGCTGATGGGCGTGAACACCTTCGGCATCTCGCTCACCATCACCACCGGCGTCGCCCCGCTGCTCTTCGTCCAGGTCCTCTACCAGCAGTACTTCTACACCGCCACCATTCTTCTCGGGTGGATCTGGTTCGCGTTCCTCGGGCTGCTCATGGCCGGCTACTACGCCGCCTACGTCTACAAGTTCCACGGCGTTCCCAAGAAGGGCTCCGGCGGCACGGCCTGGCTGCTGTTCTCGGCGCTGAGTTTTCTGCTGATCGCCATGATCCACGTCGCCGTCAACCTGATCCACGCCCAGCCGGCGATCTGGACGCGGGTCGCCGACAACCCGTGGATCATCCTCGGTGATCCGGCGTACTTCCCGCGCCTGCTCCACTTCGTCTTCGCCTCCATCGCCTTCTCCGCCGTGGTGCTCTGCTGGTGGTCGGTGCGCCAGGCCCGGCGCGGCGAGGACGTCGATCACAACCGCGCCATCGCCGGCTTCACCTGGAAGTGGGCCCTGTGGGCGACCGTGCTCCAGGTGGCGGACGGCTTCGTCCTGCTCATGGTGCTGCCGTCCCACGTCCTCAAGGGGATCATGACCGGCGGCGTCACCACCCTCGGCCCCCTCACCCTCGCCGTCCTGCTGGGCCTCGGCCTGCTCATGCTCCTGTCCCGGGTAACCGATCCGGTTGCCGACCCCGCCAAGGTCACCCTGGCGCTGGCCGTGCTCACCGGGACCATCGCGGTGATGGCGGTCACCCGGCACCAGGTCCGCGCCCTCTACCTGGCGGCGTCCCGCGCCCGCTTCCACATCGCGGCCCAGACCCAGCTGGGGCCGCTGGTGCTCTTCTTTGTCCTGCTCGTGGCCGGCCTGGCCGCGGTGGCGTACATGGTCGCCCGGGTGCTCGCCAGCCGGGCCGAGGGCCGCGAGGCGGCCTAGCCGGGTTAGAACCGAGCCCGCAGGCCGCCGATGATCCGCTGCCGCGGGGCCGGGTAGCCGAGGACCTCCTGGTAGCGGCGGTCGAGGAGGTTGATCGCGCGCAGGGTGAGGTCGGCGTGGGGCGTCACCCGCCAGGCGAGGGCGAGGTCGGCCGTGGCGGCACCCGCCGCCGCGGAGCGGGTGAAGGTGACGGGGTCGACGTCGGCGCGGCGGCCGATGACGGCGACCGTGAGGTCCAGGCGCAGGCGGCGACCCAGCCTGCCGGCCAGGGTCAGGGCGCCGCTCCAGCGGGGCCGGCGGAGGAGGGAACGGCCGTCGTCGCCGCGGGTGTCGAGCCAGGTCGCCTGGGCCCGCACGTCGAGCCCCTTCGCGACCGACCAGAGCACGCCCGCCTCGGCGCCCTTGATCTTCGCCGTGGCGACGTTGGCGAAGGTGTTGGTCGCGAAGTCGTATTCGATGAGGTTGTCGAGGCTGGTCCAGAAGCCGTCGAGGTCGATGCGCAGGCGTGATCCGAACCAGCGGGTGACGCCGAGCTCCCAGGAGCGCGAGGTCTCGGCGTCGAGGCCGGGGTTGCCCGAAAACGGGAAGTAGAGCTCGCCCACCGAGGGCTGCCGGAAGGCCTCGCCGTAGGAGGCCCGCAGCTTCCAGCCCGGGGCCGCCCACCAGCCGACGCCGATGCGCGGGGAGAGCTCCGAGCCCCAGCGGTCGGCGTCGTCCCAACGGGCTCCGGCCAGCACCTGCACGGAGTCGCTCGCGGCCCACATGTCCTGAACGAACGCGCTGGTCACGGTGACGGCGCGGCCGTCGAGGTTGACCCCGAAGCTCGAGGCGTCGTCCACCGTGTCCCGGCGCCAGGCGCCGCCCCAGGTCAGCGTGTGGCCGCCCAGGCGGTGGGCGCTGGCCAGGCGGGCCTCGTCGGAGTCCGGGCTGGTGTCGGAGCGGGTGAAGCCGAACGGGTCGTCGGGGTCGCGGAAGGAGAAGTCGCGGCTCACGTGGGCGACGGTGGCGCGCACGATCCAGCTCGGCGAGACGCGCCAGGTCAGCGGGACGGCGGCCAGGAGCTGGTCCGAGGACTGGCGTCGGCGCGGGGTCGGGGTCGCGCCGGAGAACGGGATCTCGGTGTCGGCGGCGAGGTCCTGGATGACGAGGGCCAGGCGGCTGCCGGGGGCCCAGCTCCAGCCGAGGTCGGCGAGTCCCTGGGCGAGGTCGAAGCCGCTGTTCGGCAGCGCTCCGCGGCCGCCGCGGGAGAACCCGGAGACGAAGAGATCGAAGCCGCCGGCGGCGTAGGCCAGCCGGCCCTCGAAGCGCGCCCAGCTGTCCTCGCCCCCCTCGGCGAGGACCGAGCCGTGCAGGCCGGGCCGGCCCCGTCCGGGGATGAGGTTGATGACGCCGCCCACGGCGTCGGCGCCCCACAGCGCCGAGTAGGGGCCGCGGACGACCTCGATCCGGGACAGGCCGGCGGTGGGCAGCTGGCTGAAGTCGTAGCCGCCGAAGTATGGGGAGTTGAGGCGGACGCCGTCGAAGAGCACCAGGGTCTGGTTGGAGTTGGTGCCCCGGGAGAAGACCGAGGTCACGCCGCCGTAGTCGCCGGAGCGCATGACGGTGAGGCCGGGCGCCCGGCGCAGGAGATCGGCGACCGAGCCCGTCTGGGCGTCGTCCATCTGCCGGCGATCGATCACGGTCACCGCCGCCGGCACGTCGGCGGCCGGGGTCGCCTCTCCGGTGGCGGTCACCGTGACCTCGCCCGCGAAGACCTTCTTCTTTTTCTTCTTCGTGGGTTTCCCGCCGGCGAGAGCGGGGGCCGCCGGAAGAGCGATGGCAAGGATGAGACCGATGACGAGGGTGTGACGTGGCATGCGAAACCTCCCGTTTCTTTCGGAACGGCAGGTCTCCTGACTCCCGGATCAGCCGGAGCCGTTCGCCTTCCCGGCCGGTCAACCCTCGCGGATCGCGCCGACCAGTGGCTGGGTTTCCCCGTGAACGGTCCGTCCCCGGTCACAGTGGCGGGGGCCGTGCCGGATTCTCACCGGCTTCCCTTCACCGTCCCAGTGCACCGAGCATAGGCGGGCCGGCGCCCCCGGTCAAGCTCCGGCGTCCGGCGCGATCACCCCTCGGCGCGGGAGACGTACTCGCCGGTACGGGTGTCGACGACGATTCTGGTCCCGGTCTCGATGTAGGCGGGCACGGTGACGGTGATGCCGGTTTCGAGCTTGGCCGGCTTGGAGTTGCCGGCCGCGGTGGCGCCCTTGAGGCGCGGCTCGGTCTCCACCACAGTCAGCGTCACGGTGTTGGGCAGCTCGACGGCGATGGGTTCGCCGTTGTAGAAATCCACCTCGACGATGGTCTCGGGCAACAGGTAGTCCATGGCGTCCGCCAGAGCCGCCTCGCCGAGCGCAATCTGTTCGAAGGTCTCCATGTTCATGAAGTAGTGACCGGAGCCGTCCGAGTAGATGTACTGCATCTCGTGGGTGTCGATGCGGGCGACCTCGATCTTGTCGGACGGCCGGAAACGGTGCTCGGTCTGCAGGCCGCTGCGCAGGCTCCGGAGCTTGCTCTGCACCAGGGCGTTCCCCTTTCCCGGCGTGACGTGGGTCGTGCCGAGCACGCGGAAGAGCTCGCCGTCCTTGACGATGATCTGTCCGGGGCGAAGCTGTGTGGCGATGATCTGCATCGTGGGCACCTCGCGACGTTGACTTCCGGCCCACCGGCCGGGGCTGTATTGTACCCGAGCCGGCCGGCGGTTGGCGGCCCCGGCGCCGGGGTGGGATAATCCTGGGGTACCGGGGAGGAGAAGGGATGAGCTCCGCAGCCTACATCGCCAGCTTCATCGACCACACGCTGCTCAAGCCCGAGGCGGGACCCGAGCAGATTCGCCGGTTGTGCGAGGAGGCGCGGCGCTGGGCCTTCGCCGCCGTCTGCGTCAACCCGGTGTGGGTGCCCCTGGCCGCGGACCTGCTGGCGGGCTCCGGCGTCCGGGTGGCGTCGGTGTGCGGCTTCCCGCTGGGGGCGAACCCGACCGCGGTCAAGGTCTTCGAGGCCGGCGAGGCCCTGCGCGAGGGGGCGGCCGAGATCGACATGGTGATGTCCATCGGCGATGCCAAGGCGGGGCGGTGGGGACGGGTCATGGAGGATGTCGCCGCCGTGGCCCAGCGGGTGCACGAGGCCGACGGCGTCCTCAAGGTGATCCTCGAGTGCGGCCTTCTGACCGACACGGAGAAGGAGCAGGCCGCCCGCAACGCCGTGCGCGCCGGCGCCGACTTCGTCAAGACCTCCACGGGCTTTCTCGCCGGCGGCGCGACGGTGGAGGACGTCGCCCTGCTGCGGCGGGTGGTGGGCACTGCGGTCGGGGTGAAGGCCGCCGGGGGAATTCGCACGCTGGGCCAGGCGCGGGCCATGCTGGCGGCCGGTGCATCCCGGCTGGGGACCTCCTCGGGAGTTCGGATCGTCGAGGAGGCAGCCGCCGGTGAGCACGGCTGATCCGACGCCTTCGCAGGGCGGGGCGCCGGCGCCGGGCTCCGGGGCCGGATCGCTGCGGATCGTGATCCGCCGGGTGGCCCTGGTCATGGTCACGGCCTTCGCGCTCACGGTCACGGCGGTCTCCATCGTCCGCACGGTCCGCTCCTTCCACGTGCTGGACTTCTCGGTAACTTGGGTCGCCGGAGGCCTGCGGGTGGATGCCGTCCCGCCGGGCTCCTCGGCCGACCAGGCGGGCCTGCGGCCGGGGGACGTGGTGACGGCCGTGGACGGTGAGGCGGTGCCGGAGTACCGGGAGCCGGCCCGGATCCTGGCCTGGGACGGGTTGCACCGGCTGGCGGTGTCGCGGCCGGGAGGCGGGACGCTCGAGGTGGTGTTTCACTCGCCCCCGCCCCAGGTCGATCCCGTCTATCTCGCCCGTTCCCTGGTGGCGATCGCCGGCATCGTGTGTGCGCTCTTGGCCGTCCTGGGCACGGACCGCGTGGAGGCCACGACCATGCTCCTGCTCGGCCTGTCGGCGCTGGTGCTGGCCACGGTGCCCCACAGGACGGCGGCCTCCGGGCTGTTGTTCTCGCTCCTGCACCGGGCCTCGGGGGCCGCGATCTCGTTTCTCCTGGTCAGGTTCTTCGCCATCTTTCCCGAACGGGGGCGGATTCCGCCGGCCTGGGACGTGGCCACCGGGGTGGCGATGACCGGCGCCGCGGCGACCACCGTGATCCCCGGCGGGGCCTCGGTGTGGCCGTCGGTGGCGGTGGCCCTGAGGACGGCCTTCGTGGCCGCGCTGGTGACCAGCGCCGTGATCCAGGTGCGCCGCTGGCGGGCGGCGGTACGCGTCGCCCGGGTGCGTCGCCAAATCGAGTGGGCCGCCCTGGGCATGTTCGTGGGGCTCTTCCCGTACGGGGCCCTGGTCCTGCTGCCGCGGGTGCTCGGCATCAGCTTCCCCCCCTTCGCCTGGCTGGCGGTCCTCCCGGTGGTGGCGGTCCCGGTGGGCTTCCTGGCGGCGCTCAAGGAGTACCGGCTATGGGATCTGGAGCCGATCACCCGGGACAGCCTCTCCGGAACCCTGGTCGTGGTCATCGGCGGTCTGACCTTCGCCACCCTGAACCAGGTGCTCTTCGTCCCCGTCGGGGAGGCCGGACCGCTCCGCAGCCTGCTGGCGTTCGCCACCGGGGTTCTGCTGGTGGTCATCCTGCAGCCGATCCGGCGCCGGGTGGGGACCTTCATCGATCGCTGGCTGTACCACGGGCGGCCGGCGCCGCGGCGGCTGATCGCCCGCGCCGCCCGCGAGCTGGCGCGGACCACCGAGCCGCGGCTGCTGCTGGAACGGCTCGCCGGGGCCCTGGAGGAGGACCTCGAACTCGAGCTGGTGGCCACGTACAAGCGCGCCTCGGGGGGTGATTTCGTGCTCGTCACGCCGGCCGGGGGCGGCCTCCCGCCCCGGCTTTCGGCGTCGGTGCCGGCGGAGGCGTTTCCGAGCGGCGGGGAAACGGCCCTGCGCGATGCGGGATTCGCCCTGCGGATCCCCCTGGACCGGGGAGGCGTGGTCCACGGTCTCCTCTACCTGGGGCTGCGCCGGGGTATTTTTCCGCTCGGCCGGGAGGGGCGCGAGGTGGTGGCGGCCCTGGCGGCGCAGGCCGCGCTCGCCCTGGAGAGCGCGGAGCTCTTGGAAGACCTCCGGCGGCAGGCGGAGGAGTACCGGATCCTCCACGCCAATACCCAGCGCATCATCGAGTCGTCGGCGGCCGGGATCCTGGTCTGCGACGCCACCGGGCGGATCCTCTCGGCCAACGCCCGGGCGGCGGGTATCTTCAGTGCTGCTGCGGCGGCGCTGGTGGGCCGGGAGCTGCGCCACTACGTCGAGCTTCCCGCCCACTGGATGCCCCAACTTCCCGTCCACGCCATCAACGCCGAGGGGACCACGCTGACGTCTCCGCCGCGGCGGGTGGTCATGGCGGTCTCCGTGCTGGAGCTCGAGAGCGGCCGTTTCAACGGCCGGGTCGTGGTTCTCCAGGACGTCACCGAGCTCAGGGAGCTCGAGGACCGGGTACAGGAGCAGGAGCGGCTGGCCTCCCTGGGCCGCCTGGCCTCGGGGTTGGCCCACGAGATCAACACCCCGCTCACCGGCATCGCGTCCTTCGCCCAGATGCTCGGGGAAATGACCGGGGAGGACGACCCGCGCGCGGAGCTGGTTGGCAAGCTCGTCGACCAGAGCTTCCGGGTTTCGCGTATCGTCGCCAACCTCCACGAGGCGATGCGGGAGACCGGCGGCGAGGCCCGGCTCTTCGACCTCGGCGAGGCGGTCGCGCGGGCGGCGAGGGACGCCGCCCGGCCCCTGGGCCGCGAGGAGCAGCTGCGGATGGTGACCCCGCCCGAGCCGGTGATGATCGAGCTTTCGCCCGGCGCCGTGGAGCTGGCGGTGAGCAACGTGGTCCGCAACGCCCTCGACGCCTCGCCGCGCGGGGAGGCGGTCACGGTGACGGTTTCGGGCGGCGACGGGTGGGCGACGGTCGAGGTGATCGACCGCGGCCCGGGGATTCCGCAGGAGCTCCGGGACCGGGTCTTCGAACCCTTCTTCACCACCCGCTCCGAGGGGGGCGGAACCGGCCTGGGCCTTGCCATCACGCGTGATATGATCGCCCGCCAGGGAGGTGAAGTACGTCTCGAGCCAGCGCCGCACGGGGGGACTCGGGCGGTGATCCGCTTGCCACGAACGGCACCGTCCTGATCATCGACGACGAGCCGGTCGTCCAGGACGTCCTGGACACGCTGCTCGCCGGTAACGGCTTCACGCCGCGCCGTGCCCTGACCGCGTCGGAGGGATTGCGGATCCTCGACGAGCATGAGGTCGATGCCGTGCTCCTCGACCTCATGCTGCCGGACGAGCCGGGTCTCGACGTCCTGCCCAAGCTCCGTGAGCGGGACCCGGACCTGCCCGTGGTGGTGATCACCGCCTACTCGTCCATCGAGTCCGCCATCGAGGCCATGCGACGGGGCGCGTTCCACTACGTGCCCAAGCCCTTCAAGAACGAGGAGGTGCTCCACATCGTGCGCAAGGCCGTCGAGCAGCGGCGGCTGGTGCAGGAGAACCTCCTCCTCAAGAACCGGCTGCGCGGCGTGCGCGACCTGGTGGGGGACAGCCGGCCGATGCGCGAGGTGCTCGAGCTCGTGCACCGCGCCGCCCCGGCGCGATCCAACATCCTGGTGATCGGCGAGCCGGGCACCGGCAAGGAGCTGGTGGCGAGGACCGTACACCGGCTGAGCCCGCGGCGGGAGGGGCCCTTCGTCCCCGTCCACACCGGGGCCGTGACGGCCGATCTGCTGGAGGCGACGCTGTTCGGGCACGTGGAGCCCCGCCCGGAGGGCGGCACGGCGGTGGAGCCGGGGAGGCTCCAGGCGGCCGACGGCGGTACCGTGTTCCTGGACGAGGTCGCCTCCATCCCTCTGGAGACGCAGGCCCGGCTCCTCCGTGCCATCCAGGACCGGGAGGTCCTCCCGGTGGGGGCCGCCGAGCCCGTGCCGGTGGACGTCCGGGTGATCGCCGCCACCAACCGCGACCTGCTGCGGGAGGTTCAGGAGGGGCGTTTCAGGGAGGACCTGTACTACCGGCTGGGCGTGATCACCATCGCCCTCCCGCCCCTGCGCCAACGCAGGGAGGACATCCCCGTCCTCGCCCACCACTTCCTGCGCATCTACGCCCGCGAGAACGGCCGCCGGATCGAGGCCTTCACGCCCCGCGCCCTGAACGCCCTGACCCAGTACGCCTGGCCGGGCAACGTGCGCGAGCTGGAGAACGCCGTCGAGCGGTGCGTGGTGCTCTGCCGCACGGATATCGTCGACATCGATCTCCTCCCCGAGGCCGTGCGCAAGGGCGAGCAGTGGACGGACGACTCCTCCGACCTGCCCCCGGACGGGCTCGACTTCCGGGACGTGGTGGCAGACTACAAGCGAAAGCTCATCCTCAAGGCACTTCGCCGCTCCAACGGGGTGCAGCGGCGGGCCGCCAAGCTCCTCAGGCTCAGCCCGACGACGCTGAACGAGATGATCCGCCGTCTCGAGATTTCCCCGGACGATTCCGACCCATCCGGGCGGTCCGTGTGGCATAATCAGGACGAAGGCAACTGATCGTCAAGCGGGGCGAGACCGGCGGCGGTCCTGGAGACCGCGGCGGCGTCACGCTCGGTGTGGTCGGCCGGCGGCCGGGCGGTAACGTGCGGGTCGGCGGGCGGGAAAGGGTTCAACGATGGAACGGGTCACGTGCCCGGAAAGGTTCCTGCCGTGGTTCGCCTGAAGGTGCTCACCGCCGCCGGGCGGACCTTCGAGCGGGAGCTCGCCGGGGACGCCGCCGTCATCGGGAGGTCGTCGTCGGCCGACGTGAGCATCCCGGACCGGGCCCTGTCCCGGCGGCACGCCAGGCTGTACCGCGACGGGGACCGGTGGCTCCTGGAGGATCTCGGCTCGCGAAACGGAACCCGGGTCAACGGCGAGCTCGTGGATCGGTCGCGGGAGGTGACCGGCGACGACCGCATCGCGATGGGGAGCGTCACGCTCCGTCTCGTCCCCGACGAGGACGCCGCGGAGGTCTTCTCCCGCTCGCACGCGACGCTCCGATCAGCCGTGGAGCTTCTGGCGGAGCAGTCGACCCTCGGCGGCCTCGACGACATCGACCACCTCCGGCGGCTGGCGGAGCGGCTGCAGATCCTCAACGACGTCCACCAGGCCCTGGCCGGGCCGATGTCGCTGGACGCGTTGCTCGACCTCATGCTGGAACGGGTCTCGGACATCCTGCGGCCGGAAAAGGCCGCCATCTTCCTCGCCGACGAGTCCGGCGAGTACGGGTGTGCCGCCGCCCGGGGCGTGTCACGCGAGGAGGCGACCCACCTCTGCTCCCGGCATCTCGTCCACGAGGTGGTGGAGAAGGCCCACGCGGCGCTGGTCGACGACACCCTCGCCGACGATCGCTTCCGGCAGGCCGAAAGCCTCCTCGACGCGGGCGTCAGGAGCCTGGCGGCGGCGCCCCTCCTCGGTCCCGAAGGGGCGGTCGGGATGATTCTCGTCTGCTCGCGGGCGACCATCCGCACGTTCACCGAGGAGGACATGGAGCTGCTCACGTCGCTCGCCTCCATCGCCGCCATGCGGGTCCGCAACCTTCGGCTCACGGAGGCCGAGCTGGATCGCCGGCGGCTCCAGCGTGAGGTGGCCCTCGCCCGCAAGATCCAGGTGGCGTTGCTCCCGGACGAGGTGCCCACGATTCCCGGGTTCGCGGTGCACGCGGGTAACGTCCCCTCCCGGGGTGTCTCCGGCGATTTCTACAAGATCGTGTCCCGGGACGGGGGACGGGAGGTCGTGGTGATGATCGCCGACGTGTCCGGCAAGGGCATCGGCGCCTCCCTGCTCACCGGCGCCCTGGAAGCCCTGTCGGCGGCCCCGATCGAGAACGGGTCGCCGCCCGACGAGGTCTGCACCACCGTCTCCCGCCTGCTCCTGGAACGAACGCCGACGGAAAAGTTCGCCACCGTGTTCCTGGGCGTGCTGGAGCCGGCGTCGGGGCTCTTCCGCTACGCCAGCGCGGGGCACACGCCGGGGATCCTCATCCGCCGCGACGGGACGCTGCAATCGCTGGACAGCACCGGGGTGCCCGTCGGCCTGGTTCCGGGTGCCGCCTACAGCGCCGCAGTGACCGGCATCGAGCCCGGCGACACCCTGGTGTTGTACACCGACGGGATCACCGAGGCGGAGAACCCCGAGGGCGAGGAGTACGGAGTCGAGCGGCTGCGAGAGCTCTGCCGGCGCCACGCCGGGGACGACCCGGATACCCTGGCGGCGGGGATAGAAGCGCACCTCGACGCCTTTGCCCGGGGCACCCCCTATCTGGACGATCGGACGGTGGTCATCCTCCGGCGGGAGTGAGCCGGGAGCGGATCCCCCGCGTCCGGGCGGCGGGTCGTGGATAATGGAGCTGGATCGCACGGGGGAGGCCGGGATGCGGGGCGAAGCCGAATCCCCGGGCCGCCTGGGCGCCGCCCTCGAGGCCGTCGCCTTCGTCGGCCTGGTGGTGTCCTACATCTGGTGGTGGAAGGGAAGCTTTCACGGCCACGCCGTCGTCGTGGTCGGGCTCTACTTCGCCATCGGCCTCGAGACCCATCTCCGGCGGCGCGAGTCACCGCGCGACCTCGGCTTGCGCCGGGACACCCTCGGCGGCGCCGGGATCCTGGTCCTCGCGTGGGTCGGGCCCCTGGTGCTCGCGGCAGCGCTCGCCGGCCTCGTCCTCGGCACGTGGCGGCCGCCCGGCGACCTCCTCGGCTCCGTCGCGTGGCACCTGGCCTGGGGCCTCCTCCAGCAGTACGGGCTGCTGTGCGTCCTCTTCCGGCGGCTCGAGGAGATCTTCACCCGCGACGAGGTCGCCATCCTGGCCACCGGCCTGCTTTTCGGCCTGTTCCACTTCCCGAACCCTTTTCTCTCGCCGCTGGCGGTCACCCTCGGCATCCTGGGCGCGTGGATCTACAGCCGGCGGCCCAACCTGCCGGTGATGGGGGCGGCCCACGCCGTGGTGGGCTTCGTCCTCACCCATGCCCTGCCGGTCTCCCTGACCTGGGGACTGCGGGTCGGGCCGGCGGTCTTTCGCAGGTGATATCTCCCCGCCGGAGCCGGGGCCTTCTGTAACGAAAGCCGGCGCCGGGCCACTAGAACGGGTGAGGACCCCTCCACGAGGAGGCGGGCGGGCCCGAGGGGAGGCCGACCATGGCTCGGAAGCAGGCATCAGGAAAACGGAAGGCCCGCAAGACCCCGCTCGACGTCGGCTGCGTCTTCGAGGCCACCCAGTCGGTCAACGCGGTGTTGAAGAACCGCGTCATCGGACAGGACGACGCCATCGAGAGGATCGTGTGCGCCTTCGCGCGCACGCTCTCCGGCCTCAGGGACCCCAAACGTCCCCTCCTGACCCTCCTCCTGCTCGGTCCCAGCGGGGTCGGCAAGACGGAGACGGCCAAGGCGCTGGCCCAGGCCCTCTTCGGGACCGAGGAGGCACTGATCCGCATCGACTGCCAGGAGTACGCGCACGGGCACGAGATCTCCAAGCTGCTGGGGTCGCCGCCGGGGTACGTGGGCCACCAGATCGAGCCCCTGTTGAGCCAGGGGCGCATCGACGCCCCCCACCGGCTAGCGCGCCAGCGGGCCGCAGCCGAAGGGGCCGAGCTTCCCGTCGACCGGCTGGCCGGGGTGGGCGGGGACGACCTCGCCTCCATCATCCTCTTCGACGAGATCGAGAAGGGGGATCCGGCGCTCTGGAACGCCCTGCTCGGCCTCCTGGAGGAGGGCCAGGTCACCCTCGGCAACAACGCGACCGCCGATTTCCGGCGCTCCATCGTGGTGCTGACCTCCAACGTCGGGGCACGGGAGATCGGCGACCTCGTTACCGGTCGGACCCTGGGCTTCTCCGGCAGCGCCGAGGCGGCGCCGGAGGACGCCGGGGCCGCCGCCCTCGAGGCGGCGCGGCGGGTCTTTCCCCCGGAATTCCTCAATCGCTTCGACGAGACCCTGGTCTACTCGCCCCTCGGGACCGAAGAGCTCGAGCAGGTCTTCGACCGCCTCCTCGACCGGATCCTCGAGCGCTCCATGCTCCACGCCGGGGTCCCCCTGCTGGTGGCCGTCAGCCACGAGGCGCGGAGCTGGATCCTGGACCTGGGTGCTGGGGGGCGGTTCGGGGCGCGGGGTCTGCGGCGGGCCATGGAGCGGGAGCTGGTCGCCCCCCTGTCCCGCCTCATCGCCGCCGGCAGGGTCGCAGCCGGCGACGTGGTGGAGGTCGACCTGGACGACGGCGGGCTGGTGTTCTTCCGGCGGCCGCGGCAGGGGGGCGCCATCGTGACCACGGCGGCGGGCTGAGCCGCGCTCCTCGCGGCGCGTCGTCGGGGGCGGTTGCCTTCCGCGGCCGCACGGTCTAGGCTCGTGGGAGGAGGAGCACATGGATCTCAAGATCCGCGGCAGGCGGGCCCTGGTCACCGGGTCGTCCCGGGGCATCGGGCGGGCCATCGCCCTCTCGCTGGCCGACTTCAAGGTCGACGTGGCGATCAACTACCTGCGCCAGCGCACCCGGGCCGAGGAGACGGCGGCCGAGATCGAGGCCCGGGGCGCCCGGGCGCTGGTGGTGAAGGGGAACGTCGCCAAGCCGGAGCACGTCCACCGGATGTTCGAGCAGATCGGTGCGGCGTGGGGCGGCCTGGACTTCCTGATCTCGAACGCGGCCTCCGGGGTCATCCGGCCCGCGGTCGAGCTCAGCCTCCATCACTTCCACTGGACCATGGACATCAACGCCGGGGCGTTGCTGCCGCTGGTCCAGGAGTTCATCAAACTGCCGCCGGGAAGCGGCAAGGTGGTGGTCGCGGTGTCGTCCCTGGGGGCGATCCGGGCGATCCCGAACTACACGGCCGTGGGCGCCTCCAAGGCCGCCCTCGAGTCTATGGTCCGGCACCTGGCGGCGGAGCTCGGTCCGCGGGGCGTGCGGGTCAACGCGGTCTCGGCCGGGACCGTCGACACCGACGCCCTGCGTCACTTCCCGAACCGCGAGCAGATGCTGCAGGCGGCCCGCGAACGCACCCCTGCCGGCCGTGTCCTCGATCCCCAGGACGTGGCCAACGCCGTCGTCTTCCTCTGCACCGACTTCGCCTCCATGATCCACGGCCAGACGCTGGTCGTGGACGGCGGCTACTCCATCCTGGCGTGAGCCGGCCGTCCGGGCCGGGGCGCCGGCTGCACCCCGGCCCGCGGCCCGGGATCACGGCGTGATGACGCTGATCCGCGTTCCCCAGTTGGCGAAGGTCGCCCTCGGCTTGGCCGGGATGTACTCGGTGGCCACCCAGATGGCGCCCGTCTCGTCCGCCACGGCTGCCGAGTAGTCCCCCCAGCGGCCGACCCGGAAGCCCCAGGGTTCGTACCCGGAGAATCCGTCGTCCGGTGCGACCCCCGGCGCGAGAACGTGCACGGCGCCGGTGCCGTTGACGTCGATGGGGGCGTAGGCGGCGCTCGGGTCGAAGCCCGGACCGACGAGGGTGAAGGCCATGATCCCCTGACCGGCGGCGTTCATGCCGATGGAGGGGTAGGTCAGGCTCTGCCCGTTCACGGCCAGGTAGCCCTGGTTGGCCATCGCGGCGGTCAGCCGGCCGCCGCCGTCGAAGCCCGGGCTCACGGCGAACCAGGCGATGCCGGCGTGCGGCGGGCCGTTGGCCGTCTGCACCACGGTACCCAGGGCGCCGAAGAGATGGCCGTCGGCGAACACCACCTGCGCCATGCGGTCGTCGTTGGTGTCGACGAGCTCCTCGTGGGCGTTGAAACCGAGGCTCCTGAGCAGGGCGGCCAGGGGCAGGACGGGGTCGTACTGCGCGACCGGCACCAGCGGCTGCTCCGCGGCCGGCGTCGGCCCGTAGACCTGGCTCGGGAGAATCACCCGGTGCAACGTCAGGTCGGGCGTCGTGGAGAGGGAGCCGGTGTTGGTGAGCGCCATGACCACGATCTGGTCGGTCAGGGTGTTGAAGTCGTCGAGGGAGCCCATCAGGTACTCGGTGCCACCCTGGGCCGTCTCGAACACTCCGCCGGGCGGGACCGTCGCCGGCTGCAGGGAGTAGAAGACCGGAAACACGCTGGAGGTCAGCAGGAAGTCCTGCTCGTTGACCGTCGGCGCGCCGGCGACGAGGGCGGCCTTGTCGAGGGCGAAGATCTCGGTGCCCACGAAGCGACCGGTGATCAGCGAGAACTGGTTGGTGTTGATGTAGAAGCCGTTGGCGTCGGCGCCGATCAGCGGCTGGTCGCCGAAGCAGGGGCAGCCGGGGGTGGCGGCATCGGTGGCGTCCACCGAGTAGATCGTGTAGCTCCCGGCCGGATCGTTGGTGTCGCTGACCGCGACCATGGTGTGCGCCGCGGTGAAGTTGGGGTCGATCTGGAGGATGGTCACGAACCAGCGCTGGGTCTGGTCGTCGTAGTACGCCTTCGGGTCCGACGTGAAGTCGTCGGCGGAAAGGCCGAAGAAGGTATTGAGGTCGACCGCCGGTGTCAGCGGCGCGCCGGTGGCGGCCTCGTAGACCCGGATCGCCAGGTTAACGCCCTCGAGGACGAAACCCTGGCCTACGGCCAGCGCCTGGTCGGGCGGCTCCACCGCGAAGCCGCTGGCGAGCCCCTGCTCGAGCACCGTCAGCCCGTCGAAGCCGAGCACTCCGGGGGGCGCCTTCATCACGGCGGCCGTGGCCGGCCTGGGCACGTGGGCCGCCGGAACCCTGGCCGGGCTGATGTCGCCGGTGCCGAACTTCTGAAAGGAACGATCCATCGGCAGCCCGGCGCGGGGCTGGAGCTCGTCCTCGGTGAAGGTGCGCCCCGGCACCTGGAAGCCGGCGACACCGGCCCTGTGGACGACGGTGGTCCCGCTCCTTGTGCCGGCCGCCGCGGTCAGCGGCAGGCCGACGAGGAACACGAGAAGGAGGGAGAATCTCGAGGTTCTGACCATGGTGCATGTCCTTTCTTTCTCAATGAATGACGAATAATCTCGTGACAGATAGACCGCCGGAAAAGACGCTCCGCCGACCCTGTCCCCCGAGGCCGGATCGTGACCCCCCTCTCGTTTTTCTTCGTTACCGATCAGTATATCACCGGGGGGAAGGTTCTTTTCCCCGGGAGCCTCATCTCCGCGCGCCGCGGCCGGGTACGACCACCAGCCGTACCTGGAAGACGATATCGGGAGCCGTACCGATGGCCGTGACGTCCTCGATGACGGCGGCTTCCAGGCGATAGCCTTCGCCGAGATCGAAGCCCCACCCGAGGTCGAAGACCAGCGACGGATCACCGGGCTTCGCGTCGGTGAACCGGCTGAGCGGAGAGGTGTGAAAGCTGAGCCCCGCCATCAGCGTGCTCACGGCGCCGACGGGACGCAGGTAGGCGCCGAGCACGTGCCAGGTGTCGGACCGCTCGGCGCCCAGGAACGTTCCCGAGGTGGAGAGCCGGGTGTAGCCGGCCGCGAGGCGAAGGGTCGCCGTCCTCAGCCGCCAGCTGCCGAACCACCGTGCCCCGAGGTCCCAGCCGCCGCTTCCCCGCAGCGTGCCCTCGCCGCCGGTGGGTGCCTCCAGCGACAGCGCCCACGTGTGGCGCCCCCCGAGCCATCGGCCGAGGGACCCGTTGACGGTCAGGCGGGCGTCGCCGAGCCCGGAGCCGTTAAGCTCCCGCCAACCCTCGATGACCCGATCGCGATCCAGGCCGCGGATGTAAACGAGCGTCTGGCCGTTGGCGATGAACCCGCGGTCTCCCATGCTCAGGCCGAGCACTTGGTGGAAACGCTCCGAGATGGCGTCCCAGCGCGGCGCGCCGATCTGGATCCACGGCACGTCGACCACCAGACCGAGGCCGTGCCCCAGGCCGCGGGCGAGGGCGAGGCGTCCCACCCATCCTTCCACGTCGAGCCGATAGATGGCGTCGTTCGGGTGGCGCCGCTCCAGCGTCCTGAGCTCCCAGGGGCTGAGCGGCTTGCCGCGGAGCCCGAACTCGCGATGGATGATGCCGGTGTGCCAGCTGCCGGACCAGAGGTTGAAGTACGCCGCTGGAAAGGACGCTTTCCACCGGCCGGGCGCCGGTCTCACGGCCTCCTCGAAGCTCAACGGGAGGGAGGCGAAGCGCAGGGGATCGACCGCGACCGGCCCCCACCAGCGGGGCTCTCGCCGCGCGGTCTGTGAGAAAGCGGTCGCGGCGCCCAGGAGCAGGAGAAGGACGCCGGTGAGACGCCGGGCGAAGGATCGCATTACCATGACAGGAACCCCCTGACTTCGATCCCGCCCGGGGCGGGAAGCACGGTCACCCGTGGGGACCCGCGGTCGGCGGGCCGCCCGCGGCCCCGCCGCGCGGCCACCCAGCTGCCGATCGCGGCGCCGATGAGGCCGCCGGCGACCACGTCCGAGGTCCAGTGGCGATCGAGGTGGACGCGTCCGTAGGCGAGTACCCCCGCGAGGCCCCAACCGGCGATCTTCACCCAGGGAGCCCGCGCGTGCCCGGCGACCACGGAGGCGATGGTGAAGGCCTGCGCGGCCTCGCCGGAGGGGAAGGCGTCGGCGCCCGAAAAGGGCTCGAAATGGGCGTGTCCGAGGCGGGCGTCGGGGCGGGCGCGGCCGACCGCCGCCTTGAGGGCCGGAACGACGAAGAAGCCGGAGAAAATCGTCGCCTCGAGGGCGTCCTCCCCGATGGCTTCGGCGTCCGCGTCACCGGCGACCCGTCCGCCCAGCCAGATGAGGCCGATGACGCCCAGGGCGCCGACCTGGTTCCCGAGGGGACGGAGATCGTCCACCAGGCGGTCGCTGGACCTTGACCGTGCTCGCTGGACGGCGCTACGCACCTCGTTGTCGACCAGGAAGGCGCCGGCGACCGCCGCCGAGCCCCAGCCGAGGGAGCGCCAGCGCCTCGCGTTCATGTGCCACCCGGTCGCCCAGAAATCCCCGAAGTCGACCGCGAGCCGCTTCAGGAACGGGGGACCTTCGTCGGCCGAGAAGGCTCGGCCGGGAGCGACCGGCCGTGGTGGGGGTTCGCTGGCTCCGGCCTCGAGGCCGAGCATGACCCGCACCTCGCCGAGCCCGAGGGACGGCCAGTAGACCTGCTCGGCCCTTCCCACCAGGCCGAGACTCTCGCCGATCTCGAGCCGCGCCGCGAGCGACGCCAGGCCGGCGGCCTCGGTGCCCGCGTCGACGGGCGAACCCCCCGCATCGAGGAGAAGAGAGTCCCGGTCCCGCCAGCGAGCGACGCGCACACCGAGTCCGGCCCGCCAGCGAATCCCGCCGGTGCGTCCCACGGAACGGTCGGCGAGGAGCGTGAGGTCGAAGATCTCCTTGCCCCGCTGGTTGCCCGGGACGTCGCCGCGAACGGTTCTCACCGCCGATTCCTGGCCCGTGGAGCCGATCCCGAGGCCCAGACGGTACGGCGACTCACCGATCATCCGGAAGACGCTCAGCTCCCATGCCGGGGCGGCGGAGAGGGAGAGGTCGTCACCGACGAGGGCGCCGGGTCGGCTGGCGCCGACCGACCAGCCGATGTTCCAGCGCCCGTGGCCGGCGGCCTCGCGGGGTCGAAGGAGGACGGAGAGGGAGACCTCGTCCGTGGACGGACCGGCGTGCCAGGCGCGGCGGAATCCGACACGGGCGGAGATCCGCCGGTGGACCGGGAGCCCGATTGCGCCCTCGACGAACCGCCCGAGCCCGCCGCGGCCGCCGGAGTTGAGCACGCCCCCGGCGCCGGTGCGGACGAGCAGCTCGATGGGCCCGAGATCCAGGGCGCCGCCGAGGACGCCGTCGAGCTCGCCGATGGTGACGTCGCGTTGGGAGAGGTTGTACTCGGTGAAGAGCACCTGCCCCTCGACGCCGGCGAGCAGCCGGAACGCGCCGTACCCGGTCACGGGGGCCTCCAGGCCGAGACGCAGGCCGAATGCGTTGTCGAGGTTGCCGCGAGCGAGGTCCGCCCGGTCACATGCCTCGGTCCGGCAGTCCGCGATGTGTCCGTGCCTGCCATCGGTCGTTCGCCAGCGGAAGTGGAAGGCGCCGGCGGACCAGAGCGGCTCGCCGCCCTGCGCCGCGCCCGGTATGGCCGGCGCAAGCAGGGCGATGCTGATGGCGACCCTCCACAGCACGGGAATCTCCTCGCCTCTTGAACTGATCATATGACCAAGTTGGCTGGATCATACCAGAGACCGGAGAATCACGCCGGAGACGCGAGGCGCGGGCTTCGCTTCCCGGGTCGGCGGCCGGTGAAGGGCCTGGGGGCGGATCAGGCCCGGGGTTCGCGACGGGGCGCGGCGCGGCCGGAGCGGGAAGACGGCGCCTCGCGCGGGGGCTTGGCGAGGACTTTCTTGAGGAACTGCCCGGTGTAGGAGCCGGCGCAGGCGGCCACCTGCTCCGGGGTGCCGGCGACGACGATCCGGCCGCCGTCCTCACCACCTTCCGGGCCGAGGTCGATGATCCAGTCGGCGGTCTTGACGACGTCCAGGTTGTGCTCGATGACGATGACCGTGTTGCCGCGATCGACCAGGGCGTGGAGGACCGCGAGGAGCTTGCGGATATCGTCGAAGTGCAGGCCGGTGGTGGGCTCGTCGAGGAGGTAGAGGGTCCTGCCCGTGGCCCGCTTGGCGAGCTCCCGGGAGAGCTTGATGCGCTGGGCCTCGCCGCCGGAGAGGGTGGTCGCGGGCTGGCCGAGCCGGAGGTAGCCGAGGCCGACGGCGATGACGGTGTCGAGGATGCGGACGATGCGCGGCACCGGCGCGAAGAGCTCGCGCGCCTGCTCGACGGTGAGGTCGAGGACGTCGGCGATGCTGAGGCCGCGGTAGCGGACCTCAAGGGTTTCGCGGTTGTAGCGCCGCCCGTGGCAGACGTCGCAGGTGACGAAGACGTCGGGCAGGAAATGCATCTCGATCCGCAGCCGGCCGGCGCCCTGGCAGGCCTCGCAGCGGCCGCCCCTGACGTTGAAGCTGAAGCGGCCAGGGCGGTACCCCCGCGCCCGTGCCTCGGTGGTTCCGGCGAAGAGCTGGCGGATGGGGTCGAAGACCTTGGTGTAGGTGGCCGGGTTGGAGCGGGGGGTGCGGCCGATGGGGCTCTGGTCGATGGCGATGACCTTGTCGAGAAGGTCGGCCCCCTCGATGCCGGCGTGGCGCCCGGGCCGGGCCAGGGTGCCGTACAGGCGACGCGCCACCGCCTTGTGGAGGACTTCGTTAACGAGGGTCGACTTGCCGGAGCCGGAGACGCCGGTGACGCAGATGAAGCGTCCCAGCGGGAAGTCGACGTCGATGGCCTTGAGGTTGTGCTCGGCCGCGCCACGGACGGTGAGCACCTGCCCGTTGCCGGCACGGCGCGTCGCGGGCACCGGGATCTGGAGCTCGCCGGCCAGGTAGCGGCCGGTCAGGGAGGCCGGGTTCTTCTCGATCGCCTCCGGCGGGCCCTCGGCCACCACCCGGCCGCCGTGGCTCCCGGCGCCGGGTCCGAGGTCGATGACCCAGTCGGCGGTGCGGATGGTCTCCTCGTCGTGCTCGACGACGACCACCGTGTTGCCGAGGTCGCGCATGCCGAGGAGGGTGTCGAGGAGGCGCCGGTTGTCGCGCTGGTGGAGGCCGATGGAGGGCTCGTCGAGGACGTAGAGCACGCCCATCAGCTTGGATCCGACCTGGGTGGCGAGGCGGATGCGCTGGCTCTCGCCCCCGGAGAGGGTGCCGGCCATGCGGTCGAGGGTCAGGTAGTCGAGGCCGACCGCCACCAGGAAACCCAGGCGGTCGCGCACCTCCTCGAGGATCTTGGCGGCGATGGCACGGTCGCGCTCGCCGAGCTCGAGTGCCTCGAACCACTCCTTGGCCCGCCGCACCGACAGGGCGGTCACCTCGGCCAGGCTCCTGCCGCCGACCCGCACCGCCAGCGCCTCCGGGCGCAGGCGCGCCCCGCCGCACGCCGGGCACGGGGCGAAGGACATGAAGCGCTCCAGCTCCCGGCGGACCTCCTCGGAACCGGTCTCGCGGTAGCGTCGCTCGAGCCGGGGAACGAAGCCCTCGAACCGGTCCCGGTAGGTGTAGGATCCGCGCCGTCCCCGCCAGGTGAAGTCCAGCTCGCCCTCGCTGCCGAACATGATCAGGCGGCGGACGTCCTCGGGAAGCCGCCGCCACGGGGTGTGGAGGTCGAACCCGGCCTGCTCGGCGAGCTGCTCGAGCTGCTGCCTGTGCCAGGAGCCTGATCCCTGCTGGAGGACCGCCAGGCAGCCGGAGGCGAGGGAGCGCTCGGGATCGACGATCAGCTTCTCGGGGTCCACCTCGCGCAAAAAGCCCAGACCCGAGCACTCCGGGCAGGCGCCCTGGGGGGAGTTGAAGGAAAAAAGCCGCGGCGAGATCTCGGCCAGCGAGAAACCACAGCGCGGGCAGGCGTGGCGGGCGGAGAGCACGATCTCCTCGCCGCCGACCGGCGCCACGCGGACGAGGTCGTCACCCACCCTGAGCGCCGTCTCCAGAGACGAGGCCAGGCGGCTGCGGATGCCTTCCCGGACCGAGAGCCGGTCGACCACCACCTCGATGGTGTGCTTGCGCTTCCGGTCCAGCTCCGGCGGATCGGCGGCCTCGACGACGGCGCCGTCCACCCGCGCCCGGACGAAGCCCTCGCGCACCATCTGGTCGAAGAGCTTCCGGTACTCCCCCTTGCGGGCGGTGACGACCGGCGCCAGGACGAGGAAGCGCGTGCCCGGCTCCAGCGCCAGCACCCGGTCCACCATCTGGTCCAGGGTCTGGGGACGGATGGGGATGTCGCAGGCCGGGCAGTGGGGCACGCCCACCGAGGCCCAGAGCAGGCGCAGGTAGTCGTAGATCTCGGTGACCGTTCCCACCGTGGAGCGCGGGTTGCGGGAGGTGGTCTTCTGCTCGATGGAGATGGCGGGGGAGAGGCCGTCGATGGTGTCCACGTCCGGCTTCTCCATCTGCTCGAGGAACTGCCGGGCGTAGGCGGACAGGGACTCAACGTAGCGGCGCTGACCCTCGGCGAAGAGGGTGTCGAAGGCCAGGGAGGACTTCCCGGAGCCGGACACCCCGGTGATCACGACCAGCCGGTCGCGGGGAATGTCCACGTCGATGTTGGCGAGGTTGTGCTCCCGGGCGCCGCGGATGGAGATTACGTCGCGCATCGTTCCCGGTCAACACCGGCCCCGGCCGCCGGATTCCGTCACCGCCGTTCCTTGATGGCCTGCTCGGCCTCGCGGTCGAGGGTCCGCCGGCGCAGGGTCTCCCGCTTGTCGTGCAGGTGCTTGCCGCGGACCAGGCCGATCTCCACCTTGATCCAGTTGCCGTCCAGGAAGACCCGGAGCGGGATCACGGTCAGACCCTTCTCCCGGACCTTGCCGGCCAGGCGGAGGATCTGGCGCTTGTGCAGGAGGAGGCGCCTCTTCCGCACCGGGTCGTGGGACTCGTAACCCGAGCTTTCGTACTGGCTGATGTGGCAGCCCACCAGATAGGCCTCCCCGGCCTCGAAGCGGACGTGGGCCTCCTTGAGGTTGATGTGGCCCGCGCGAACGGCCTTGACCTCGGTGCCCAGGAGCTCGATCCCGGCCTCCTCCGTCTCCAGGATGTGGTAGAGGTGCCGGGCCTTCCGGTTGACGGCGAGGACGGTTCGTTCCCGTTTCATGGGGTCGCCACGATCTGGGCCAGGGCTTCCACGATGGTCGGGTCGAACTGGTGCCCCGCGGCCGCGCGCATGATCGACAGGGCCTTGCCGGGCTCCACCGGGTTCCGGTAGCTGTATTTCGCCACGAGAACGTCGTAGACCTCGGCCACGTGAGTGATTCGGGACAGGAGGGGGATGGCCTCGCCGGCGAGCCTGTCCGGGTATCCGCCGCCGTCCCAGCGCTCGTGATGGTGGCGCACGACGGCAGCCAGATCGATGAAACCGGCGGTGCGGAGCTTCTCGGCGCCCGTCTCCACGTGGCTGCGGTAGAGCCGGTGCTCTTCCGATCCCGGCGAAGGGTGCCGGAGCACCCGCCGTCCCGCCAGGTCGGCGAGACCGAGATCGTGGACGAGACCCGCCACGGCGGCCTCCTCCGCGCGGGCCTCGTCCAGGCCCAGGGAGAGGGAGAGCCGCCAGGCCAGCCGGGAGACGGCCTCGAGATGCTGCACGAGCTCCGGCGCCCGCGCCCGGTGCGGCTCGACCAGGGAACGGGCGTACAGCCGGCCGATGTAGCGGAGCCCGGTATCCCGGCGGGCCCGCCCGGCGGCCTCCCGGATCCCGCCGAGCAGGTCCTCCGCCTCACCCGGCGTCCGGTCGGTGACCACCGACCCCACCAGGCACCACCCGGGAGCCTCGAGCAGCACATCGGTGGCGACGGTGCGCGCGGCGCCCGGCGGCCGGCGGCCCGGCCTGAGGAGGACCCGCTGGTTCCACGCCGTGTCGGGGGGCGGGCCGAGGTGCCGCCGCTTGAGCACCTCCGACTGGTGGCGGCGCAGGGCGGTGAGCTCCGCGGCCTCCGGCTGCCCGGCCGCGAAGACGATCGAGCCCGCTCCGGCATCGTCGATGACGGTGACGCACGCCAGGCCGGCGCGCCCGGGGACCACCCGCTGCAGGACCGCACACACGTCCGCCATCCCCACCGGGTCGAGACCGTTCCCGGCCGGCTCGATCCGGCCCGCGGCCGCCTCTTCCTCGGCGGCCGGCCCGCCGGTCTCGGCCTCGAGCTCCGGGTAGATCCCGCACCGGGCCAACAGGTCGATGAGCGCCCGGCCGATCGCCCTGGCGCGCCGGAGGTCCGCGGGGAGAAACGGCCTCCGTCCGCCCTTGTCGCGGGCGTCCACGAAGCCGAAGACCCGCGAGGCGGCGAAGAGCGGGACCAGGAGGAGGTGACCGGTGCCGGCCGCCTCGAGGTAGGCCGCCACCTCGGGGAATTCGTCCGGCAGGCGGAAGGCCCGCGGCTCGTTCCTGAGCTCTCGGGCCTTGAGGACGACGGGGTGTTGGGGAGCGTACTCGGCCGCCAGCCTGTCGCGCCGGCCGAACCCGTACTGGGTGACGAGCAGGTACGACCCGTCCCCGGACAGGAGGTAGAGAGCCGCCTTGGTGGAGTGGATGTCCTCCAGGAACTGAAAGAGCACCTTCTTGAAGGAACGCTCCAGCTCGGGGGACCAGCCGGGAATCTCCGCCACGCGGACCCTCCTTTCTCGCCCGGTACGAGCGGTAGCTTCAAAGGACATTGTACGCCGTAACCCAGGCCGTGTGCCCGCGATCTCCCGACGCCGGCGATGCGTCACCCCGTACTGTTGCGCCGATGCAACATGTGTGGGCGCGATCCCACAGTCCACCCCGGCTCGAGAGTCTGTCCACATCGTGGAAAGTATTGCATCCACGAATGATACGTGAGATGGCGGAGATGGCACGGAACCTGCTATACGGGGACCGAGGGAGGAAGGATGCGTCTGCAGACCACCATCGAGACCGAGGTCACCCAGCGGGGAGTCGGGTTGCACTCCGGCCTCGAGACCCAGCTCTGGATCCGTCCCGCCCCGGCGGACCACGGCATCGTGTTTCAAAGCCGGCACACCGGAGTCGCCATCCCGGCGCGGGTGGACCACGCCCAGGATCTCGCCTTCGCCACGCGCCTCGGCCTCGGCGAGGTGGCCGTCTCCACCGTCGAGCACCTCCTGTCCGCCTTCCGCGGGATGGAGATCGACAACGCCCTGGTCGAGTTCGACGGCGAGGAAATCCCCATCCTGGACGGCTCGGCGCTGGGGTTCGTGGAGCTCTTCCAGCGGGCCGGGATCCGGACCTTGAACCGCCCGGCGACCGCCGTCCGCATCACCCGGCCCATCGAGGTCCGGGACCGGGAGAAGTGGATCCGGGTGGAGCCCGCGGACGAGCTCTCCGTCGATTACCGGATTTCGTTCGACAATCCCATCGTCGGGTATCAGCGCTACGTGGCGGTGATCACCCCGGAGGTCTACACCAGCGCGGTGGCGCCGGCGCGGACCTTCGGCTTCCTCAAGGACGTGAAGTACCTCAAGAGCCGCGGCCTCGCCCTCGGCGGCTCCTTCAGCAACTGCGTCGTGGTGGACGACCGGGAGGTGGTGTCGGGGGAGCTCAGGTTCCCGGACGAGTTCGTCCGTCACAAGGTCCTCGACCTCATCGGCGATCTCGCCCTGCTCGAGTACCCGCTGCTGGCCAACGTCACCGCCCACAAGGCCGGTCACGCCCTCCACGCGCGGCTGGTGCGGGAGATCCTCTCCCGGCCCGAGTGCTGGGAGATCGTCGGCGGGGATTTCAGCGACACCTTCGTGATGCCCTACGCCCTGGAGGCGGAGGCACCGGCGGCGTTCGCCCTGTAATCTCGACCACGCATCCGCTTCGGCGGTCCACGAGGGGGTACGGCGAGCCGTACCCCCGATTCATTCGTGCGCGTCCCCCCTGTGGTAAAATTGCAACAGATGCACGGCATCGTGGCGCTTCTGCTCGGCCTCGGCCTCGTGGTCCCCCCATCGCCGCCGGCCGCCGGCCCTTCCGGTCAGGAGCCGATGGCGGCCGCCAGGAGCGTCTCCGGCGCGCTGGAGGTCCGGGCTCGCCGGGTGGGCGGCGCGCTGGAGGTCCGCCTCGTGCTGCACGGCGCGCTTCCTCGGACCATCAGCGACGCGCTGCCTTCGGGAGCCCAGGTGAACGTGGTCTACCCCGTCCAGGTTCGCCGCCGCCGGGCGGTGATCTGGGACCCGAAGATCTGGGAGGGACGGGTGGTCTCCACCGTGCGGTTCGACCCGGTCACCGGGCGGTATCGCTGCGAGCTCCTGCTCAACGACGTCATCATGAAGGCCCGGGAAACCGCGGATCCCGGCGTGGCCCTGGCCTGGCTCCGGTCGCCGCCCCCGATCCGGCTCCTCCTGCCGGGAACCCGCCACGCGTTGCGGCTGAAGTGCCGGGCGGTGTTCTCCACCGGGACGACGTGGCTCGTCTTCCCGACCTCCCGGGGGACGGACTGGGTCACGGTGGCGATCGAGGGTGAGCAGTGAGCCAGTGGATCCACGCCTGGCACCGGTACCGGAGGCAGAATCGCTTCCTGATCCTGACCTTCGCGTCGCTGCTGCTGCTCTCCCTCGGGGCCGCCTACCTGGCCCAGCGGGCCCAGGTCGCCTCGCCGCGGGAGCTTACCAACCGGCTCCTGCTCTTCGTCCTCTGGTACCTGGACATCTCCCTCATCCTGATCCTGCTCTTCATCCTCCTCCGCAACGTGGTCCGCCTCACACTGGAGCGCAGGAGCGGCGTCCTCGGCACCCGCTTCAGGACCAAGCTCGTGCTCACCTACGTCGGCCTGAGCTTCCTGCCGGTGATCCTCATCTTCCTGATCGCGACCAACTTCCTCCAGCGGTCCATCGACCGCTGGTTCTCGGCCCCCGTGGAGGAGGTCCTGCAGGGGGGTGCGGCCGTCACCGACGAGCTGCGGGCGCTGATCGAGGACCGGCTCCAGCGCCAGGCCGAGGCGGCGGCGTCGAGCCTCCGGCGCAACCGGAGCCCGCGCCGGATCGAGGAGCTCAACCGGCTGCTCGGGGTCGACCTGATCGCGGTGTACCGGGGGCCGCAGCTCGTCCAGGCAGTCACGAACCCGCGCCGCATCCCCCGCTCCCTGCCGCCGCTCAAGGCGCGCGAGCTGCACCGCACCGGCCGGCGCGCCGACCGCTGGCGGGGGGGGCTCCTGATCCGGGCGTGGACCCCGATCCCCGGGACCCGCCTGGTGGTGGTGGTCGGCGACATGCTGCCGCGGGAGGTTCTCCTCCACCTGGAGCGCGCCACGGCGGCGTACGCCACCTTCCAGGAGATGAAGCTCGAGCGGGGGACCATCACCTCGACGACGGTGCTGGTCTTCCTCGCGATCACCCTCCTCCTGCTCTTCGCCACGGTGTGGGTGGGGCTCTACCTCTCCCGGCGGTTCACGGAGCCGCTGCTCGCGGTCGCCGCCGCCACCCAACGCGTGGCCGAGGGCAACCAGCTGGAGGAGGTTTCGGTCCCGGCCAGCGACGAGGTCGCCGTCCTCGTGCACTCCTTCAACCGCATGGTACGCCGGGTGCGCTCCACCGAGGACGAGATCCGGGCCTCGAACCAGGAGCTGGCGGTCCTCCTGGCCACCATCCCCACCGGCGTCCTGACCCTCGATCACGCCCGGCAGCGGTTCCGCCCCAACCCCGCGGCCGCCCGGCTGCTGGGCCGCCCGGACTGGGCGGGGACCTGGCACCCCACCGGCGAGCTCGCCGGGCCGGGGATGGAACAGCTCCTGGAGTGCCTCTCCGGCCCCGCCGGCCGCGGCGTGAGACAGATCGATCTCGAGGTGGACGGCGTGGTCCGCCACCTGGAGGTGACGACGGAGCCCCTGCCCACCGGCGGCTGGGTCGTCGCCATGGACGACCTCACCCGGCTGATCCGCGCCCAGCGCCAGGCCGCCTGGAGCGAGGTCGCGCGCCGGATCGCCCACGAGATCAAGAACCCCTTGACCCCGATCCGTCTCGCCGCCGAGCGGATCCAGCGCCACTCCACCGGCATGGCGGAGCCCGTGCGCGAGGTGGTGGTCACCGGCTGCCGCGCCATCATCGCCCACGTGGCCGGCTTGAAAGAGCTGGTCGACGCCTTCCACCGCTACGCGCGGATGCCGGCCGTCAATCCGCGGCCGATCTCCATCAGCGGCCTGCTCGAAGAAACGGCCGCCCTCTACCGGGACCTGCGCGACGGGGTGAGGATCGAGCTCGACCTGCCCGGCGACGAGATCCGGGCGGTGGCCGATCCGGTGTTGCTGCGTCAGGTGATGGTCAACCTCCTCGACAACGCCATGGAGGCGGTCGGCGAAAGCGGCGAAATCGGCATCCGCGCCGCCAGGCGCGGCGACGACGTGGTCATCGAGGTGGAGGACTCCGGGCCGGGATTTCCGACCGAGGACATGGAGATGTTGCTGCAGCCGTTCTACTCCACGAAGGGGAGGGGCTCCGGCATGGGGCTGGCGCTGGTCTACCGCGTGGTCACGGATCACGGGGGCACGCTGAACCTCGAGAATCGCGATCCCCACGGCGCCCGGGTGAGGATCACGCTGCGCGGATCGACGCCGGCCCGGCGGGAGGGATCCGATGCGCCGTGATTCCATCCTCGTGGTGGACGACGAGCCCGGGATCCGCGAGCTCGTCGGCCAGATCCTGCGCGACGAGGGGTACGAGGTGCACGCGGCGGCCTCGGGCGAGGAGGCCCTGAAGGCCGTGGAGCGCGAGCTGTACGATCTCGTCCTCCTCGACATCTGGCTGCCCGGCATGGACGGCGTCGAGGTGTTGAACCGCCTCCGGCAGGACGGTCACCGGGTGCCGGTGATCGTGATCTCCGGCCACGCCTCGGCCGAGCAGGCGGTGGCCGCGATCCAGGCCGGGGCCCACGACTTCCTGGAAAAGCCCCTGAGCTACGACCGGGTGGTGGTCAGCGTCCGCAACGCCCTCGAGCAATCGCGGCTGGAAAGCCGCATGCGCGAGGTGCTCGCGGAGGAGGGGGAGCCCCACCTGTCCGGCGACTCGCCGGCCGTTCGCGAGCTGCGCCGCCAGGTGCTGACCGCGGCCCCCACCGGCGGCAGGGTGCTCATCACCGGCGCCAACGGGACCGGCAAGGAGGTGGTGGCGCGGCTGCTCCACCGGCACTCCCGGCGCGCCGCCGGGCCCTTCGTGGCGGTCAACTGCGCAGCCATCCCGTCGGAGCTGATCGAGAGCGAGCTCTTCGGCCACCTCAAGGGCGCCTTCACCGGCGCCGTGGAGGCCAAACGGGGCAAGTTCGAGCTGGCCGACGGCGGCACCCTGTTCCTGGACGAGATCGGGGACATGAGCCTGCTCACCCAGGCCAAGGTGCTGCGCGTCCTCCAGGAGCAGCGGTTCACGCACCTCGGCGGGAGCCGGGAGATCACGGTGGACGTGCGGGTCATCGCGGCCACGAACAAGGACCTTGAGGCGGAGATCGAGGCCGGACGCTTCCGCAAGGACCTCTTCTACCGCCTGAACGTGATCCCCATCGTCGTTCCCCCGTTGTCGGAGCGGCGGGAGGACATCCCGGTGCTCGTCGAGGAGTTCATGAGCGAGGTGGTCCGCACCACGGGCTCGCGTCCCAAGCGCTTCTCCCGGGAAGCCCTGGATCGCCTGATGGCCTACTCGTGGCCGGGAAACGTCCGCGAGCTGAGGAACGTCGTCGAGAGGCTGGTGATCATGGTCCCGGAGGACGAGATCCGCGCCGAGCACCTGCGATTCCTGGATCTCGGCGTTCCCCGCCGGCCGGTGACCGGCGAGGGCGAGATCCTGCCCCTGCGCGAGGCCAGGGCCCGGTTCGAGCGCGAGTACATCAGCGACGTTCTCGCCCGCTGCGGGGGCAACGTCACCCGGGCGGCCAGGCAGCTCGGCCTGGAACGGTCCCACCTCCACCGCAAGCTCAAGCAGCTCGGCATCGAGACTCGCTGAGCCGGGTCGTTCACGCCGCGGGTGTGGCGGCCGGCACCGCGCGGCGGCGGTATTGTGTGGGCCGGGGCTTTCGGGTTACCATCCGGGTCGTATGGTGTATCCGGGCGACCCAGAGCTGACCGCCGATGCTCAGGAGCGCGTTCTGAGCGCGTTCCGGCGCGCGGTCGCGATGTTCCAGGAGGGAAACCGGGAGGAAGCCAGGATCGCGCTCGATTTCGCCCTCCGCCTCGATCCCAGTTTCCAGCCGGCGAGGAGCATTCTCGCGCAGCTCGAGGCGGGAGCCACCACCATCGACCTGGCGGCGGTGCTCTCCCAGATCCAGACGCCCAGCGAGGAGGACATCCGGCTCAAGCTGGTCGACGCCGTGGACGACTTCAACGCCCGCCGCTTCCTCGACGCCAAGGCCAAGGCGGAGGCCGTGCTCCGGGAGCTGCCGGGCAACCAGGAGGCGCGCCGGCTCCTCGAGCAGGCGACCAAGGCCCTGGCGGACGAGGCGACCATCGGCCGGTTCCTGGCCCGGGCGCGCGAGCTCCTCGACGCCGGCCGGCCGGGCGAGGCGGCCGACCAGCTGATGCGGGCACAGGCCATCGACCCCCATCACCCGGGAATCGCCCCCATGCTCGCGGAGATCCAGCGTGTGGGACCGCCGCCGGCCGCGGAGGAGGCCGGGACGGTCACGGCGGGTGATACGGCCGCCGCTGCGCCGGAGCTTTCCTTCGCCGACGTCCAGGCCGGTCCGCCGGCGGGAGCGGCGGGATCGACCCCTGAGGGGCCCCCCACGGCATCCGAACACACCTTCGCGCCGGCGGAGGAGAGCGGCGCCGCCTTCACCCTGCAGGGCCCCTCCGAGCTCGAGATCGGGGAGGAGCCCCCCGCCGCCCAGCTCGATGCCGCGGCCGGCGGAACCCCGACCGACCTCGACGACGTCGCGGACCTTTTCGAAGACGAGCCCCCGGCCGGCACCGGGGTCCTCCAGGTCACCGAAGAGGCGGCCCCGGACGCGTCGGGCGGCGGCCGCATCCAGGAGCTCCTGGCACAGGGGTGGGAGGCCTTCGAGCGCGGCGACTACCGGGAAGCGATCGACATCTGGTCCCGGATCTATCTGATCGACCCGGACAACCAGGCCGCCAACGAGGCTGTGGACCGGGCGAGACGGCTCCAGGACGAGCTGGACCGCCGCCTCGAGCAGAGGTTCTTCGAGGCCCAGGAGAGCGCCGATGCGGGCGATGCGGCCAAGGCGCTCCGGGTGCTGGAGGGGATCCTGGCCGAGCAGCCCGACCATCTCGCCGCGCGCCAGCTCCTGGAGGAGCTGACGGTGGCCGACACGCAAGCCGCTGCCGCCGAGACCGGGACGGCCGGGCCGCGGGACGCGGGGGAGATGGCCCCGGAAGCCGTCGCCGAGGCGCTCGACGTGGATCTGGAGGAGGCTGGGGAGGCGTTGGGCGGCGAGGCGGCGCCCCCGCCGCCGCCCGTGAAGACGGCGGCGAAACGGGTCGTCTCGCTCCGGCTGGTCCTGCTGGCGGTGGCCGGGCTGATCGTCGTCGGCTTGGCGATCTGGTTCGGCTCACGACTGACGGCCGGCAGGGGACGGCAGCAGCAGGCCCAGAGCCTCGATCGTGTGCTCGCCCGGGCCGAGGCGCTGTACCGTAAGGGGCGGCCCGAGGAGGCCGTGCGGCTCCTGGAGGCCTTCGGCGCCCGGGGCACGGATCAGGCCCGGGTGGCCCGGCGCCTCGCCAAGTACAGGCGCGCGATGGCGCCGCCCACACCGACGCCGGTGCCGGAGGAAGCACGGACCGCGGAACAACAGTACGCCGCCGGGAACTGGCTCGCGTCCTACCGCACGGCCGAGGCCGGTCTGAAGAAGCATCCCGGGGACGAGGGTCTGAAGGCGCTCGAGAACCGCATTCTCCGCGACGAGAACCTCATCGGCTCGCTGGTCCAGGCCGAGGCGGACGGGGATTACGAGAGTGCGGCCGGCATCGCCCAGGAGCTGGTCGCCAGGTACCCCGATCACGGCGAGCTCAGGAAGGAGCTGGCGCGCGATCTCTTCAATCTCGCGGTCACCCGGCTCCGTTCCTACGACCTGACCGGGGCGGAGAGCCAGCTCCACCAGCTGTTGAAGATCGAGCCCGGCGACCGCGAGGCCCGGCGCGTGCTGGAGTTCATCGCCGCCTACAGGGCGCGGCCGGTGGACATGCGGCTCAAGGTCTTCATCGGGAGCCTCTCGCTGCGATGAGCGGCGGCGAACCCCCCTCCCCGGAGCATCTCCCGGCCGACTGGGACCGGCTCTTCGAGGCGCCCGGCGGCGACGGGGACGAGGCGCCCGCAGGATTGCAGGACGAGGGTTCCGGCGCCGGCCCGCCGCCGCGCATGGTCCTGCTGACGGCTGCCTGGGCGGAGCTGGCGGTGATGCTCGCCCCCTGCGCCGCCTCGCTGGCCGCCCTCAGGCTGGCCGATTTCCCCGCCAGCCTGGGCGTCGTGCCCTGGGCGGCCGGCCTCGCGGCCGCCTGGTGGACGGCGTCGGCGGCCGCCCTGGTTTTCCTCCGCCGGGGCACGCCGGGCATGCTGCTGGCCGGCGTGAGGCTCGAACGGCCGGTCCACGGCTGGCGCCTGGCGTTGACCCTGGCGGCCACGGCGGTCACCACCGCCCTCCTCGGGCTCCCGGCGCTGCTCGGGTCCGCTTACTGGCCCCCGGCGCTGGCGGCCGGCGGGGCGTCGGCGTGGGTCGAGGACCGGCTCTCCGACCGGTCATGACGGCGCCGGACGCCCCGGGGTGGCTCGCCGCGGCGGTGCGGCGGGAGCTCGCTGGCGACGCCTCGCGCCGCCGGTACTTTCGCCTCGAGGGGGCGGGCGGGCGAACCGCCGTGCGCGTGGAGTATCCCGCCGGGGAGGCGGACCGCCTGAGAACGGACTTGGAGGTCCTGCGCTGGTTCGCGCGCCGCGGGATCCGCGTGCCGCGCATCCTGGACGTCTCCGGGGATCCTCCATCGGCGGTCCTGGAGGACTTCGGGCCGGACGACGCGGAGGCCGTCCTGCGGCGAACGCCGCCCGCCGAGCGGCTGGCGGCGGTGCCCGAGCTGATCCGGCCGCTGGCCGTGCTGGCCGCCGTCCCGCCGGACGACCTGCCGCGGTGGAACCGTCCCCTGGACGCCGCGCGCCTCCGCGAGGAGCTGGCGGGTTTCGAACATTGGTACCTGCGGGCGTGGCTCGGCCGCCGGACGGGGCCGGCGACGGCGGCGTGGCTGGATCGACTGGCGGCGAGGGTCGGGCGGCATCCGCGGCGGGTCTGCCACCGGGACTTTCACCTGAACAACCTGTTCCTGCTGCCCGGCCGCTCGCCGGGCGTGATCGACGTCCAGGACGTCCTGGTCGGACCGGACACCTACGACGTGGCCTCGTTGGTGGGCGAGCGGGCCTTCCCCGAGCTCCTCGGCGAGGCCGGCCGCCGCGTGGCGCTCGAACGGTGGGCGGAAGAGACATCGCCTGCGGCCGGCTGGCGCTCGCGTTTCGAGGAAGCCCTGCTGCAGCGGGGTCTGAAGGTTCTGGGAACCTTCGCCAGGCTCACGCTGGAGGGCCGGAACGGTTATCGTGGCTGGATCCTTCCCCTCGCCCGGCGCCTCGCAGGCCCGGCCGAGAGGCTCGGCGCGCCGGGGCCCGTCATGGAATCTCTGCTATACTCCGAGCCCTGAGGGAGGTTCTCATGGGTAGTATCGGGCTCCCCGAGCTCTTGATCATTCTCCTCATCGTCATCATCATCTTCGGCGCCTCGAAGCTCCCGCAGCTGGGCCGCGGGCTTGGCCAGGGTATCCGCAACTTCAAGGACTCCCTCGACGAGGGGAAGTCCTCCACGCCGAAGGAGACGAAGGACCGGGACGACCAGGGCGACAAGGCCTGATTCGTCTGCCCCCGTCCGAACCCCCGACCCAGCCTTGGCAGACCACCCGCACGCGGCCGGCGCGCCGGGGTCGCGCGGCCGGGCGTCGCCCGCCTACTTGATCTCCACGTGTTCGCCGAGGCCGATGGGAGCCTTGGCGCTGAGGATCTTGGCCGTGGAGTAGTGCTCGCCGGTGGTGAGGATGCCCACCTCCCCGGTGATGATCGGGGGCATGCCGGGCGCCGGGTTGTCCTTGTAGAGCGTCCCGAAGGTCCCGGGGTAGACGCCGTCCGCCGAGCCGAGGTCGAGCATGACCAGCGAGCTGTCGCCGGCCGTGAACGTGTTGTCCTTCTCGTAGATGACGTAACCGGTCGGCTTCCCGCTGGCCGGATCGCAACGGTCCCGGGGCGGCGTCCTGACGGCCATCGGCACCGGGATCGGGCTGTAGGGCTTGAGCACGTCCCCGAGCAGGATGGGGTCGCAGGCCGAGACGATCTCGCTGATGCTGGAGTGCTCCTGCGCACAGAGCACCTTGAGCTGGCCGACCTGCTTGTACAGGGTGCCCATCACCGCGTGGGATATGGGGTGCTCGAGCTTGCCCTTGTCGCTGAGGACGAAGAAGCGATCACCGGCCTTGACCCCCTCGGCCGTACCGCCGTTGATGTACACGATGTCGCCCTCGGAGTAACTGTCCTGGTAGGGTTCGGCCTCGCCGGAGACGATTGAGAAGGGGTAGGTCTCGTTGTGCTCGGCGAGGATGGCGAAGCAGTACACGTCCGAGGTGTTGCCCAGGGGAACCGCCTCGCCGGTGAAGGCCTTTTCCTCCGGCACCGGCGTGGGCGCCGGAGCCGGCGTCTGGGCCGGAGGCGGAGGTGGCGGGGCTTTCTGGACGGCGATGTCGATCACCACCGGGTCACCGGGGTAGATCCAGTGGGAGTCCTTGATGTACGGATTCCTCTCCCAGATCTGGGGCCACAGGTAGGGGTTGCCCAGGTAGGCCTTGGCGAGGTCCCAAAGGGTATCCCCTTTCTTGATGACATGGACCTTGGCCCCCTCCGGGAATTCTGTCGGCGGGTTGTACGGCGTCCAGTGGTCGCCCACCTTGTGGAGGGGTTTTGGTGGCGGTGCGACGCCCGCCGCCACGGCCAGGGCCGGTAGCAGGCTCACCAGGATGATAAACCACATCGTACGTTTCATAGGACCTCTCCCGGCTGTTTGAACACCTACAACATTAGCCCATCACGGTGCACATCGTCAATCTTTCTTTTCTCTGGCCTTCTTTTTCTTTTCCTTTTTCTTGTGTTTGGCCATGAACTTTTCGAACTCCTTGCGGATCCTCTCCTCGTGGGCCTTGTAGTTCTTCTTGGCCTCGGCCAGGGCGGCGTTCACCTCGGCCATCCGCGGATATTCCGGGAAGTGCTCCTTGAGGTACTCCAGCCGCCATTCGGTGGCGAGCCACATCTTGTTGCGGGCGTAAAAATGGGCCACCTGCCACTCGTGCTCGGCGAGCACGGTCCGGACCTCGGCCAGCTTCTTCCGCGCCTGTGGAGCGTACTTGGAGTTGGGGTAGAGGTTGAGGAGCTGGCGGTAGGCCTTCACTGCCTCCCGGGTCTCGTTGAGGTCGCGGTCGGGATGGAGCTTCCGCTTGGTGTAGGTGTTGCCGAGCATAAGCAAGGCGTAATCGCGGTCCGGGTCGTTGGGGAAGCGGTTCGCGAAGTCCCGGTACCGGAGCCGGGCCTCCGTGAGGTTGGTCCGATCGTTGTACTGGTAGTAGGTGTCGGCCACGCGCAGGGCCGCCTTGTGCCCGATGGGATCGTTCGGGAAAGTGTCGTACAGGAACGAGAAGAGCTTCCTCGCCTGGGTGTACTTCTTCTTGGCGAACAGCGCCTCGGCCTTCTCGTAGACAGTCTTCTTGTCCGTGTTAGCCAGCTGCTGGACCAGGCGTTCCTCGGGCGACGTGCTCGAGCAGGCCGCGAGGCCCAGGGTGAGGATCACGAGCAGGCCGGCCACCGGGATCTTCCTCATACGCGTTCTCCTTTGCGAACCGATCGGCGCAGGGCGGCGATGGCGGCGGCGCGGTCCGGCGTCCCCAGGATGGCGTTGCCCGCCACCAGAGTGGTGGCTCCCGCGGCCACGATCGCCGGGGCCGTGGCCGGCGTCACGCCGCCGTCCACCGTGATGTCGAGCTCGTCGGCGGGGACCACCGCGCGCAGGCGGCGGATCCTGTCCAGGCTTTCGGGGATGAAGCTCTGGCCGCCGAAGCCGGGGTTGACCGACATCACCAGGACGAAGTCGATCCAGGGCACGGCCTCGAGCGCGAAGGCCAGCGGCGTCGCCGGGTTGAGGGCGACGCCGGGGGCCATGCCGGCGTCGCGGATGGCGGCCAGGGTCCGCTGCAGGTGCACGCAGGCCTCCACGTGGACGGCGACCCGGGCCACGCCGGCCGTGGCCAGCGGCGCGAGGAGCGGGTCGGGGTCGCTGACCATGAGGTGCGCGTCGAGGGGCTTCGTGCAGCGCGGGGCGAGCCAGGTGACGACCGGGGGGCCGAAGGTCAGGTTGGGGACGAAGTGGCCGTCCATGATGTCCAGGTGGATGAGGTCGGCCCCGCCGGCCTCGACCTCGGCGATCTCCCGGTCGAGGCGCGAGAAATCCGCCGACAGGATGGAGGGAGCGATCCGGACCGTCACTGGCTGACCCACACGGTAATGATATCCGAGGAAGCCAGGGGGCTGCCCGCCGGCGGGTACTGCCGCAGCACCCGGCCCGCCGGGACGCCGGGGTAGGACACGGCATGCACCTGGCCGAGGCGGAAGCGGTGGCGGCGGCAGAAGCGGCGGACCTCGCCCAGGGAGTGGGAGAGGAGGGAGGGCATTACCCACAGGGCGCGGTTCGGCGCCTGGTTGAGGAGGATGTCCACCCGCGTGGACGGCGGCACCGCCGCGCCGATGGGGGGATCGGTGGCGATCACCGTGTTGCCCTCGGCGCCGCCGTCGACCTCGACCCGCCGGCCCGGGAGCAGACCGACCTGCTCGATCACACCGGCGGCGCCCTGGATCGACTCTCCGCGCACGTCCGGTACCTCCACGCGCTCGCCGCCGAGGCTGAGCCGGACGGTCACCGTGGCGCCGCTCTTGACGTGGAAACCCGGCGCGGGCTCCTGCTGGGCGATGACGCCGACGGGGATCTTGGCGCTGAAAACGCCGGGCTGCTCGAGCTTGAGAGCGAGGCTGCGGTCGTGGAGGATCGTGCGCGCCTGCTCGACCGACTTGCCCCGCAGGTCGGGCACCGTCTGGGTGCCGCGGTGGATGGTGTGGACGAGGGCGAACCAGAAGACGACGGCCGCCGACAGGCAGAAGAGGGTCAGCGGGAGGAGCCGTTCGAGCCACCTCGAGCGCGGTCTCCGCCTCGCCGATCCCGTGCCTCGAGCGGGGTCCCGGGCGGCCCGCCGGCCGTGCTTGAAAAGCGCCTTCGCCATGACGGCACGAAGGTACCACACACCCGCCCGCGTCCGCCGCGGGCGGCCCACCCTACGGCGTGCCGCCGCCGTGAAGGAAGCGGTACACGCTTTCGGGAAGGATCTTCAAGATGTCGTTGTACAGCACGACCACCATGAGCAGGATGAGGAGCACGAAGCCGATCTCCAGGATGCGTTCCTTGACCTTCATGGGCAGATCCCGGCGGATCGCGGTCTCGAAGGCGATGATGGTCAGGTGTCCGCCGTCGAGGATGGGGATGGGGAGCAGGTTGAAGATCCCCAGCTGCAGGGAGATCAGCCCCATCAGCCAGATCAGCGAGCGGACGCCGTGGCGCGCGGCCTGCCCGGAGATGCGGGCGATGTCGAGCGGACCGGAAACCTGGCTCAGGGAGGCCTTGCGGCTGAGGAGGCGTCCGATGACCCGGAAGGTCTCGACGGTCATGCGGACGTTCTCGCGGACGCTGGCGGCGACGGCGGCGATGGGACCGAGCTTTTCCAGGCGGGTCGGGAAGATGACGGGAATGCCGATCTTGCCCTCGCCGCCCACGTTCCTGGGGGTGACGGTGAGGCGCACGGTGCGCCCGTCGCGGAGGACGTCGAGGGTCAGGGGCTCGCCGGGGTGGGGCGAGATCAGGCGGATGAGATCGTAGAACTGCCTCACGGGCTGCCCGTTCACGGCGGTGATCCTGTCGCCCGGGCGCAGGCCGGCGTGCTCCGCGGGCGATCCGGGCTGGAGCTGGTGAACGGTGGCGTCCAGCGGCGGCAGGATGCCCGAGTAGCCGAAACCGTAGCGGGTGATCCGCTTCGGCGTCAGGCGCACCGTGAGCTCCCGCCCCTCGCGGAGGACGGTGAGGCGCACCGGGTGGCCGCCGGAGGTGAGGAGCGTGTTCTCCAGGTCGCGCCAGGTGCCGACCGGGCGCCCGTCCATGGCCTCGATACGGTCACCCGCCCGGATGCCGGCGGTGGCCCCGGGCGACCCGGGCTCCACCCAGCCGACCACGGGCGGCTGGCCCTGGTAGGCGGGGACCTGGACGCCGAGCACGAAGGCCCCGGCCAGCAGCACCACCGCCGCCACCAGGTTGGTGAGCGGCCCGGCGAGGAGGATCACCGTCCGCTTCCAGCGCGGCAGCAGCGCCTCCTCGGCCTCCTCGGCGCCGGTCACCGACGACTCGTCCGGGCCGAGGCCGATCACCCGCACGTAGCCGCCCAGCGGCAGCAGGCTGATACGGTAGTCGGTGCCGCCGCGCTCGAAACCCCAGATCCGCTTGCCCACGCCGACCGAGAAGACGTCGACGGGCGCGTGGACCAGGCGGGCGGCGAGGAAGTGACCGCCCTCGTGGATGATGACCAGGACCCCGAGGACGAAGATGAACGCGAGCAGGCTTATCAGCATCGTTGACAGTCAACCTCTCGTGCCGGCGGCGTATTTCTCGATGACGCGCCGGGCCTCGATCCGCGCCCCGTGATCCGCGTCCAGCGCTTGCTCGATGCTCTCCAGAGGCCGGTTCCGGGGCGCCCAGCGTTCGAGGACCTCCGCCACGGTCTCGGCGACGGCCGGGAACGGGATCCGCCGGTCGAGGAAGGCGGCCACGGCCTCCTCGTTGGCGCCGTTGAGGACCGCCGGCATCTCGCCGCCGGCGCGCAGCGCGGCGCGGGCGAGCCCGAGGGCCGGGAACTTCTCCGGGTCGGGGTCCTCGAACTCGAGGCTGCCGGCGGCCGCCAGATCGAGGGCCGGGTAGGGCGACGGCAACCGGTCCGGAAACGACAGCGCGTAGAGGATCGGGAACCGCATGTCGTTGATGGCGAGCTGGGCGATCAACGTCCCGTCGATGTACTCCACCAGGGAGTGCACCAGGCTCTGGGGATGGACGAGGACCGCGATCCGGTCTTCCGGTACGGCGAAGAGGTGGTGCGCCTCGATGATCTCCAGGCCCTTGTTCATCATGGTCGCCGAGTCGATGGTGATCTTGGGGCCCATGCGCCAGGTGGGGTGGGCGAGGGCGTCCTCGACCCTGGCCGCGCGGATGCGATCCCGGCTCCAGGTACGGAAGGGGCCGCCGGACGCGGTCAGGATCAGCCGCCTGACGGCCTCGGGCGGGCCGACGCGGAGGGCCTGATGGATGGCGTTGTGTTCGCTGTCCACCGGGAGGATGCGTACCCGCCGCCGGCGGGCCTCGGCCATGACCAGGTCGCCGGCGACCACCAGGGTCTCCTTGTTGGCGAGGGCGATGTCCTTGCCGGCCCGGATCGCCGCCAGGGTGGGCGCCAGGCCGGCCGAGCCGACGATCGCTCCCACCGTGACGTCGGCGTCCGGATGGCAGGCCACCTCGTCCAGGCCCTCGGCCCCGCTCACGACGTGGATGCCGGGGAACTCGCGGGCCAGGGATGCCGCCGCCTCCGCCTCGGCCACCGATGCGAGGGCGGGACGGTGGCGGGCGAGCTGCTCCCGGAGGGTGTCGAGGTTCTTGCCCGCGGCCAGGGCGACCACCTGGAACCGGTCCGGGAACGCCTCCACCACCGACAGGGTCGAGGTGCCGATGGAGCCGGTGGAGCCGAGGATGGCGAGGCGCTTCACCGGATGACCCCCGCCAGGAGCAGGTAGGCGAGGACGAGGGGCGCCGAGTAGAAGAGCGAGTCGGTGCGGTCCAGGAACCCGCCGTGGCCGGGCAGGAGGGCGGAGGAGTCCTTGACGCCGAGATCGCGCTTGATCAGGGACTCGACGAGATCGCCCACCGGCGCGGCGACGGCCAGGATGGCCGCCACCGCCAGGGTGTCGCGCCAGCCGAGGTCGGGGGCTGCGATGATCCGCGTCGCCGCGGCGGCGGCGAAGGTGGCGGCGACGCCGCCGGCCAGCCCCTCCCAGCTCTTGTTGGGGCTGATCCGCGGCGTCATCTTGTGCCGGCCGATGGCGCTGCCCACGTAATAGGCGCCCGAGTCGCCCACCCAGATCGTGACCAGGAAGAGGAGCACGATGTGGACCCCGCGGGCGCCCTCCGGGAACTGGCGCAGCCAGCCCAGGCAGGCCGCGGTCAGGCCAAGGTAGACGACGGTGAAGACGGACACCGCGATGCCGTCCAGCGCCCCCGCCGGCCGCTCGGGGTGCACCAGCTGGGCGGTGGGAATGAGGAGCACCGCGGCGGCCACGGCCGCCGTCAGGGCCCGCGGCCCGCCGACCCACGCCGCGGCGAGAACGACCGCGAGGAGGGCGAGGGGGAGGGCGCGCCCGCAGGCGGAGCCGGCGCGCCGCGCCGTGCTCAGGAGCTCGTCGCCGGCCACGAGCGCGGCGCCGCCCACCACGGCGAGGAAGGCCCATGCCGGCGCCCAGACGATGACGGCGAAGAGGATGGGGATGGCCACGAAGGCGAGGGCTTCACGAGCCGGCACTGGCGTCTCCGGGGGCGGTGAAGAGACTGCGCTCGGTGGGCGGCAGCCCGCCGAAGCGGCGTTCCCGCTGCTGGTAATCGACGAGGGCGCGGAGCAGCTCGGCCTTGGAAAAGTCGGGCCACAGCACGGGCGTGAAGTAGATCTCCGCGTAGGCCAGCTGCCAGAGGAGGAAGTTCGAGATCCGTTGCTCGCCCGAGGTCCGGATCAGGAGGTCGGGATCGGGGATGCCGGCGGTGGCCAGGTGGGCGCCGATCCAGGCCTCGTCCACCTCCCCGGGATCGAGCTCTCCCCTGCTCGCCGCCGCCACTGCGGCCCGGACCATGTCGGTGAGCTCCTGGCGCCCGGAGTAGTTGAGGGCGATCTGGATCAGCGACCCGGTGCAACGGGCGGTGGCGTCGACGGTCCGTTCCAGCTCCCGGCGCACGCTGGCGTCGAGCTGCTCGATGCGGCCGATGGGGACGAAGCGGAGGTTGTTCTCGAGCATGGTGTCGAGCTCGGAGCGCAGGTACTCCTTGAGGAGCCTCATCAGGGTGAGCACCTCGTGTCGCGGGCGTTTCCAGTTCTCGGTGGAGAAGGCGTACAGCGTGACGACGCCGATCTCGAGCCGGGCGATGGTCTCCACGGTCTCCCGGACGGCGCGGATGCCGGCCCGGTGCCCCTCCACCCGGGGCAGGTTGCGCGCCCTGGCCCAGCGGCCGTTGCCGTCCATGATGATGGCGACGTGCCGCGGCAGGCGCTCCGGGTCGAGACGCTCGGCGAGCGCTCGCTCGGGAGTACCGGGTTTTGCGATTTCGTCCAGCTGACGCATCCAGTTACCCCAGGGGCCTGGAGTCTACCACAGGGCGGTAGTACACCTTTTCGAGGGTCAGGCCGCGGGCCGGCGCGGTCCGGACGGCGGCCCCCGGCCGGGGGTCTGCCAACAGCCCGGCGAGCTCGTCCGGGGTCCGCTCGCCGAGGCCGAGCTCGAGGAGGACGCCCACCATGCGCCGCACCTGGTAGCGCAAAAAGCCGTCCCCCACGAAGTCGAAGCGCAGGTCCCGCGGTCCCCACCGGGCCCTGGCCTCGACCAGGGTCCTCTCGGTCCGCAGCTGCTCGGCCGCGGGTACCGAGAAGGAGGCCATGTCGTGGGTTCCCACGAGCAGGCGGAGCCCGGCCTGGACCGCGTCCCGGGCCGGCGGCCGGCCGAGGGGGGCCGAACGCTGTGCCCGCCACGGGAGGCGGGTGGGTCCCCAGTGACAGCGGTAGACGTAGCGCTTTCCGGTGGCGCTGAAACGGGCGTGGAAACCCGGCGGCGCCGGGACCGCGGCCATGATCCGGATGCTCGGCGGCAGGGCGGCGTTGAGCGCCCGGCGCAGGGCGTCGGGGGGGATGGCGGCGGGGAGATCGACGTGCGCCACCTGGCCCCGCGCGTGCACGCCGGCGTCGGTTCGCCCGGCGCCCACCACCGTCACCCTCGGGCCCCGGGTGACGCGGGCCAGCGCCGCCTCGATCTCGCCCTGGACCGTGCGCTCGCGGGCCTGGCGCTGCCAGCCGTGGAAGGCCGTTCCGAGATAGGCGACGGTGAGCTTTATTCTCCGTTCCACAGGCTGTATCCTCGCACGGATGCGAGTGATCCGGTACGTTTCAGCCGTCGTTCTCGTGATCGCCGGCCTGGGCGCCGCGCCGGCGGCGGCAAGAACGGCGAGGCTGCCGGTTCCCGCGGCGGTGCAGTACTTTCCCGGCGACTACTACACGGGACAGGGACGTGCCGCCGTCGCCAGGATCGCCCTCGTGCGCTGGCCGGGGCCGGCGGAGCTGGTCCGCCGGTGGCGCGCCGGGCCGGCCAACGAGCGCCAGCGCGTGGGCCTTCTCCTCGGGGTCGCCTACTTCCACGACCCGGTGTTTCTGCCCATCTACCGGCAGGCGCTGGCGGATCCCGATCCCCGCATCCGGGAGGCGGCGGCCTTCGCCGCCCGCGAGCTGATCGCGGCGCCGCTGCCCGACGTCCGCGGCGGCGTCGACGCGGCCGCGGCGCGGGGGCCTGAACGGGG